>VSNT01000248.1 GCA_009774465.1 Lachnospiraceae bacterium
GTATTATAGTAATTAGTAAAGATAACATTTTATGAAATATTTTTACACGTGAAAATGGAAGAAATGAGGAGATAGATGGAGAAAAAAATAGCGATAGCAATAATCGGAGCGGGAGCGTCCGGAATGACAGCCGCCATAGCGGCAGCCAGAAATGGAGCTGAAGTTACGCTATTTGAAAAAAATGACAGAGTAGGGAAAAAAATACTTGCTACTGGAAACGGAAAGTGTAATTTAACTAATCTGGAATTTGATCTGGGGCAGTACTTTTGTGAAGATAAAGTAAAACTTCAAAAACAATTTGATTTATTTCCGGTTTGGGAGACAATTTCTTTTTTTGAAAGCCTGGGGCTGATGGTTAAAAGCAAAAACGGGTACGTTTATCCTTATTCAGAACAGGCATCAACAGTATTGGATATTTTGCGAATGGAACTTGGGCGGTGCCGGGTTAAGGTGATAACAGGTACGGAAATCACAGAAGCGGCCTGTCTGGGCGAGGGTGAAGGCTTTCAGATAAAGGATAAAGAAGGAAAAACATATTATTTTGACAGACTGATTTTATCCTGTGGAAGTCCGGCTTCCCTGAAAAAAGGAGATGGAACTGTCGGGTATGAAATTGCAAAAGGATTTGGGCACAGGATTAAGCCGGTGGTTCCGGGGCTTGTTCAACTTAAATCAAATGAACGTTTTATAAAGGCTCTTGCAGGAGTAAGGTGCCATGCTGATATAAAGCTTATGCTGGATGGAGAAGAAACAGCCTGTGAAAGCGGGGAATTGCAGTTTACAGAATATGGGATTTCAGGTATTCCTGTTTTTCAAGTAAGCCGGATTGCAGCGTATGCATTAAAAAAGAAGCAGGCAGTTACAGTACATATTAATTTTTTCCCGGAGCAGGAAGAAAAAGTGTTTTTTTATACGAACAGGCTAAGATACGAAACCCAATTGGAAAAAACATTAGAAGAGTTTCTGACAGGAACGCAAAATAAAAAAATTAATATGGTTATGATTAAACAGGCAGGTTTTCATCCGGAAATGAAAGTGAAAGAAGCCGGATGGAAGAAAATATGGACAATCATGCAGAAATATCAGTGCTTTATCATACCCATAAGTGATGTAAATACAATGGAAAAGGCACAGGTTTGTGCAGGCGGCGTTGACTATACACAATTAAATGAAAATCTGCAGTCCAGGCTTGTTAAAGGACTGTATTTTACCGGTGAAATGCTTGATGTAGATGGAAAATGCGGCGGCTATAATCTGCAGTGGGCATGGACCAGTGGGTATATTGCAGGTATGAATGCGGCTAAAGTCAAGTGAAATACCCCACAGCAGGCTGCGAGGTATTTCACCCTTGCGGCAGTCGCCAAGGTCATGCAGGCATGACTTTGGCGACTGTTTGCGGGAATAAAGAGGAAGATTAAGGATGCTTAGAATCAATCAGTTAAAGCTTCCGGTGGGGCATACAGAGGCAGAACTGGAAAAGCAGGTAAGAAAAATACTGCGGTGCAGAGAAAATCCAAAGATTACAATTGTAAGGCGTTCTGTTGATGCAAGAAAGAAGCCGGAGCTGTATTTTAATTACATATTAGACATACAGGTAAAGAATGAAGCAGATGTTTATCGCAAATGTAATAAAAAGCAGGTACAAATTTGCAGGGAGGTTTTCTATCGCTTTCCGGTCAGTGGATATTCGGGGGAAGTAAGACCTGTGATTATAGGAACAGGGCCTGCCGGACTTTTTTGTGGCTATATGCTGGCAAATGCCGGATTTAAGCCGATCCTCTTAGAGCGGGGATATCCCATAGAACAAAGAACAAAGGATGTGGAAAGTTTTTGGGAAAGCGGGAATTTAAATCCGGAATCAAATGTACAGTTTGGTGAAGGGGGTGCAGGGACATTTTCCGATGGGAAACTAAATACACTGGTAAAAGACAAATATGGAAGAAACAAAAAGGTATTGTCTTTATTTGTAGAGTTCGGCGCACCAGAGGAAATATTGTATGATTATAAACCCCATATAGGCACTGATGTGTTAAGAAAGGTTGTGGTGAATATCCGGAATGCCATTGAAGCTATGGGAGGAGAAGTCAGATTTGCTTCCAGGGTGACGGATATTGAAATAAAGGGAAATAGAATATCTGCTCTGATTATTAATAACACAGAAAGGCTGGAAACAAAATTTGTTGTTTTAGCTCCGGGACACAGTGCAAGGGATACTTTTGAAATGCTTTATCATAAGGGAATTTCAATGGAAGCAAAGCCTTTTGCCCTTGGAATGCGGGTGGAACATCCCCAGGAACTGATCAATTTATCCCAATATGGAAAAGCAGAAGAAAAAGTACTGGGAAATGCACCTTACAAGGTAACCGCAAGAGCTTTGGACGAAAGAGGCGTATATTCATTTTGTATGTGTCCGGGAGGTTATGTGGTAGATGCTTCTTCTGAACAGGGGCGGCTTGTAGTTAATGGCATGAGTTACAGCGGAAGAAGCGGCTGCAATGCAAACAGTGCAATTATTGTGTCGGTAACGCCCGGGGATTATGAAGGGGAAGGCGCGCTTGCCGGAGTAGAATTTCAAAGAAGACTGGAGGAAAAGGCATTTCAGGCAGGACTTGGGACAATACCGGTGGAAAGATACTCTGATTATAAAGAGGCAGTTTACAGGAAAGCAGATGGCAGGATTATGGGGAGTGGGAAGACGGAATGTCAAAATAAAGCGTCAGTAATTCCGGAAGAATTTATGCCTCAGATAAAGGGAAGGTGGAGTTACGGGAAGGTTCATGAAATACTTCCCCTGTCGCTTAGTAAGGCGTTCGTGGAGGGGATGGAACAG
>VSNT01000249.1 GCA_009774465.1 Lachnospiraceae bacterium
ATACTTATGTAACAGTTGATCAAACTAAGCGGTTACATTTGGAAACTCAGCCATACAAAAAATTATATATTTTGTTTTTTGTATGGCTTTTTTAAATAAAGAAGGTTTCCAATGTTTAAGATAAGAATGAACCCGCAGCGTGCGGCATTTGTTGTTTGGAAAGGAATAATATTATGTATGATGTGATTATTATTGGCGCAGGAGTGAGCGGATGCGCCATAGCAAGGGAATTGTCCCGCTTTGATTTAAAAATTCTGGTACTTGAGAAAGCACCTGATGTGTGCGAGGGAACCTCCAAGGCAAACAGTGGAATTGTTCATGCCGGCTATGATGCCAAACCTGGAACCTTAAAAGCCCGTCTTAATCTTGCCGGAAGCCTTAAAATGGAGGCGCTTTCTAAAGAGCTGGATTTCCCATACAAAAGAAATGGTTCTATTGTACTTTGTTTTGATGAAAAGGATAAAGAAAAGCTGGAGGAGCTAAAGGCGCGGGGAGAAGAAAACGGCGTGAAAGATTTACGCATTCTGGATAAAAAAGAGCTCTCCAGGATGGAACCTGCAGCAGGGGAAAATGCAGTGGCAGCCCTTTACGCACCCACAGGAGCCATTGTCTGTCCTTTCGGGCTTACCATTGCGCTGGCGGAAAATGCGGCGGATAATGGAGTAAGCTTTCAGTTTGACTCACAGGTAAAAGACATAAAAAGAGGCAAAGACGGATATTCGGTCCAGACGAAAGAGAAAACCAGCGAGCAGATTTATGAGACAAAGGTAGTAATCAATGCTGCCGGCGTGTATGCAGACGAAATTCACAATATGGTAAGTGAAAGAAAGATGGAAATTACCCCCAGAAAAGGAGAATATCTTCTTTATGATAAAAATATTGGAAACCTGGTCAGCCACACTTTGTTTCAACTGCCTACTGCACTTGGAAAAGGAATTCTGGTAACCCCTACCGTACATGGGAATCTTCTCACCGGACCAACCGCTTTGGATGAGAAAGACAGAGAAGGAACAGATACCACAGGCGAGGGAATCAGTCAGGTGCTGGAAAAAGCAGCTCTCAGCGTAAGCAATATACCGCAGCGCAGCGTGATTACCTCCTTTGCAGGACTGCGGGCCCATATTACAAAGCTGCCTGATGAGCCGGAAGCCTGGGCGGGAATGAATGGAAGAGAAATAGAGGACGATTTCGTGATCGGCGAGATCAACGACGCACCGGGATTTATTGATGTGGCAGGAATAGAGTCGCCGGGACTTTCCTGTGCGCCTGCTGTGGGAGAATATGTTTCAGAGATGGTACAAAGGCTGCTTAAGCCTTCCTTGAAAGAAAACTTTATCAGCAGCAGGAAGGGAATTCCCAGCATGGCTCTTTCTTCTGATGAGGAGAGACATAAACTGATTCAGGAAGATCCGGCATATGCAAATGTGGTCTGCCGATGCGAAATGGTGACGGAAGGTGAAATATTAAATGCCATTCGCAGAACTTTAGGGGCAGTTACAACAGATGGCATTAAGCGGCGTACCCGGGCAGGCATGGGCAGATGCCAGTCAGGATTCTGCAATCCAAAAGTAGTTGAAATCCTTGCAAAAGAGCTTGGGAAAGAAGAAAGCAAAATCAGAAAATCAGGAGAAGATTCTTGGTATCTGCTGCCTTTGGAAACAGAACAGCAGGAATAAGAAAGGACACGGTTAATCATATGAAAACAGTGGATTTGGTTATTGTAGGCGGCGGCCCGGCAGGAATGGCGGCAGCCCTTTCCGCTTATGAAAAGGGAATCACCGAAATATTAATTCTTGAAAGGGACAAAGAACTTGGCGGGATTTTAAACCAATGCATTCATAATGGATTCGGCCTGCATACATTTAAGGAAGAATTGACGGGACCGGAGTATGCGGACCGTTATATAAGTATGGTGCAGGAAAAAGGAATTGAAAGTCTTTTGAATACAATGGTGGTAGATATACAGGGTGGCTCTCCCTGTCAGGTTACAGCTATGAACAAAGAGCAGGGGATGTTTCAGATGAAAGCCAGGGCAGTTATCCTTGCTATGGGCTGTCGGGAGCGCGCCAGGGGAGCCATGAATATTCCGGGTTATCGTCCGGCAGGTATTTATTCGGCGGGAACCGCTCAAAGATATGTAAATATAGAAGGAAGAATGCCGGGCAGGGAAATTGTGGTGTTAGGATCCGGTGATATCGGACTTATTATGGCAAGGCGTATGACGCTTCAGGGGGCTAAGGTAAAGCTGGTTGCGGAAATTATGCCCTATTCGGGAGGACTTAGAAGAAATATTGTGCAGTGTCTGGATGATTATAATATTCCTTTAAAGTTAAGCCACACGGTTACGGAAATTCATGGAAAAGACAGAGTAAAGGGCGTTACGGTAGCGAAAGTAGATGAAAATTTACAGACGATTCCAGGCACAGAGGAATTTGTATCATGCGACACTTTGCTTTTGTCCTGCGGATTGATTCCGGAAAATGAATTAAGTCAGGGGGCAGGCGCTCAAATGGATGCTGTAACTTCAGGACCGGTGGTAAATGAAAGGCTGGAAACGACTGTGAAGGGTGTGTTCGCCTGTGGAAATGTTCTGCATGTCCATGATCTGGTGGATAATGTATCTAAAGAATCGGAAAACGCCGGAGTTTTCGCTGCCGATTATATACGAAATGGCGAAAGCGAATGGGGAGAAGCGGTTCGGCCAAAGATTCCGGCAAAAACAAAGTGTACACTGCCGGAGGGAAGAGACGCCTCCAGCCAGTTTATCTGTATCGGCGGTGCGGTTGGGTGTCTGATC
>VSNT01000025.1 GCA_009774465.1 Lachnospiraceae bacterium
AGAAAGTTTGACATAAAAAAAGCAGGTATTATGCGGCCTGCAGGTGTTTTTTCTATCATTCAACTGTCAAACTCCCGGGTAAATAGCGCTGGTAAAGTTTGCCTACCAAAACAATGTGTGATATAATTTCAATAATTATGCGGTATAAGAAAAGGAGCTTTATGAAAAAAATAGGCTTATTTGGGAAAATCAGGTCGATATTTAATAGAAAACAAAAATTTCAACTGCTTGTATTGGGAATAATGATTTTTATTGGCGGTATACTGGAAACATTGGGAGTAGGAGCTATGATGCCGGTAGTGACTGCTCTTCTTACACCGGACAAGCTGCAGGAATATGTTGATAAGTATGAGCTGTTAGGAGCAGTCTGTGCGGCGTTTCATATTGAAGATGTGGGACAGATGACTATGACGCTGCTGATTGGTCTTATGGCAATTTATGTAATAAAAAATTTATATATCCTGCTGCTTACCTATAAACAGAATACTTTTATCACTCAGACCAGAAATAAGATGATTAGTCAGGTGATGGCAGAGTTTTTAAACAGGCCCTATGAGCAGTATCTTGGGGCAGATATCCCTACGGTATTCCGCATTACAGACAGCGATATTCCTCAAAGCTTTTCCCTGATACTTGCCATGTTGAATCTGGCATCTGAGGCAGTAGTGTCATTTTTGATTTTTCTTGTGCTTTTGTGCATCAATGCGTCTATGACATTATTTATTATTGCGGTGTTTGGCATTTTAACATTATTTATTTTTAAGGTATTTAAGCCTAAACTAAATAAGATTGGCGGAGAAAACCAGAGGATTCAGTCCAGAATTGCCAAATGGAGGATACAGGCAATTTATGGCCTTAAGGATGTAAAGGTATTAAACAGGGAAGAATTTTTTGTGAGAAACTATTATGAAAGTGGTAAAGTTGGTGCCAATGTAGCCAGAAACTATGCGGTGCTTAATAATACACCAAGACTGCTCATTGAAACGGTATTTATTGTAAGTATGCTTTCTTTTATTGCGGTGTATATCAGCGGCGGTGGTGATATGAATGTGATGATGTACGCCATTGGTGCTTTTGCAGCGGCGGCAATCAGGGTGCTGCCCAGCGTGAACCGTATTAACACTTATATTACGGAAATTGCGTATACTCAGCCCAGCCTTGATTTCGTGTATGAAAATCTCCAGCAGGGAATAAAGACGGATGCCATGCTGGCAGAGAGAAGGGCAAAGGCCCAGAAAGAAAAGTTAAAACTTGAAGATAAGATTGAGCTAAAACATATCAGCTTTCATTATCCGGATTCGGAAAAAAATATTTTTACAGATGCCCATATGGAAGTGCCCAAGGGAAAATCAGTGGGAATTATTGGGGCTTCCGGTGCCGGGAAATCCACTATCGTGGATGTACTTTTGGGACTTTTACATGCACAGGAGGGTGAAATTACCTGTGATGGGGTGGATATTTTTAAGAATTATGAATCATGGCTTGCTCAGATCGGCTATATTCCACAATCCATTTATTTAATTGATGAGTCCATTCGGGACAACATTGCATTTGGTATTGATGAGGATAAAATTGATGAAAAGAGGATATGGGAAGTTTTGGAGGAGGCCCAGCTTAAGGAATTTGTGGAAGAACTGCCGGAAGGGCTGGATACTACAATAGGTGACAGAGGTGTCAGATTATCCGGCGGCCAGAGACAGAGGATAGGAATTGCCAGAGCCCTTTATCACGATCCGGAAATTTTAGTGTTTGACGAGGCAACCTCAGCCCTTGACAATGATACGGAGGCGGCAGTGATGGAAGCAGTAAACAGCTTTCATGGGAAAAAGACAATGGTGATTATTGCACACCGGTTAAATACCATTGAAAAGTGCGATATTATTTATAAAGTGGAAAAGGAAAAACTGGTGGAGACCACTTTAAATACACAGGGATAAGTATAAATCAGGCAGAGATAAGAAGAGGATAACAGAATGCTTGGAACAGAATTATTAAAAGGACAGGGGCTGGGCAATCAGCTTTTCTGCTATATTACAACCAGATGTATCGCTTTGGATAATCAGCTTCCATTCAGTATCCTGGGAAGCGAGACAGTGGCCAATAATATGCATAGCAGTTGTGGTATGTATTTTATGGATCTGGACTATGGAGTGCCTTCTGTAAAGGAAGATTATAAACAGGTTTATAATGAAAAGGAAGACCGTATTTTTACAGGAAATTCCAGACATGATTTGACGCATGGATGTTATGTGACGGGTGTAGATGAAGGGCTTTTACATCCGGCGGACAACACGCTTCTTTATGGAAATATGCAGGCAGAGCGCTACTATATAAAGCATAAAGAGGAAATTAAACAATGGCTTAAAGTAAAAGATGAGTATGACTGCATGGAGTACAGCAGAGACAATTTGTGTATTCTTCATTTAAGATGCAGCGATTATCTGGATTGTCCGGAGCTTTATTTAAGGAAAAAATATTGGAAAGACGGCATTAAAAATATGAAAAAAATAAATCCGGATATGGAATTTATGATTATTACTAATGACGTAAAAGAAGCAAGTAAAATTCTGCCTGGAATTCCTGCATATAATTTTGACCTTGCAAAAGATTATTCTATTATTAAAAATGCGAAATATTTGCTGTTATCCAACTCCTCTTTTGCCTATTTTCCTGCTTTTACCAGCGAGACAGTGCAGTATATTCTTGCTCCTAAGTATTGGGCAAGGCATAATGTGTCAAAGGGATATTGGGCATCTGAACAGAATATATACGAAGGCTGGCATTATCAGGACAGACAGGGCAGAATTTTTACATGGGAACAGTGCCTTAAGGAGCTGGATGAATATAAAAAGAAATCGATGTTATATCAGAAACTGAATGTGAAACCAAAAGGAGCAGTTCTTTTTGGGGAACAGCTAAAGAGCAGATTGCGTTACAGTAAGCACAGATGTTTGAGATTGATGAGAGGCGTTATAAGGAAAATCAGGCTGGTACTGAAGGGAAAAGCAGGAAATTATAAATGAAGTATAATAAAAAATTGAAATTACCTAATGTTACACTGGCAGCCATGACCAGCGTTAAAATTTATGAAACCATTAAAGCCTTGGAGTACAGTATGCAGGGGATTGAGTTTGGAGAGGTGGTTTTAATTACCCACAGAAAGCCTTTTATGCTGCCCAAAACAATTACCTATAAGCATACGGATAAGCTGACGGATATTGACTGCTTTAATTATAAAATTGCCTATGAGCTGGGGGATTACATTAATACAGATTACGTGCTTCTTATTCATTATGACGGGTTCGTGGTACATCCTGAAAAGTGGCAGGAAAAGTTTTTGGATTATGATTATATTGGTTCTCCCTGGCCGGTACCTGAACCTGGAAAACAGCACTGCTATCATGATATTTATGGAAACCTGTGCAGGGTTGGAAACAGCGTATCCCTGCGCAGCAGGCGTTTTTTGGAGCTTCCTAGAAAAGCGGGATTTAAGTGGGAAAAAGATGAGGACGGCTTTTACAACGAGGATATTTTTCTCTGCTGTATGAACAAACATAAATTTGAAGAGGCCGGAATGAAATACGCGCCTGTAGAGGTAGCAGCACAGTTTGGACATGAACATCCGGTGCCGGAAGTAATGAAGGTGGATGCTCCCTTTGTGTTCCATAAATGGTGGGGAAGAAACAGCCAGTATCCGGTATTTCAAAATCCCTGCACCAGAGCATGGCTTATATTTAAAAGCATGGTAAGGCCGCTTTTGTTCTGGAGACACTTGAAAAAATGAGGTAGTACACATGGTATATGATTGTATTCCATTTTTTAATGAACTGGATATTTTAAAACTTCGGCTCCATATATTAAATCCGATTGTGGACCGGTTTGTGATTGAGGAAGCCACAGTCACCTTTTCCGGAGAGAAAAAGGAGCTTTGTTTTGAAAAAAATAAAGCATTGTTTCAGGAATTTCTGCCTAAGATTACTTATCTGGTAGTGGATGATTCTCCTGTGCAGGCATCCACCCATGAGAGAGATAAATTTCAGAAAAATGCGCTTCTTAAAGGGCTTAAGAATGCCACGGAAGAGGATGTAATTATTTTAAGTGATGTGGATGAAATTCCCAATCCCGAAGTACTGAAAAAGATTATTGCGGAATTTGATCCTGAGAAGGTTTACCACCTGGCACAGAGGATGTTTTATTGCTTTCTTAATATGGAAGAGGTATCCGGAAATCTGCTTTCCATAACAGGGGAATTCCCTGGCGTAGAGAGAAAAATGTGGCTTGGCACCAAAGTGTTCAGCAAAAAAAGTATTCCCGGGTCCGGGATTATTGAAATGCGTGAGGCACCTACCACTGCACCCGGTGCAGTAAGAGTGGAAGATGGAGGCTGGCATTTTGGCTATATGGGCAGCAGGCAGGAAACAGATGTGGACAAAAGGATTAAAACCAAAGTGGTTGCAGCAGCCCATCAGGAATACAACAATGCAGATACCCTGGCGGAAGCAATGGACAAGCTGATTTTAGGGCAGGATATTTTTGGAAGGGATGCCAGATTTAAACGGGTGGAAGTTGATGACAGCTATCCGGAATATCTGCTTTCTCATATCGAAGAATACAGGTATTTAATTATGCCTCCGGTTTCATGGGGAAAACAGCTTTACACCAGGATAGCCATGAAGATAAAGCGATTTGTGAGAAAAGCGGTGAGAAAGATAAAGCGTATTTTTTTTAGAGGCCGGTAAAAGATGCTGGAAAACGCAGACTGCACTGCGCACAAAGCCCTCCGGCTTTGAAAGGAGTATGGATAAAAAGATGAACCAGAAAAATAAAATTGTAGAAGTATACGGACTGTGGTTTGCCGATCTGGTGACAATCGTTGTGTCCTTTATTCTGGCGACTTACATCCGGTTTGGCAATTTCAGAGATATGGGAGATAAAGCAGTGCACTTTCAGGTGTGTCTGGTTTATCTGCTGTGTTGTACTATTTATACTTTTTTTATTGACTGGAACAGAAATTTTATTAAAAGAAGCATCAAAAGGGAAGCCTATGAAATTTTTAAATATAATGTCATTTTGATTCTTGTGGTGCAGACGGTCATGACCTTCTTAAAATGGGCGGATGTCTTTTCACGTATTGTTACGGTGTATTTTGCTGTCATTAATGTTTTTCTAACTCTTTTCATCCACCTGCTGGTGAAAAAGGGAATGCGTATTCATTACAGTTCCGAGCTGTCGAAAATTAAAGTGCTGGTGATCACGCAAAAAGCAATGCTGGAAGATGTGCTTAAACACTTAAAGGAGCATCTTGGGATTCATTATCAGATTATTGGCATTGCCTGTACGGAGCAGGTGGACTTCAATTATACAAATGACATTCCTGTCATGTATATAGACGATAAATTTATGGAAAATGTGACACTGATGACGTTAGATGAAGTGTTTATCTATGCACCGGAATTAAAACAGTCGCAGATTCAAATGATGATCAATGGGTTTGATGTGATGGGAGTAGATACTCATTACTGTATGGAGCTTCCGGGAATGAACGCGGAGCGGAGTAAAGTGGATGATTTCGGCGGATATTCGGTGCTTACTTATACCAGATTTCAAAGCAGCTATAAGCGTCTTTTGATAAAAAGGGTTATGGATATTGTTGGCGGACTGATTGGAATGCTGATTACTCTGATTTTTTTCCCCTTTGTTGCAATTGCAATTAAGCTGGATTCGCCGGGGCCGGTTTTGTTTTCCCAGATCAGGATAGGGAGAAATGGGCGCCGGTTTAAAATTTATAAGTTCCGGTCCATGTATATGGATGCGGAGGAACGGAAAAAAGAGCTGGAGGAGCAAAATGAAATTCAGGGACTTATGTTTAAGATGGAAAATGATCCCCGAATCACCAAAGTGGGAAAATTTATCAGAAAGACCAGTATTGACGAGCTGCCCCAGTTTTATAATGTGGTAAAGGGGGATATGAGTCTGGTGGGAACAAGGCCTCCCACTGAGGATGAGTTTGAAAAATATAATCAGTACTACCGCAGACGGATCAGTATGACGCCGGGGCTCACCGGTTTATGGCAGGTCAGCGGGCGGAGCGATATAGAAGATTTTGATGATGTGGTAAAGTACGATCTGCAGTACATTGATGGCTGGTCTCTTACACTGGATGTCAAAATTCTGCTTCGCACAGTGTGGGTGGTCATTGCAGGCAGAGGTTCTAAATAGGCGGCAGGAAGGCGTTCCTTTATGAAAAAGGGTAAAAGTAAAGTGTTAATGATTGGGCCTGCCAGAAGCGTTCACGGCGGGGTATCCGCTGTGGTTAACAATCTGTATGAAGCAGGACTTTCCAGGCAGGTTCAATTAAAATATATTGCAACTATGGTAGATGGAAGTAAAGCTCGTAAGTTATTGCAGGCAGGCATTGCCTATATTGGATTCCTTGCAGCACTCCCATTTTACCAGATTTTGCATGTAAATATGGCGGCGGATGCAAGCTGTTTTCGAAAGAAGATTTTTATTGACACAGCAGGTTTTTTTAAGAAAAAAATACTGATTCATGAGCATGGCGGGGATTTTGAAGGCTTTTATTTTAAGCGATGCAGTGAAAAGCAGCGCGCCAGTATTAAAAAGAGCATGAATCGGGCAGATGTATTTTTAGTACTGTCCGATAGCTGGAAGGACTTTTTTGGTAAAATTGTGGATAAAGAAAAAATCCACGTGCTCCAAAACAGAATTTTGATTCCCGAAAAAGAAAAGAAGGATTACAACAGCCGGAAAATTCTTTTTTTGGGGCGGCTGTGCAGGGAAAAGGGAATTGGCGAGCTGCTTGAGGCTGTACCAGTCATACAAAAACAGATTCCAGATGTTAAGTTTATTCTTGGAGGCTTGTGGGAGACAGGAAATGAGGAGCTGAAAAAGAAAGCAGAAAGCCTTTCAGATGTAGTGGAGCTTCCAGGCTGGGTATCGTCTGAGGAAAGAGAAAGGCTGATGGAGGAATGCAGTATTTTCGTACTGCCCACATGGTTTGAAGGTCAGCCCGTTTCCCTGCTGGAGGCAATGGCTGCCGGAATGTGTGTAGTTGCTGCCAAAGTAGGAGGCATTCCACAGATTATGGGGGAAGAAAAGGGGCAGACAGGCATTCTGCTGCCTCCCAAAGATGCAAAAGCCCTTGCTGATACCTTGACCTGGCTTCTTAATGAGGAGGAAACCCGTAAAAGGCTGGGAGAGCAAGCACGCAGTCGTATGGTGGAACAGTATGATATCAGCAGCAATGTAAAAGCGCTTGTCAGGTATTATGAAACGCTGAAAGGATGAGCTGAATGGAAAAGTGTAAAATAAGTATCGTGGTACCGGTATACAACGCAGAAGCTTATCTGGAAAAAAGCATTGGAAGTTTAATGAATCAAACGTACCGGAATCTGGAAATCATACTGGTAAATGACGGATCAAAGGATGAAAGCGGTCGTATCTGCGACAAGCTGGCCACGCAGGATAGTAGAATACGGGTAATTCATAAGGAAAATGAAGGGGTTACTTCCACCTGGACGAAAGGCGCGCTGGAAGCAACCGGAGAATATCTTAATTTTATGGACAGTGACGACTGGGTGGAGCCCTGCATGATTGAGGAAATGCAGGCGAATCTGACCGGAACATGCAGGGAAATTATCACTTGTGATTATGTGATAGAAAAAGAGGAAAAAGGGAAAAAATATTCCTGGCAGGGACTTGCGCCGGGGGAATATACCGGAGAGCAGTTAAAAGAAAAAGTGCGGTATCATATTTTGGGGGAGGAAAACAGATGCATTACCTTCTCCCGCTGTATGAAACTGTATTCCAGAGAATTGGTAGTCAATAACCTGCAATTTTGTGACAGAGATGTCAGAATGGGGGACGACTCCCTTATGGTGATTCCGGCAGTGCTGGACTGTGAAAGGATTGTGGTGCTGGATCACAAAGCCTATTACCATTATCGTTATGTGGAAACTTCTATCGTTCATGGATACGACAGAGAAATGTTTCATAACATGCAGCTTCTTAAGGCAGCTACCGCAAGAATCGTGGAGGAAAAATACCTGCCGGAAGAAAAGGAAATAATGAAAAGGAAGGTAGAACAGGAATATATCCACATGCTCCTTCTGGTGCTGAAAAACGAAGCAAGAGGAAACCTCTCCGGCTATCGGAAAAACATCAGACAAATCTGCAAACTGCCCCAGACAAGACAGGCAGTGAAAGAAAATCCAGTTACGATTAAAGAAGCTTCTAATAAATTACTATACGCAGTGTTAAAGCATCCAAACCATTTCATGATTAGCCTATTGAGGTTTGCAATGATTTTATATTACGCTTGAACTTGGCATAATAAGTAATTTTGAAATTGAAAACTTAAATGAATATTCAGACAATATCTTCTGTGAAAAGCCTTATGCACCATGTAATCAAGACAATAGAAGGCAGGAGGGACATTTCCCGACTGACTTCTGCCCTATTTGGCTTGATGAAATGCCTGGTGCAACAGGATTTGAACAGAAAATATTGTCTGAATATTCCCACTACTTTTCTTTTAAAAATACTTAACTGCCCATAAAGCCGAAAGGAGCCGGAAATGAAAAACGATAAAATCGTGCTATATATGCATGCAGGCAGCGATAATCATGGCTGTGAAGCCATTGCCAATACGCTGATTAAGATGCTGCCCAAACCGGCGGTTTTGATTTCCAGCAGGAAGGCAGAGGACGAGAAGTATTCCCTGCAGGGACTTTGCAGCCAGATTATTCAGGAAAAATATATTGAAAAGAATTTATTTATTCATACATGGTATTATTTGTGGCGAAAGATTTTTCACGATCCGGAATGTTTTATGCGTTACCGCTATGGGGCGGTCTGTGGAAAGAACATGTACCGGCTTAATATTTCCATTGGCGGTGACAATTACTGCTATGAAAATATGCTGGAAAGACTGATTATGAGCAACCGGATGTTTCACAGAGGCGGCGGAAAAACTGTTTTATATGGCTGCTCTATTGAACCGGAGGTCTTAAATAATAAAGAAATCGTAGAAGATATGAAGCGCTATGATTTCATCGCAGCCAGAGAAAGTATCACTTATGAGGCCCTTAAGGCAGCAGGCATTACAGAGAATGTATTTCTCCATCCTGATCCGGCATTTCTTTTGGAAACAGAGTGTTTAAAGCTTCCTCCCGGCTGGACAGAAGGAAAAATGGTGGGGCTGAATGTGAGCCCAATGATTGTGGAAAATGAAAAGAAATCCGGCATTACTATGGAAAATTACAAAGCACTGATTGCGCATATTTTAGAGACTACAGATTTTAGTGTTGCTTTAATTCCCCATGTGGTGTGGGCAGGGGGTGATGACCGGAATCCAATGAAAGAACTGTATGAGACATTTTCTCATACAGGGCGTATTCTGCAGATTACAGATGCGTCTGCGCCTGTGTTAAAAGGGTATATCAGCCGGTGCCGGATGTTTATCGGAGCCAGAACTCACGCTACCATTGCAGCTTATTCCACCTGTGTGCCCACGCTGGTGGTGGGGTATTCCGTAAAAGCAAGGGGAATTGCCAGAGATTTGTTTGGCACAGACGAAAATTACGTACTGCCTGTGCAGAGCCTTCAAAAAAAAGAAGAACTGCTTGCAGGTTTTGAGTGGCTGAAAAGCCGGGAAGAAGAAATAAGATGTGAGCTGAAAAAAATCATGCCGGATTATAAGAAGCGGGCGGCAGCAGGGGGAAAGCTCCTTGAGGAGATTGTAGAAAGCTGATGGATGAATAAAAAATGAGCAGAAAAATAACAGAAGGAAAGGTCAGTGTAATCATACCGGTATATAATGGGGCAGCATGGATAGAAGAATGCCTGGAAAGTGTGCTTTCCCAAACCTGGGAGAATTTTGAGGTGCTTGTTTTGGACGACCATTCTACTGACGGAACCACTCAGATTGTTCAGGAGACGGCCCGGAAAGATCGAAGAATACAATTGATATTAAGAAATGGGAAGGGTGTTTCAGCAGCGCGGAACCAGGGAATCGAACAAAGCGTCGGTGAGTATATTACATTTTTGGATGCAGACGACAAGTTAGATGACCGGATGCTGGAGAGGATGATCTGGTTTCTGAAAGAGGAAGGCAGCGATATGGTATCCTGTGGGTACCATAAATGGACTTCAAATTTGAAAGAAGATAAGGAATCTCAATGCAGGGCTGATAAACAGGGTGAAGCTTACAGGCAGGATATTTCAGAGAATATTGTGGAGCATAATAGAAAAGAAAATGTAAGAACAGTGGATAAACAAGATTATGTATCTGATTACTTTTTATGCCGGCATACTCACTGCTGGGGCGTTTTATATAAAAGATCTGTGATTGGGGAGGTTCGGTTCAGGGAAGACCTAACCATTGGAGAAGATATGATGTTTTTGGCGGATCTCTTGCCAAAGCTGTCCAGGATCAGTATAACGGATTATAAAGGGTATTATTACCGGATTAATGAAGCAGGTGTTACACTGCGGCCTTTTGTTCCGGCTTACATGGATGAAATAAAAAGCTGGAAGCTGGCATCAGAAATCATCAGAAGGGATTATCCGAAATGCCGCCCCCAGGTGGAGGGCATTTTGGCAGTGTCAGGAATTCTGGTGGCAGGAAAAATAGCGGTGCTTCCAGATAAGGACAGAAAAAAATATGTTATTTATGTGAAGGAATGCCAAAAAACGGTAAAAGATGCATTAAAAGTGCCGGGGGCAAGGAAAAATCTGCCTGCAGGATATGGAATAAAGACAATAATTTTTATGTACTGCCCGTGGCTTTATTTGAAAATGTATCATCTTTGGAAACGCAGAAATTAATATACAAACGAAAAAAGAATGGAGGATATGGGGTTATGTTGGAAATGGTAAAAGAAGCTGAATACGAATTACTTCACTATCCCAGGCGCAGCAAGCTGAAAAGAGGAATGAAAACACTGGCAGGAAGAAAACAGGAACCGGCGGATAAAATTAACTGGCCCAATGGTCTGCTTGCCAAAAGCCTTGTGGATTATTATATGCAGAATAAAAATTCGGAGGAAGCCAGAATTATTATAAAGTGTCTGCGGAAATACTATGACAGATGGATAAGAAAAGGCTGTAAGATGTATTATCTGGATGATGCATTCAGCGGAATGGCATTGATTGATTTACATGCCATTACCGGTGAGGAAAAGTATAAGAAAGCGGCTGATAAAATGTTTCATTATCTGATGGAACATGAAACTGACAGAGCAGGGAGCTTTCCATACAGGCCAAAGCAGAAAACGGATTATATCTTTGCCGATGGCATCGGACTGGTATGCCCTTTTCTCTGTAAGTATGGCAGTACATATCAGGATATCAATGCGCTGAATCTTGCAGTAACGCAGATACAGAACTTTATCCATAAGGGAATGGATGAAAAGACAGGTCTGCCTTATCACGGTTACCATTATGAAAGCGGTGTTAAACATGGTATTATTGGATGGGGGCGGGCAGTTGGCTGGCTGATGATTGGTATGGCGGAGAGCCTTGCATATATGGAACAGTCAAATCCCAGCTATGAAGTGATCAAGCAGGCATACAGACGCATTGTGGATAAAGTGGAGGCTTATCAATTAGAAGGCGGATTATACAGCTGGCAGCTGGGGGCTAAGGAAGGCCCTACTGACACCTCTGCAACAGCCATGATCTTATATGCTATTGCCAGGTCTTTAGATACCAAGGTGCTGATCGGCATTCACAAGTCGCGCATGATGCGTGGAAGGGAAGCCTTGTGGAATTGTGTTAAAGAGGGAAAAATCTATGGCTGCCTTGCTGAATGTCATGGATTCAGTATGTATCCCCAGGTTTACGGGGCATATCCCTGGTCTTTAGGTCCGGCGCTGTCGTTATTTGTAATGACGAAGGAGCAGGAAGCATAAAAGAGGTGGCGCATGATAATCATTCAGGTTATGGGAGGCCTGGGCAACCAGCTCCAACAATATGCATTATATAGAAAATTTGTAAGGCTTGGAAAAGAAGCAAGGCTGGATTTATCCTGGTTTTCAGATAAGGAAAAACGGGGAGAAGTGCTGGCGGAAAGAGAGCTGGAGCTTGCCTATTTTGACCGCCTTGTTTATGAAACCTGTACACAGGAAGAAAAGGCACAGTTAATTGGTTCGGAGGGGATAGCAGGGAAACTGAAAAGAAAACTTCTGCCAGGAACCATAAAATGGTTTCATGAAAGCAAAATATACCATCCTGAACTTTTGCAGATGGAAAATATGTATTTAAGCGGTTATTTTGCCTGTGAAAAATATTACGCGGATATTTTGTATGATTTGAGGGAAAAGATCCAGTTTCCCAAAAGCGGTAATCCAGAAAATGAAAAAATGGCGCAGGAAATGCAGGAAAGAGAGTCTGTAAGTGTGCATGTAAGACGGGGGGACTATCTGGATGCTGAAAATACCGCCATGTTCGGTAATATTTGTACGGATGCTTATTACCGGGGAGCGATAGAATATGTAAAAAAAATTTGTGGTAATCCCCATTTTTATATTTTTTCTGACGACATACCTTATGTAAGGCAGCAGTTTACAGGGGAAGAATATACGATAGTGGATATCAATCATGGCAGAGACAGCTTTTTTGATATGTGGCTTATGAGCAGGTGCAGACATAACATTTGTGCCAATTCCACTTTCAGTTTTTGGGGAGCCAGATTAAATCCAAATGATAATAAGATTATGATACGTCCCACCATACACAAAAACAGCCAGGTTTTTGTGAAGGAGGAAATGGAAGAACTGTGGCCTGGATGGGAGTTTATTTCACCGGATGGAGAAGTAAAGTAAACAGCCGGCATCATTTCAAACAGGGCGGAAATGGGGAACAGAATGGAAGAAAAACAGAGTATCTTTTCAAAAATTGCATATAGCTGTTTTTATCTGGGAGTTATTATTGAAGTACTGATTGTGCTGGTAGACAAAAGTGCTTATACCAATCCAATAGAGGGAAGACTTTTCCAGATCACCTTTTTGCTGTTTCTGATTAAAGTGTGCCTGATGCGGTATACCATAAAAGAATATGCAGCAATTTTCCTGTTTTGCGTATTAGGGGCAGTTTCCTATTTTGTGACCGGCAGAAATGAAGTGATTCGGGTGGTTATGTTTATTGCCGCCTGCAAAAATGTAGATATGAAACGGTGTCTGAAACTGGTGTTTTATTTTACACTGTCAGGATGCATTTTAATTATGCTTTTATCAGTAACCGGAATTTACGGAGCGGTATCCCTTACTCAGGATTATGGACGGGGCAGTGTGGAAACCAGGTATACTTTGGGAATGGGACATCCAAATGCGCTGCACTGCATGGTTTGGGCGCTTACTACTCTTATGCTTTATCTTTACGGAGAAAAAATGAAAGTGTATCATTATGTGGTTGTGCTTCTGGTTAATGTGGGATTCTTTTTGCTGACTGATTCCAGGACAAGTCTTTTGGTAACTGTTTTTACGTTAGTGTTGTGTTATTTATTGGCGAATAACAGATTTGAAAAACTCTCACGATTAGGTGCGGCGGCAGGTGTTTTTTTTACAGTTATGAGTGTTTTAGGTTCGGTAGTGATTGCGGGAAACGCATACAGAGTGTATTACTACGTATGGTGTGGCGACAGATCGCCGGTTACCATGTTCTTTACCAAACTAAATGATGCGCTGAATGGAAGAATACGAATATTAGTGGAAAATGACACCTTTGAGGGGACGATACAGACGTGGAGTTTATTTTCAAGACCGGAAAACAACCGGTTTTTTGATCTTGGATGGGTGCGGCTGTTTTACTGGTATGGAATTATTCCGGCATGTGCTTTCATTGCAGTAATGCTGCTTGTAATGCTGTATTGCTATTCTGAAAAAAAATATATGGCGATTATGCTGATTACTTCTTTTGCGATATATACAGTGATTGAAGCGCATGGGGTGTCTGTGTATATAGCGAGGAATTATGTATTTTTCCTGATAGGGGCTTATTGGAGCTTTCTGATTAAGGGGAATGTTTTAGAAAAGAAGAATGAGGGAAATCAATGAAAGTGCTTATCATGAATCCGATCTTATATACGTCGGAAACAGATCAGATACCTAAAGTGGAATCAATTAAAGATACCATGATTTATGCATTGTGCATGGGGTTTCTGGAAAATGGAGATGAGCCGGTGCTGGCAGCGGCGGATGCCTATAAGCCTGTAAGTAGTGAGCAGTACCCATTTCCAATTATATGGCTGCCCTGCAGAGCGCCTTTGATCTGTAAGCCCAGATGCCTGCCCTGGCTTAAGGGGTTGTCCGGTTATATAAGAAAGCATAGAAATGAATTTGATTATATTATTTCAAGCGAAGTGTTTTCTCTGCTTACTTTGTGCGGTGCACTTCATGCAAAAAATAAGCTGGTGATCTGGCATGAACTGGGCGCCCATAACAATATTTTAAAAAAAATTCCGTCAAAATTCTGGTACAATATTGTGGCCAGACTGTTTTTGCAAAATATTCCTGTGATTCCCAGATCACAAAATGCAAGAAACTTTATTGAAAAATACAGTAACCGGGTTTTGACAACAACAATTGACCACGGAGTAGACCTTGCCAAAATCAACTTCAGCAGAGAAAAGGAAAACTATTTTGTAGTAGCTTCCCAGTTGATTGAAAGAAAGCATATAGATGGCATCTTAGAACATTTTGCAGCATTTCTTAAGGCGGGAAATGAAGAATATGAGCTGAAAATCATAGGAGATGGAATTCTTAAAGATCAGCTTGAAAATCAGGCAAAAAAGCTGAAAATAGAAAACAATGTTATCTTTACGGGAAAACAAAATCATGAGCAGCTAATGCCTATTCTTGCGAAAGCAAAGGCGCTTTTAGTTAACACCAGTAAAGACAACAGCATGGTTTCTATTGTGGAAAGTATTGCAGCGGGAACACCGGTTCTTACCACCAGCATTCCTTTTAATGCTTCTTATATTGAAAGCTGCGCACTGGGAATTGTAAAGGATGGATGGGGAGAAGCAGAGCTTGCAGAAATTTGCGCAGGAAATGAGTATTATGTGGAGAACTGTATTATGTACAGGGAAAACTTAAGTAATATCTATTGTGCAAAACAATTTGACCAGATAGGAAGGATGCTTTGAAGCATATGAAAATAATTTTTGTATTGCCGGACATGCCGGGAGGCGGAACGGAACGGGTGGTTGCGCTGCTTGCCAATGAATATGTAAAAAGAGGATACCAGACAGCAATTTTATTGTTTGCCGGAAATCAGACAGCCTATCCGTTAGATTCCAGGGTAGAGGTTCATATAGCTGGCAAGGCGTCGGGTGGAAGCTTGGCCGTGCGCTTAAAGCGCATTTATCAAATGCGCAGATTTTATAAAAAAAATAAAGGCTGTTATATTTTTGCATTCAGCGTTATGGGGGCGGTTTTTTCCGTTTTTTCCGCATTTGGCATACCTCATCGAATGCTGGTTTCGGAGCGGAATGATCCCACTAAATTTCCTCAGTGGAAGATCCGTAACTGGGCATATGGAAAAGGGGAAAAACTGGTTTTGCAGACGCAGGATATGAAAGCGTGTTTTCCTGAGAACCTGCAGAAAAAGGTAGTAGTTATTCCGAATCCTGTTGCGGAAGGGATGCCGGAGCCCTTTAAGGGAGAACGGAAAAAAAGGGTGGTGTCCGTGGCCCGGCTTCAGCCTCAGAAAAATCATAAGTTGCTGCTTTTTGCCTTTGCAGAATTTGTAAAAGAATACTCTGAGTATGAGCTGCATCTGTTTGGCATTGGCGAATTGGAAGAAGAACTGCGCAGGCAGGCAAAGGAGCTTGCGATAGAAGATAAGGTGATGTTCAGAGGCTTTTCGGCTAATGTAAAAGAAGAAATCTGGGACAGCGCCATGTTTGTTCTTTCCTCAGATTATGAAGGAATTTCCAATTCCATGATAGAAGCCCTTGCTATGGGGATTCCGGTGATTGCAACGGACTGCCCGGCAGGGGGCTCAAGAACCTATATCCAGGATGGGGTAAATGGAATTTTAACGCCTGTGGGAGATGTGAAGGCTCTAAGCATGGCAATGAAAAAGGTGGCAGGAGATCCAAAGCTGGCAGAACAGTTATCCTCCAATGGGGCAAAAGTAAAAGAAAGCTATCAACTTGGGAAAATTGCAGACAGATTTTTAGAAGAAGCAGGGATAATATGAAAATTCTGATGGTAAATAAATTTTTATATATGAATGGTGGCTCTGAAACTTATATTATGAAGGTTGGGCAGCAGCTTGGAAAACAGGGGCATGAGGTTCAGTATTTTGGGATGGAGCATCCTGACAGGATTCTTGGAAATGACTGGAACTGCTATACCTCCAACATGGACTTTCACACCAGTAAATTGGCGAAACTGGCATATCCTTTTAAAATTATATATTCAAGGGAAGCCTATAGGAAGATCACATATGTGCTGGAACAATTTGATCCGGATGTGGTTCATGTAAATAATATAAATTTTCAACTGACGCCTTCTATTTTATATGCAGTGAAAAAATATGGAAAAAGGAAGAGGCGGAAGCTTCCTGTTGTTATGACTGCTCATGACAGCCAGTTGGTATGTCCCAATCATTTAATGACCATTCCGTCAAGTGGTGAAATCTGTTTTGCCTGTGAGGGAGGAAAATTTGATCATTGTGTAAAGAACAGGTGTATTCACAACTCCAAAGTAAAAAGCCTTTTAGCTGCCGTGGAAGGATATTTGTACAGGGGGTTAAAAACATACCGGTTGATTGATTTGATTGTTTGTCCAAGTGATTTTTTAAGAAGGAAAATTGCAACCAATCCAATTCTTGCAGACAAGGCGGTTACTTTGCATAATTTTGTGGAGGCACCTCCGAAAAAGGAAACATCCAGTCAAAAGGAAAATTATATTTTGTACTTTGGACGCTATTCCAAAGAAAAGGGAATTGATACTTTGTTAAAAATTTGTAAGGAATTGCCGGATATCCCTTTTGTTTTTGCAGGCAGCGGCCCGCTTAAAGAGGAAATCACCAGGGTGAAAAATATAGAAGAAAAGGGATTTCTTTCAGGAAATGAGCTTTTTCAGGTGATTGCAGGAGCAAAGCTGGTTTTATTTCCCTCCCAGTGCAATGAAAACTGTCCTTTTAGTGTAATGGAAGCGCAGATTTATGGAACGCCGGTTTTGGGAAGCCGTTTGGGAGGCATACCGGAATTGATTGAAGAAGGAAAAACAGGAGAACTTCTTCCGGCAGGAGATGTGGAACTGTGGAGCAGGACAATTCGTAATTTATGGGAGGATAAACATAAATTACAGGAATATGCAGATAATTGTAGGAAAGTATCTTTCTATACACTGGAGCAGTATTGTGATATACTGTTAAGCAAAATGGAAGAATTACTTTAAATGCCATAAAGCAGTATGGAGGAACAGCATGAGTAGAAGAACTTTATACGGAACTGTCATCGTAACATACAGGTGCAACGCTCATTGCAATATGTGCGACTGTTTTAAAGATCCTACCAGACCGGAAGAGGAAATTACATTAGATACCATTAAAAAGCTGCCGGAGATGGCTTTTACAAATATTACCGGCGGTGAGCCATTTATCCGTAAAGATTTGCCGGATATTGTAAGGGAATTATATAAGAAATCCGACCGTGTGGTTATTTCCACCAACGGATATTTCACAGACAGGATTATTGCCCTTTGCAGAGAGTTTCCCAAAGTGGGAATCCGCATCAGCATAGAAGGGCTGCAGAAAACCAACGATAAGATCAGAGGAATTCCCGATGGTTTTAACAGAGGATATAATACTTTAAAAACATTAGTTGAGATGAAGCATCCTGACGTGGGCTTTGGCATGACGGTGCAGGATATGAACTGTGAAGATCTTGTACCTCTTTATCATATTGCAAACGATATGGGAATGGAGTTTGCAACAGCAACACTTCATAACTCTTTTTACTTTAGAAAGACAGATAATAAAATTGATGATAAGCTAAAGGTGGCTCAGAATTTTGAAAAGCTGATTAATGAGCTGCTTGCCAGCAAATCCCCTAAAAAGTGGTTCCGAGCTTATTTTAATCATGGACTGATTAATTATATTTATGGAAATAAGCGGCTTTTACCCTGCGATATGTCTAAAAACGCCTTTTTTATTGATCCCTTTGGAGATGTGATTCCCTGTAACGGCATGGAAAAAAAGGCAGTTATGGGGAACTTAAATGAGCAGTCATGGGACCAGCTCTGGAATTCCCAGCAGGCGAAAAATGTGCGTACCTGCACCAAAAACTGTGACCGCAACTGCTGGATGATCGGAAGCGCATCCCCGGCTATGCATAAGTATATCTGGGTGCCCGGATGGTGGGTGATCAGGCATAAATTCTTAAAAGGCGGGAAATACAGTCTTAAAGAAAACAAGTTTATATGATATGATGGAAAGAGGATAAAAAGGAATTTACAGTATGGCAGATGAAGTTAGAAAGATAGCAATGATAGGACAGAAGCGTTCTCCTTCCAGAGAAGGCGGTGTAGAGGTTGTGGTGACACAGCTTTCTGTTCGTATGGCCAAACGGGGATATCATCTGGATTTATATAACAGGTGGGGCTATCATGTGTCAGGACGTTCCTTTACGGATGAGTCCGGCATTACATATCCGGAAATCAGAACACTTAAAATCCCTACATTTCGAAATGGTAAATTAAATGCAATTGTATATACCATACTGGGAACAATCAGAGCGCTTTTTGGAAGATATGATGTGATTCATTATCATGCGGAAGGCCCCTGTATTATGCTGTGGCTCCCTAAACTCTTTGGAATACGGGTAATTGCCACAATTCACGGACTGGACTGGCAGAGGGCCAAATGGGGGAATTTTGCATCAAAGGTGTTAAAGACGGGAGAAAAGGTTGCTGCAAAATATGCTGACGAGGTGATTGTTCTTTCCAAGAATGTCCAGGAGTATTTTAAAACCACCTACGGACGGGATACTCATTATATTCCAAATGGAATAGAAAAACCAATTTTTAAAGAAGCAGAACAGATTAAGGACAAGTGGGGGCTTGAAAAGGATGGCTATATCCTGTTTCTTGCACGTATCGTACCGGAAAAGGGGCTTCACTATCTGATAGATGCCTACGAACAGCTCCATACAGATAAAAGATTAGTGATTGCAGGCGGGAGCAGCAATGCAATGGAATATATGGAAGAAATCCGCAGGAAAGCTTCGGAAAATGAGAACATTCTTATGACGGACTTTGTGCAGGGAGAGATTTTGGCAGAGCTTCTTTCCAATGCCTATTTGTTTGTATTGCCCAGCGACGTTGAAGGCATGGCAATCAGTTTACTTGAGGCAATGAGCTATGGCAACTGCTGTCTGGTGAGTGATATCAGCGAAAACATTGAGGTGGTGGAGGATCGGGCAGTATCATTTCGAAAGGGAGACGTGCAGGATTTGAAAGAAAAACTGTCAGAGCTTCTTAAAGATAAAGCAAAGGTAGAGGCTTTTAAACAGAATGCCTCTGATTTTATTACCGGCAAGTATAATTGGGATGATGTGATTGATGAGACGCTGAAATTATATAAAAAGCCGGTAAATAAGAAATAAAATAAATTGATATAAGGAGACAGGGTATGCAGAAGGAAAAGAAAAATAATTTCAAATATTATCTGGCATATTCTGCTCTTTTTTTGCTGCTGGCAGGCATGATTTATTCTGTGTTTATCAGGAATAATAAGTCTTTTGTTTATGCTCTGTATGGGGATGGGCATAATTATTTTAATTTTCTTGTCTATTATGGGAAATGGCTTCGCCAGATTGTTACAACAGTTTTACAGGAGCATAGACTGATTATACCTTTATGGGATATGAGAATAGGCTATGGTTCAGATATAATTTCAACCTTTGGCTGCATGAATTTTGGAGATCCATTAAATTTACTGGCAGTATTTTTCTCTGCTGATAATACAGAGCTTTTATATAATTTTTTGGCTATATTTCGTATGTGGCTGGCTGGGCTGTCTTTCTCAATATTTGGTCTATATCAAAAAAAATCAAAAATGGGGGTTCTTGGAGGAAGCATTATTTATGCTTTTTGCGGTTATGCACTATTTATAGGTATTAGAGACGTATTTTTCATGGGTGCAATGTACATTCTTCCTGTGATTTTTATTGGGGTGGATAAAGTATTTAAAAAAGAAAAACCACATCTTTTTATTTTGATGACAGCTTTAGCGGCAATTACAAATTATTATCTGTTTTTTATGATAAGCATCTGGGTATTTATTTACGGAGTTTATCGCTACTTTATGCTATTTGGAAAAGAGGGAATTAAATTTCCTAAAATAGCATGTTGGATTTTAAAATGTATAGGATATTATTTGATTGGTACAGCTATGGCAGGTGCTATATTGATTCCGACTGCGATACAGTTGATGGGAGCTGAAAGACTGTCAAATCAAAGCAGTATCCCCCTTTTTTATTCCTTTGATTATTATTGGAAACTGCTTGTAAGATTTACTACATCGGAGTCTATGGAAGTATGGTCTCACTTAGGGTTTGCGCCTGTTTGTGTTATAGCAATTATAATATTGTTTTTAAAAAGGGATAAAAAATATTTTCCATATAAAGTAGCATTTCTCATGTGTATGCTGTTTTTAATGATACCTTTCGTCGGTTCACTTATGAATGCAGGTTCATATGTAGTCAATCGCTGGGTATGGGCATTTTCTATGCTGGTTTCTTATATTTATGTTGAAATTTATCCGGAGCTGTTCACATTAAAGAAAAATGAGAAAATTATTATTATTTTCTTGTGTATTGGTTATGCTTTCCTGTGTTTAGCAAGGACAGAGTTTCGGACAACGCAAATGGCTGTGATGATGGTTATATTGCTAATCAGTGTTTTAATGCTGCTTATAGGAGACTATCTGGGTAAAAATATTTTCATATGGAAATATTTGGTTTTGGGGTGTATTATCATTGGTGTAACTGCGAATGGAATTTTCAGGTATGCGTGGTTTGGCAGCAATTATGCAGCAGGCTTTGTGGACCGCGGCAGTGCATGGAACCTGATTCATGACAATTTGCCGTGCAGGAATTTAGAAGAAATGCAGGATCATGAAATTGTAAGATATGATTCCATAGGGAAATTGGAACCAATGTACAATACAGCCATGAATCATAAGATTAATGGCACAAATTTTTATTTTAGTTTAGCGGATGGGACTATTACGCGATATTTTGATGATTTAAATGTAAATGTTGAAATGGAGCACAGGTATAAGGGAATGGATGAGCGGACGATATTGGAACGTTTATCTGGTGTTAAATATTGTATTTCAGATATAGATTCTTTTTTATTCTTACCTTATGGGTATGATAAAACGGTGTTTTCCACTAATGAATATGTGATTAATGAAAATGAAAATGCGCTTCCTATTGGCTATACCTATACAGCTTATTTACCCTATGCGGAATATGAAGGGCTTTCTGCCATAAGGAAGCAGCAGGCGATTATGCAATGTGCTGTGGTTGATGAAGAGGAAATAAATCTTAATTTTACTAAGGGAAATCCTGTATATACAGAAAAAGAGCTTTTCTTTACTGTGGAGTCGGATGAAGGGATAGAGATACTTGATGACAGGATACTTGTTTCAGATACGGAAGCGATAGTGAAGATAAAGATTGATGCACAGGCCGGTAGTGAGATTTATTTGGCTTTTTCAGGTATGATATATACAAATTCTGAAGGGACAGAGTCGGGGCAGAGTATACTTACTTATAGCAGAGATAATTGTACAAAGGAACAGACTCTATATTCCACCGATCATCCTTTTTATCATGGACGGGATGACTATATAATCAATATGGGCTATGTTGATAAAACAGAGGAAATGGAAATTATTCTTGGATTTTCCAAAAAAGGAACTTATCTTTTAAATGAAATGACAGCTGTGGCACAGCCAATGAATCAGATAGATGAGCAGACAAATGCGTTGGCAGAAGAATCACTTGAAAATATTGTAATTGGAGCAAACAAAATCAGTGGTACAATTAATGCTTCAACAAACAGGCTTTTGTGCATTTCAGTCCCCTATAGTAAAGGGTGGACTGCTTATGTAGATGGAGTCGAAACAGAAGTAAAGTGTCTAAATGGTGTATATAATGGAATTGAGATAGTACCAGGTGAACACGAAATTTTAATGAAATATAGAACTCCAGGGCTATGGCTGGGACTGCTGCTTGTGATGGCAGGTATACTGGCATATATAGGAGTAGTTATTTATTGGAGAAAAAACAATGAGAGTAATGTATATAGCGCCCAGATTCCACACCAATCAAAGCGCGGTGGTGAAGGGATGGATTGAAAGAGGAGATGAAGTTACCTTTATCAGCTATTATACGGCGATTATAGAGGACTATTCTTATATAAAACCGATTGTGTTAGGATTTTCAAAGTGGTATTATCCTATTGACTGGCTGTATGTTAATGTAATAAAGCGCCATGATCCCGGGAACACAGCATTTAAGATTAATCATGGATTTCCGCCTATCCTGCGGATTAGAAAGGTGATGAAAACACAAAAACCGGATCTGGTTATAATGCGTGACCGTACCTTGTATACAATTGTGGCTAACCTATTTTGCAGAAGATACGGTTATAAAGCTGTTTTGTATAACCAAAGTCCCTTGTGGGACAGATCGCCCAAACAGGACTTTATTCATAAATTAGTAAGAAAAATGACTCCGGAAAAAAGGATGACTCCGGTAATTGGTTTTGAATCAGAAGAAAAGCAGATAGAAAAAGGTTCCTATTTTGTGCCATTTGTGGCAGAGCCGCAGATGACGCCCAAAGAAAAAAAATATTTTATTGACAATAAAATTGAAATACTTTCGATCGGAAAATTTGAACCAAGAAAACATCATATTATGTTATCCGGTATTATTGGAGAGTTAAGTAAGGAGATACCGGATATTCATCTTACTATTATTGGAGAGGCCACAGGAAGACTTCAAAAGGAACATTTGCAGGAAGTGAAAACCTATATAAAGGAACACCGGCTGGAAGCTTATGTTACTATTAAGATTAATGTGCCCAGAAAAGAAACGAATGAGTATTTTAAAAGAACAGATGTGTTTGTAATTCCCAGCACCAGAGAAATGGCGTCTATTTCCCAGTTAGAAGCAATGAGCTTTTCGATTCCGGTTATTATCAGTGATAAAAACGGCGCGGCATGTTATGTGGAGGATGGTCAATCCGGGTATTTATTTAAAGATTGTGACAGGGAAGACTTAAAGGAAAAAGCAAGGCTGATGTTATCTGACAGAGACAGAATTAAGAAAATGGGCGAAGAGAGCTATCGTAAAGTATGTGAAGAGTACACATTTCAAAATTATTATCAGGCAGTTATGGACATGCTGCACAGCTAGAGGAGGAATTCCTGTTTGAAAGAAAAAATAAAGGAAATGATTGCATCTATTGTGTATGCACTGTATGAAAAAGGGATTCTGAAAAATCATATTCAGGTAGCCTCCATTGATGAAACTATTGATGCCCTGATTGACACGGATAACAGTCTGGTCAGGTTTGGGGACGGAGAAATTACGCTGATTTCAGGAATCGCCAGCGCAACCCAGCTGGGGAACAGTGAACTGGCAAAGAGGCTGGTGCAGGTGCTTGAAAGTGATGAAGATAAATTGCTGGTGGCTGTTGTAGACGGATTTGGAAGTATGAGCTGTCTTCACAGGGACAGTCAGAACTTTTGGAAGAAGCATTTTCTGAAATATCGAAAGGATTACAACAAGTATTGTCATCCTGAAAAATTATATTATAATGCATTGGTTTCAAGGTGTTATTATCCAATGAAGGATCGCAGCAAGTGTACAGAGCGGTTTGAGCGGATTAAGGATGTGTGGAAGGATAAAAAGATTGTTATTGTTGAGGGGGAAAAGACACATAATGGAGTGGAAAATGATTTGTTTTCAAAAGCATTGGAAACAAAAAGAATAGTATGTCCCGCACAAAATGCTTATGAAGTATATGAAAAAATAATAAAAGCTTGCCTTAATTTTGGCAGGGAGTATTTGTTTTTACTTTCTCTTGGAGCGGCAGCAAAGCCATTAACGTATGATTTATTTAAAAAAGGGTATCGGGTAATTGATATTGGAAATCTGGATTTGGAATATGAGTGGTATCGAAATCAGGTAAAGGAAAAGACGACTATCAAAAAACATGAAATTGTTGGCGTCTCAGATAACATAAATGCAGGATATACAGATTATTTAGAGGAGATTTCTTTTATAGTGTCAGGAGAACAGGGAATGTGTCATTGGCATGGAAAGGACATAAATGAAGCAAAAAATTGGATATATATTAACTAAAAGAGATAAAAGAACAGTCTTTTTACTATTGTGGATGACAATAATAGGGAGTTTTCTGGAACTGGCAGGTGTTGCCATATTTTTACCCTTTGTGGATATCATAATGTATCCCAATTATGTGACTGACGATCCTTATTTGAGCTGGTTTTATACAAAGGGAGGATTTAATTCGGTTAAAGGATTTGAAGTATTTCTTTGTGCAGTTATTATATGTATTTATATTGTAAAGAATCTGTATCTTGTCTGGCAGAAAAATGTTACTTATAAGTTTTCTTTCCGTATTCAGAAACAGTTGGCTACTAAGCTTTTAAACTCATATATGAATCAGCCATATACTTTTCACTTGCGCAAAAATGTTGCTGAGCTGCAGAGAGCATTGCAGGAGGATGTTGCAAATTTTTCAGGTTTTATTATGCAGGCAATGGAACTCATTGCAGAACTTGGAGTTTGCACTTTAATGGGAATTTATCTGCTGACAGTAAGTAAAACGATTACCATTGTAGTGGTTGGATTATTAATAGTTTGCGTATTTGGGTTTACAAGTGCAACAAAAAAACTTTCCAAAGGGCTTGGAAAAGACTGCCAGCATTATAAGGCGAAAATTTATCAATGGATTAATCAGTCTTTGGGAGGGATTAAGGAAGTAAAAATTCTGGCAAGAGAAGATTATTTTTTGACTTCGTACAATGATTACTATGGGAAATATGCCAGGGCACTGCAGATATTGAAATTGATTAGCATGATTCCTAAATACATTGTGGAAGCTGTTTGTATGACAGGGCTTGTGCTGGCGATTATTATCAAAATTCTGCTTGGAGAAGCAGATATGATCCATTTTATTCCCCAGCTTACTTTGTTTGCAACAGCTGCTTTTCGTTTGCTGCCAGCGGTGGGAAGGATTAACGGTTATTTATCACAATTGCTTTTTTACATGCCCAGTATTGATCTGGTTTATCATGATCTAAAAGAGATCGAGAAGTATCAGGAAGAAATAGGGCATGAGGGAGAAGGTTCCTTTGAGCTTCTGAATGAAATTCATATCGACCATGTAACCTTCAGATATCCGGATGGTGTGGAGGATGTGGTTCATCATGTGGATTTCAAAATTCCAAAGGGAAAAACAGTTGCATTTATAGGACCTTCAGGAGCAGGAAAGACTACAATGGTAGACATTATTTTGGGGCTGCTGCAGCCGACAGAGGGTGTCGTTTATGCTGATCAGATTAATATTCATAAGAACCTGAATAAATGGCATAAGCAGATAGGGTATATTCCTCAAACGATCTATCTTGCAGATGATACGATACGGGCAAATATTGCATTTGGTGTTTTTGAAAATGACATTGATGATGAAGCGGTAAACCGGGCATTGCAGCAGGCACAATTGGATGGATTTATCAATACGCTTCCGGAAGGGATTAATACGTATGTGGGAGACAGAGGCGTCAGATTATCAGGAGGACAGAGACAGCGTATAGGAATTGCCAGGGCACTTTATCATAATCCTGAAATATTGGTTCTCGATGAAGCAACTTCTGCACTTGATAACGAAACAGAAACAGCGGTTATGGAAGCAATCGACAGCCTGCAGGGAATGAAGACCATGCTGATTATTGCGCATAGGCTTACGACTATCAGAAATGCAGACTTTATTTATGAAGTAGCTGATGGACATGTAATCAGCAGAGAAAAACAGGAAGTTTTTGAAGTAGATTGATCAGGATGAAAATAGACAGGTCGAGGTGGAAGACTGATTATGAAGTTTATTAATGCGGATGTATTTAAACAAAAAAAGAAAGAAACGATTATTGCAGGTGCGATTACCTTCCTTATATTAGCAGCGGTATGCTTTGCATCATTTCATCAAAGTACAGGGCAGGAGCATATTGCGTCCAGTTATGATACAACAGTAAAGCTGCAGTCTGGGCAAAAGATAGTACAATCCTGGCAGGCAAATTGTAAAAATATTAATGGATTTGTTCTGCAGACAGATGGGGATCAGAATACTGAGTTGACAGGAAAATTGCGATTACAGCTGAAAGAGCAGATAGATACAGAAGCTGTTCTTTGTGAAAAAGAGGTGGAGCTTTCCAGTATTACAGGCAGCGGAGAATATACATTTCAACTGCCTGAAACCAAATTGGAATTAGGGAGACGTTATTATTTTCAGATAGAGTTATTGGATGGAGTACGAGACACCTCTATTGCAATTTTAACCAATAGTAATTATGGAGGTCTTTATATAGATCAGCAGGAGCATGGCGGAGGAATCACCGGCAGGATTCTGTATCATTTTTCAGGAAATGCTGCATGGCTTATGCGAATTATTTTACTTTTCAGCGGATTTACATTTTTCCTGATGCTTATATTTAACCGCGGATTTGGAGAAGTGTTTGCTTTAACTTTTGGGGTGATTTTTGTCTATATCTATATTTTTGGTATTTTTGGACAGTTGGAATTTGGCGTGCAGTCGTTGTATGTGTTTGGGATGTTAATGGCAGTGGGAACTCCGCTGCTTACAGTATACAAAGGACGAAAAATACCGGATTTGATCAGCCCGGGAATGATTGCATTTTGGGGGTTATTTTTCCTGTACTTTGTTTTAGATCGCAATGTAGTTGCAGGTAAGGCGGATGATTTAAGCCATTGGCAGTTATGTGTAAGAGATATGTGGTATTTTGACTCTTATCCATTTCATCCGGGAACAACGGTGTATGTGATGCGGTATACACCGGGATTTGCTACTTTGGAGTACTTGTTTTTGCATTTGTATGGAGCTTATCGGGAAGGAATTATTCTTCTTAGCTGCCATACCGTTGGATTTGCCATGCTTAGTGTACTTTACACAAAGGTAAATTGGAGACAATTTCATAAGGTGATTCCACTGACAGTGCTGATTGCAGGATTTCCTCTGTTGGTTTTTCAGAGCCACTATGGAATTTTGTATGTGGATGCTTATTTGGGAATGATAGGCGCTTACCTGTTGACCTGCTATTTTACTGAAGAGCATAATTTCTTTAATGTATTTAGAATCACATTTGGCTCTATTTTGCTGATTATGACAAAAGAAATGGGACTGGCAATAGCAGGAACCATCTATGTAATTATTTTTATTGATATTTTTATAAAAAATAAAGATGTGAAGCAATTTTTAAAAAGTAAATTCACCAGAGCATATTTTTTATCAGGAGTGCTTTCGCTGTTTTCCTTTATTACATGGCAGATTTATATTGTAATTGCAGGCAAAATGTATGGGTTAAATAGTACTTCTACAAATATTATGAAGATGTTTGGCGTTGCAAAGGCAAATACTGCAGGAACAGAAAAAATTATGCTGGCATCACTGGATAATGCCAGTGCGATGCGAAGAGCAGCAGAGCAGGTAATTGATAATCCTAATGTGATTTCAAACGCAACACCAGGGGAAATAATTATAGAAATGATACGTTGGCTCTTTGGGGAAAAGTGCTTTTTTGACAGTAGCTATGTAGAATTATTATTAATTGTTATACTATTATGCGGAGCACTGGGTGTTGCCGGTTTGTATAAAAAGATAAAGATTCCCATGAAACAAATAATTGTCAGTCTGCTGATAGGGACAGGATTGTATGCGGGTTTTCTGGTTGTCTGTTATATTTTTCTTTTTAAAGAAGCATCCGGAATACCTGCAGCCAGAAGATATATGGGTTCTTATTTATTGTTGTTTTTGATTACAATTCCCGCTATCATGATTGTAAAAGCCAATATAGCGGAAGAAAAGGGGAATTGGAAGCAGCCATTTGTCTGGATAGTTTCATTGTTTATCCTATTTTGTGTACCGGATGGACATCCATACTATACTACGGAAGAAAATTTTGGCGGATATTTTACCACATGGAAGAATCATCAGACGATAGGAGAAGTGTTCAGAAGTTTTGCAGATAAAGATGAGAAAATTTATTATGTGGAATATTCTAACAGTGACCTGATTCCCCAATACAATTATCTGACCTTTTTTAATGCAGTTGTACCTAATTTAACGCAGGGATTAAGCGGAGGATGGAAACCGGTTACTTCGGGTGATTCCCCATATCATAACTATATAGTGCAATACACTGCTGAAGAATGGGGGCAGTTATTATCGCAGCAGTATAGCTATGTGTATCTCAGATATATTGATGATTACTTTGTGGAGAACTATGGTTCCCTGTTTGAAGATGAAGAACAAATTGTAAATGGAGCAGTTTTTAAAGTTAACGTGACAGACGATAATGTTTTACTACAAAAAATTGCATTTAAGGATTTGAACTAAGTAAAGGTGAAAGTATTGGATAATAAATTAAGCGTAATTATACCGGTCTATAATGTAGAAGAATATCTGGAGCAATGTATAGAAAGTGTGCTGGAGCAGGCATATGTTCCTTTTGAAGTGATTTTGGTAGATGATGGTTCAACAGATAAAAGCGGCAGCATTTGTGATCAGTATGAAAGGGCAGACAGACGGGTTAAAGTGATTCATCAGCCAAATCAGGGACATACAATAGCAAGACAAAATGGTTTTCGGGCATCTGATGGAGATTATATTATATTTATTGACAGTGACGACTGGATTAAAGATGAAATGTTTGCTTTAATGATGGACAAGGTTTTAAAGGAAAACGCTGATATTGTCCAATGTGGTTTTAAGGCGGTGAAAGGTAATGGTATTATTGATGCAGTATCACCTTATGAACCTGGGTTATATGAAAAAGCGCGTCTTACAGAAATCATTTATCCTACGATGATCTATAATAAAGCAGAACGGTGCTTTGGAGTTGCTCCTAATATGTGGAACAAGATTTTCAGAAGAAGGCTGGTTGAAGAATATATTTACCGGATTGATCCAAGGATTAGAAGCGGTGAAGATGGGCTTTTGACCTTTGCCTGCTTTATGGAAGCAGAGAGGATTTATAATTTACGGGAATGCTTTTATTGCTATAGGAGCCGGGAAATGTCTATGTGCAGGATCACAGATGACAAACGCCTTGAAGAAAATCATATTTTGTTTCAATATTATCTGGAATGGCTTATGCCGAAAGAAATACTACAGGAATCTATTAAACATTATGTGGTGAACCAGACACTGCAGGCAGTAGAAGCATTGATGGAAAACGAGAGCCTTTGCCAGATAAAAAAGAAGCACCCTTATTTAAAAAAAGACAGTCTTGAAAGAATCAGCATACAGGGTGTGAAGCTGACAGAGGTAAATGGAAAGAAGAACAAAATGATATTGGCAGGGTTAAAATTATGAATTCTAAAATAGAAATTGCCTTTTGCTTTGATGAGAAAATGATGTATCCGGCATATGTAGCAATTGCCAGCCTTTTGGATTTTAAGAATGATGAAAAGATTCACTATAATATTTCCTGTATCTGTTCGGAAAAAGTGCTGGCATATGAGGAAGAATTAAAGGCACTTGTGCGGAAAAGGGACGAGGAGAGCTGCATTAGTTTTTTTCGTGCGCCAGAGCAGTTTGAACATGCTTTTGAAATCAGAGAAGTTACAGTAAGTACTTATCTTCGTCTTTTACTGCATCGTGTGCTGCCCAAGAAGGATAGAATTATATATGCAGATGTGGATGTGCTGTTTCAGGATTCCCTTAAAGAAATATGGGAGACGAATCTTTCACATGAACTGTTGGCAGGGGTAAAGGGTGCAAATAATTTTAAATCCACATGGCAGGTCTGCAGGAGCTATTCCTACGGAAATGAGTTGGAAGGGCTTGAGGGCAACTATGTTAATGCAGGAATATTACTTATGAACTTAAAGGCCATCAGAGAATGGAATCCGGACGAGCGGTGGATTCAAATGTCACAAAAGAATTATCACTATCAGGATCAGGATATACTGAATATTACCTGTAATGGAAAAATAAAATTTTTAGATATTCGCTACAATGTACAGGCACATTTGGAGAAAAAAGATTTTAAGGACTACGTTAACGAAAGCATTTATGAAAAGGAACAATGTGATAGTGCATGGGAACATCCGGCAGTATTACATTATACAGGAGAAAAGCCCTGGAATAACAGAGGAGTTAATAAAGGAAAAGTGTGGTGGAAATATGTGGAATCTCAGGAGGACTTAAAGGTATTTTTTGATAAAGCAAAGGTTCCGAATCGTAAAACAACGGGGCTTATGGGAAAGATTAATCGTCATTTGCCATTTTGAAAAAATGAGGGAACTATATGGGACGCGTAAGCAGAAAAATAGAACAAATAAAATTTGCATGGTATTGTTATCATAGAGGGAATGATTCACGTTTTGTCAAAAATGTGAAGAATGCAGAAGTGGATTTTAGTCAGGTATCTCTTGAAAAATTTGGAGATAAACCTGGCGAAAGCATGATATATTTTATAGACATGAAGGAGTCCCATTCAGGTTTTTTTGCAGATCATAATAGATTGCTTTCATTGCTATATTTTGCAGATATTTATGGACTTAGACCGGTGGTACAATATAGTTCAGGGTATTGTTACGCAGAAAAGCATCCGGTTAATGGAACGGAGAACCCTTTTGAATATTATTTTAAGCAGCCCGGAGGGATTTCTTTGGAAGAAATGAAGGAATACAAATGTGTGCTGCTTGGCCGAAAAGAAAATGGAAATGCAGTTATTCCAATAAAGGGGGGCACCGGCGGCTATGCAAGAAATGAGCAATATATTGATGAAATGGCCAGAATCACAGCAAAATACATTTGCTTAAATGATAAAATAGACAGACAGTTTAAGCAGGAGATAGGACAATTGCTGGATGGCAAAAATACACTGGCAGTCCATGTGAGAGGAACTGATTTTAAACAAAATTTTAATGGGCATCCTGTTCAGGTGAGGACAGAAGAATATCTTAAGGCAGCTCAAAAGGTATTTGAAGAAGGGGCATATGAGAGAATTTTTCTTGCGACAGACGATTCAGAGGCACTTAACTTATTTAAAAGTCAATTTCAAGAAAGCTTAGTCTATTATGAAGATGTGGTTAGAAGCGATGGCAATGATACAGTTATGCATAGTGAAATTCAAAGGCAAAACCACCATTATCTTCTGGGAGTAGAGGTTCTTAGAGACATGTATACACTGGCAGCCTGCAATGGACTGGTGGCGGGATTGTCACAGGTAAGCTTTGCCGCAAGAATACAGAAAAAAAGCAGTGGAGATAACTATAAAGATCTTGTAGTGATTGACAAGGGAATTAATTCACATAGAAATAAGAATTGTCCCTGAGAAACTGCTTTGGTGAAAAAAGATCAGGTTATTGCATAAACTAGAAAAAACGACATGTGAAGATTGTTAACATTATTGACTGAAAAATCTTGTTATGTTAGAATGTGTAACGGAAAAACGGAGGAACAGAGATGAAAACATTTGATACAAAGAAATTTTGTAAGGATCTGTTAAGTTTGAGAGGTGAAGAAACACAACAAAATTTTGCAGAAAAGTTAAAAATTAATAGAAGCACCCTTTCGTTACTGGAATCAGGTAAGCAGATTCCGACATTGGAAATGCTAAATAAAGTTTGTAATTTTGGGCATTTTCAACCGAGTGATTATTTCAGCGAGAGCAATTCGGATGCACTAATCTATTTGATGGGAACTTTGGAGGAAGCAGATAAAGAAAAAATTAATTTGATGATGAAACGAATTAGAATAAAAGAAAAATATGAATTGCTGTCAAGAAGGAGTGCTAATGTCGTCAATAGATAATCAAAAAATATTTGAACAATATTATCAGGCTGAATATGACTTTAATACAACTGCCCTGAAAGAAGAGGATATTGATGGAATCAAGGAACTTGTAAAAGAAAAACGGGTAAATTATGCATTGGCGCCTATTGGGGAAAAAATTTTTGAATGGATAGCAGAACAGAATGCTGATATTCATTTTGAATTGGTGGATTTGGATTCAGATAAAATTGATGGTATGTTGTATATTCCGAGGAGCGGATTGGATAAAGCATACATTATTTTGAATACGAAAAAACCTCTTATTAATCAAATCTTTGCGGCAGCGCATGAGTATTATCACTACATTAAAGATTATGCACAAATCAAGGAGACACCATATATATGTAATTTTAATGCGTTAGAGAATGTAAATGAAAAACGTGCCAGCCGCTTTGCCGCAGAATTTTTACTGCCGGAAGAGGCATTACGTAATGAAATTAAAACATTTCGAAAAAGAATAAACAGAACAGAACAATCTAAATTAACATTTGAAGATTATGCTGCAATCAGCATCCTTTTGACAGTTAAATATCAAATGCCGTTAAAAGCAGTAATGTATAGATTATATGAAGAAAACTATATTAACAATATAGAAGAGTATATTGATAATTATAACTTCATTAAGGATATTCTTAAGGAAGTAAAGATTTTCAAAAGACCGGTAGAACATTTGTATAGTAATAAAAATCATCATTTTGATGTTAACAGCCTAATTTACAGGCAGATGAAGAATGCCTATACATCTGGTCTGGTTTCAAGGGAAGAAGTCATGCAGGATGGAGAAATGTTAAATTTAGATATGTCAATGATTTTTGATTTTTTTGATGACATTAAAGAAGATGATGAGGAAGAGGATGATACTGATTTAATAGATACAATTAGAGAAGCTTGGGGGAATGAGAAATGAATACGCTGCTAAAACAGATTCCCTTAAAAACTTTATGCCGGCAGCCAGTTATGTTTGACGCAAATATTTTTATGGTAGGGATTGAGAGAAGGGGGAGTGATTCTAACTGTTCCTTTGAAAATATGAAAGATGTTTACATGATTCCAATATTTGAAAGTTTTAGTCAGATCATCATACACCAGATGGTTTTTGATGAATTAGATAGTGAAGCTAAAGCGTTTGTTGGTTCCTATGTAGGAAAAAATGTAGTGATTGTACAAGAGGAGGAGCTGTATGGAACAGATCCATTGTATACAACTATTTTTAATGATATTTCCAGCCATGAAAGAGTGATGTACTCTTTAGGCTCATCAAAGGATAGGGGAGAAGTATATAGTTTAGCTTATGCGGTATATCATAATATTAATTACTTTAGCTCTAAGGAAATTATGGTAGATGACATTGCAAAAGAGCTGAAAACATTGAAAAATATAGAGGTTGTTACATTTGATATTATTGTATTGCTGGCTTACATATATCATATGAGCAGAGGTGATACAAGTAAAAATAAGGCATTAAAATCAATATATAAAAGATACTGTGAAGATGTAATTAAAAGACATAAGCTTCCAAATACCTTAAGAGAGTATTACATAGCATCAGAAAAGTATATTAAGTAAACATTGAAAAGTAAGGATTATATAGACCAATGAAATGTTTAATTATCATTCCGGCTTATAATGAAGCGGAAAACATTGAAAAAGTAGTGGACAATATTATAGAGAATTATCCTCAGTATGATTATGTGATTGTAAATGATGGATCAAAAGATAATACGGAGGATATTTGCATAAAAAACCACTACAATCTAATCAGTTTACCGCTTAATTTGGGTATTGGCGGTGCGGTTCAAACAGGATACAGGTATGCGTTAAAAAATCATTATGATATTGCTATACAGATAGATGGTGATGGACAGCATGATATTTCTTTTGCAGAGAAGCTTATTTTGCCGATAGAAAATGGGGAGGCAGATATTACAATAGGATCACGTTTTATCAGTAAAGAAGGGTTTCAATCTACCACTACAAGGCGGGTGGGAATTATATTTCTAAGTACGTTAATACATTTAACATGCTTTAAGAAAGTTAAGGATGTGACTAGTGGATTTCGGGCAGTGAATAATAAATTTATTAAAATTTATGCGGAAAACTACCCCAG
>VSNT01000250.1 GCA_009774465.1 Lachnospiraceae bacterium
CACATCAGCAGGGGATGGTTCTGTAATTCATCCTACTTTCCAATTGGCAATTTCTTCCAAATCCCCAAATAAGGAGGGTGCATGGACTTTTGTGAGAACCTTTTTACTGGAAGAATATCAGGCGGGAGAAACAAATTATAACCTGCCTATCAGCATTAAACGTTTGAAGGAGCTGGCGGAAGAAGCAACGCAAAGGCCATATTATATAGACGAAAAAGGAAATAAGGTGGAGTATGATGAAACTTATTATATTGGAGAGGTTGAAATTGTAATTCCACCTATGACCAAACAGGAAACAGAGGAATTTATGGAACAGCTTTACAGTTTTACGGAAGTTTATCATCATGATGACAGTTTGATTAATATCATAAAAGAAGAAATCGCTCCCTATTTTAAAGGACAGAAGAGCGCGAAGGATGTAGCGGCGATTATTAACAGCAGAGCACAAATTTATGTGAGTGAAAACAGATAAGCTATGGCAGTATAATGGGCGAATGCTTCCAATCGTTTATGGGTGTCTGCCCAAATTTATCAAGCTGCACAGTTTCATAGACACTGGCACAGTAAATATCCTGTTCAAACAGCGCAAAGGCATCTTCATCCAGTAAGACAGATGCCTTTGCCGGTTTGGAAATCAGAGGGATGGAGCTGTGCTTTTTTATTTTGGAAAGAAGTGGTGCGGCGCTTTTACGAAAGCCTAAAAGCCTTGCATAAGGAACATACAGCTCTCTTTCCGGGAAGGGCGCCTTAAAAAAATCCGGCGCTTTCATATTAAGCAAAATGTGGAGCAGTACCCGGCTGATCCGGCTGTAAGTCAGATTTTTTGACTTTAGAAGATGACAAAAGTCTGAAAAGCCGGTATAGGCAGGGAGATTTTTAATGATTTTATCTGACAGATCGCTATTGCAGTCCAAATATTCGAAAAAGCCGTTTTTTTGTTCACTTAGAAGTTTATAATGAAGAAGGCTGGAAAAATCATTTTCATCCACCATCAGGATATTGGGGGAGACAATGGGGCGACTGTCAGATATGCAGGCGCCAGTTTCCCTGTGGCAGAGAAGCTGATAAGAGGCATCCGGCATGTAGGCAGCGGCAGATTCAGGTTCCTGGCAGAGGGCCTTTCTTAAAGCGGAAGCGGAAGCGTATCCGGCAGAAGTATCCAAAGCAGTATGATGATAGCCGGCATCCTGTCGCTTTATGGTAAAGGGGTGAATGCTGCTATGAGAGGATAAAAGCGCCTTGCAGTACTCCAGTCCAAGAATATTATTAGGGCAGGAAAAATAAGCCTGATCCTTAGAGGAAGCCAATACTTTGCTTCTGGCGGAAGGATAGGAGCAGCCTTCCTGGAGATATTTTCTTATGGAATCCTGCTGACTTTCATTGAAATCACACAGGATTTGGGCATATTTCATGATAGGAGACAAATCCCCTGTTTCGCTGCCAAAGGATAAAATGTCAATTGCGCCAAGCTGATTCAATAATGCAACACTGCCGCCTGCAAAGTATTCCGCGCTGGCTGTGGCATAAAGGCTGGGGAGTTCTATTACAGCATCCACACCGCCGGATAGAGCCATATGGGTGCGCAGATATTTGTTACAGAGGGCAGGCCCGCCCCTCTGGAGAAAGTCGCCGCTCATAACTGCCACAATATAGTCTGCTCCGGTTTCCTTGCGGGTTCTTTGTACCTGGTATTGGTGACCATTGTGAAAAGGGTTGTATTCGGCAATAATTGCAGCAATTTTCATGAAACTCAATTCCTTTCCCGGCGGACTGGCGCCCGGCCATGTCATTTAGTAAAAATTTAGCATAAAAGCATCTGTATTGCAACAACACATCCATATAAGAATTTTGTATTTTATCAGGTAATTACTTGCTGTAAAATAAAGATTGAGATATAATTTTTTTAGCGTTTTATTTTCGGAAAAATGATTTTGAATGAGAGGAGACAGGGGTATGTCATATATTGACGTGATAAAAGACAAAGCAAGAATGGACAGAAAAACAATTGTTCTTCCTGAAACCACCGATAAGAGAACACTGATTGCGGCTGCCAATATTATTAAAGAAGGAATTGCCAATATCATTATGATCGGAAGTGAAGAAAAGATTATGGATGGCGCTACATGGCTGGAAATAGAGCTTGATGGCGTGAAGATTATTAATCCTGCGACCTGTGAAAAACTGGATGACTATGTAAATTTACTGTATGAAACAAGAAAAAATAAGGGGATGACGCCGGAAAAGGCAAGAGATATTCTTTTAAATGATTATCTCACCTTTGGCGTAATCATGGTGAAAGCAAATGATGCTGACGGTATGGTGGCAGGCGCCTGCCATGCAACTGCCGATACCTTACGTCCGGCGCTGCAGATTTTAAAAACTGCCCCTGGTGTTAAGCTGGTTTCAGGATTTTTCCTGATGTGCGTACCGGACTGTGAGTATGGGGATAACGGAACCTTCCTGTTTGCAGACTGCGGCTTAAATCAGGATCCTACTGCTGAGGAGCTGGCTGCCATTGCAGATACTTCCGCAAAAAGCTTTAAAAGTCTTGTGGGAAGTAAGCCGATTATTGCAATGCTTTCTCATTCTACCAAGGGAAGTGCAAAACATGCATTGGTAGATAAAATGGTGGAGGCTACAAGAATTGCCCATGAACAGTATCCTCATCTTACATTGGATGGGGAACTACAGACAGACGCGGCATTGGTGCCGCAGGTGGCCAAGTCCAAAGCCCCCGGAAGCGAAGTGGCAGG
>VSNT01000251.1 GCA_009774465.1 Lachnospiraceae bacterium
TGTACGAAGTTTTGTATGAAATGGAGGTCTGAAATGAAGAACAACAATAAAGTGAAATTCAACATCTGCAACTGCCATTATGCCCTGCAGAAAACACAGGAGAATGGGGAGATCGGGTTTGAAAGCCCGGTGGCAATGCCCGGTGCGGTTTCCATCGCATTAGACCCCAACGGGGAGCCGGAGTCCTTCTATGCGGACGGCATCGAGTATTACATCATTGCCAACAACATGGGCTATGACGGTGACTTGGAACTGGCGCTGATCCCGGAGAGTTTCCGCACGGACGTGCTGAAGGAGGAAGCGGACAATAATGAGGTGCTGGTTGAGAACGCCCATTCCGAGACGGCGGCCTTTGCGCTGCTCTTTGAGTTTGACGGCGACATCCGCAAGATACGCCATGTGCTGTATAACTGTTCCGCGAGCCGCCCCAAGATCGAGGGCAAGACCAACGAGGAGAGCCGGGAGGTGCAGACTGAGACGCTGACTATCAAGGCAAGACCGCTGGCGAGTGGCTATGTGAAAGCCAAGACGGGCAATAAGACATCTGCGGAAACTTATGCCAACTGGTATAAATCCGTATATCTGCCGGAACCCAAAGCGGTGGATGCAGAGACAGAAGGACAGGGATAAGGAGGCTGAAAGGATATGAGCATTGTAAGGAAGATAGAGATAGACGGGCAGGATGTACTTTTTAAGGCATCGGCGGCGATTCCGAGGATTTACCGCTTGAAGTTCCAGCGTGATATTTATAAGGATTTGCGTATCTTGGAAAAGAGCATAGGGGAAGGGAATGAGGAGAATTCCAACCTCGATTTATTTTCGCTTGAAATGTTCGAGAATATCGCCTACACGATGGCGAAGCACGCCGACCCGCAGATACCCAATGAAGTGGATGAATGGCTGGATGGATTCAACACCTTTTCCATCTACCAGGTACTGCCGCAATTGATAGAACTGTGGGGGCTGAACGTGCAGACAGATGTGGAGGCTAAAAAAAACTTCGCCCAACTGAGCGGGAAATGACCACGCCGCTGTTCCTTCTGCGGTGTGTGCAGCTAGGGCTTTCGATGGCTGACTTGGAGCTGCTCTCCATCGGGCTCATCAATGATATGTACTGTGAGAGCAGGAATGATTCCTTTTCCTACGCTGTACTTGGCGATCAGGCCGAAATGGACGCATTTTAATTGAAAAAACAGCCTTTTTCTGCTATGATTGGTGGTGGGAAAAGGCTGTAAAAATAAAATGTTTCTTAATGAAATTTAGTATGTTTAGGGATAATGGGGTGAGGAAATGAAATTTAAAGATTTTATATATAAACATTGGATAGGGTGCTGGATGATTCTCAGTATACTTTTTGCTATCGTCATTCACATACTTTTTTGCTTAGAAACTTCAAATAAATATTTAATTGCACGTTGGGGTGCTGGTGACATTTTAGCTTATGCAAGTACTGTTGCATTGGGACTTCTTGCTATGTGGCAAAATAAAAAACAGCAGGAAGAAAATGATAAAGCACAAGATAGGTTAGAAAGTATTAGCATTAGAACAAATGAGCTGAATGTCATAAATAAGATTGTAGAGTTTGAGTCAAATAGAATACAGTCGCTAAAACAGGTTATGGATGATTATGCGAGTAATTGTAATCCACAGGCAGTGGCATTGGCTATGGCAAAGGATATGTTACATTTTCCTTCGGTGATTGGACTTACAGAACTTGAAAAGGTAATAGATGAATTGTTTATTAATGTTGGTAGACTTATGAGAATTGATGATGTATTGCAATATCATGATGACCATCCGTTAAACTGCGCCTATGTAAATTTATATCATTGTGCAAAAAGAAGTATTAATAATATTCGTGATGGTAAAATTGATACTAATGATCATCAAGCAATGGAGAAAGATGCAAAAACTTTGGCGCACTTTAGAGATGAATTCTTGCATGAACGTGAAAAATATTTAGTCGAACAGGAAATAAAATTAAAAAAATTATTATTTGAAGAATTAACATTAGAAGAAATACGGGGGCTATATAATATACAAGAAAATTGTAAAGATTGAGTCGTAATGTTATTTTAAATTGAAGAAATTTACATAGGCACTTGCCATAACAGCAGGTGTCTTTTTTTTACGCATTTTTTCAGGGAGCCTTTGGGCTTCCTTTTTTCGTGGGGAGGTGCTTTGGGTGGGAGCGTCAAGGATACAGGGAATCACGGTGGAGATCGGCGGCGACACCACAAAGCTGACCGCCGCGCTGAAAGGGGTAAACGGGGAGATACGCACCACGCAGTCACAGTTACGGGATGTGAACAATCTTCTGAAACTGGACCCCGGCAACACGGAACTGCTGGCACAGAAGCACCGGCTCCTTGCGGATGCGGTGCGGGAGACGAAGGAAAAGCTGGAAACCCTGAAAGCGGCTGCGGAACAGGCAAACGAGGCGCTGGCAAAGGGGGAGATCACCCAGGAGCAGTATGACGGCCTGCAGAGGGAGATCATCGAGACCGAGGAAAGGCTGAAAAGCCTCGAAGAACAGGCCAACCAGTCGGCGGTGGCGGTGCAGAAGATCGCTACCGTGGGCGAGGATTTGAAGAACCTTGGGGATAAGATTTCCGGCGTGGGGACTACCCTCACCAAGACCGTGACCACGCCTATTGTGGGGCTTGGTACGGTGGCGGTAAAGACCGCCGCTGATTTCGATTCCGCCATGAGCCAAGTAGGGGC
>VSNT01000252.1 GCA_009774465.1 Lachnospiraceae bacterium
CGGAGGTTGCAGGTTCAAGTCCTGTCCCCGCAACCAGAAAAAGGAAGTAGAGATATCTAATCTCTACTTCCTTTTTTTGTTGTTTTATGCTATATATTGTGTAATATCTTAGTTTTATTACAATATACAGTGTTTCTGTGATGACTGGAGCGATTAAGAATAGTTGAAACTAATTGGAATTATTTGTAATTACTATTGGTAAATGTTGAGTACTGTTGGTAAGTGTGGGGGAAAAGTTTCACTTTTTTCGCACCTGTGTGAAAATTGGAATAAAGAAATTAGTACTTGACAAAAATGCTCATATAAGTTATTCTGTTAACAGAAGTTGACTTGTTTAGGAAATGTAACCAGTGTAACCGCAATAACCACTGTAACCGATATATATTTTTGATTGTTAGGATACTTGCTTAATTTAGGGCAGGTATCTCTTTTGTTTATATAGACAAACTTCGCCATATATGATACAGTTAAAATAGTTAACCCTTATATAAAGATTTAGGAGGGCTATGTTATGGCGGAAAATTCTAAAAAGGTTTTTTGGGTATTAGATAAGGAAAGCAGTACTTTCAGTGTGGACATGAAAAATAGTGTTAAGGCTGAATTAGAAAGTAGGTTTCAGTTTAAGCTGGTCATTTATAAAGATGCTCAGACGCACATAGAAAGCATGAAAATTACGAATTTTAAGGATGGAAACGAGAACGGTTCTATAATTACTTCCATAGTAGATTTGGGCCGTGATATGAAGGACTTCAAGAAATTCGGTGTAGTTATGGGGGATACCTATTTTAGAGATCTGGCCCGTGAGATTGAAAAGGAATATGCAAATATTGAAGTTGGGGAAGTCATTTTCTCCAAGGATGATACACGGTACAGTAATTTGATTACAGAAGTGAAGGAATTTTTTGCAGAAGGCACAGAATACATATCTGAGGAGTTTTGTTATATTCCGGTTAATATGTTTAATGAACTCTCGCATGACTGTGGTTATGGTGACTATGAGTTGAAGAATCTGCGAAAGCAGCTTGACCAAGATGAATATATTCGTGTGGTGTCTGGAAGGTATGCAATATTAAAACGATTAGGAACTAAGCCAGAAAGAGTTATTGCATTTCATAGACAGAAATTAGGCATTACTATGCCAGAAAAACAGGAGAAGCGGAAAAAAAGGGATGATGGGGATGAATAAAAGGGATACTCTTTCGATTGCTCCATACTATGGCGGCAAGGGCCGCATGGCCCACTTTATCGCTGACCGGCTTAATTATGATGATACGGACATCTTTGTCACTCCATTTGGTGGTATGTGCCGGGTGTTGTTAAACAAACCTCGTCATAAAGTCGAGTGTTATAATGATTACAGTGAAGGCTTGACCGCTCTAATGCGTATACTGTCCGACCCCATTAAATCAGTGGAATTTATACATAGGTTGGAAGATGAAACGGTTTATAGTCAGGCGGAATTTGATAAACAAAAGACCGTTTTTGATAGTGCTGAAAAAGATTTAGAAGAACAATCAAAAAGTCGGTTACGTCGGTTATTGATTGATAAAAAGATTGTTAGTTCCCATACCGCAAATGACTTACTTGATGAAATATTATGGCAGTCTTTTGAAATGGCAGAAAAGGCAGTTAACCCAAAACGAAAAACACCACCACATAAAATAATACCAACAGTACAAGCTGGTTTAAATAAGTTGCAACAGGTATTGCAAGCGGAAGAACACAACGCAAAAGGTAAGACTGCTAAAGAGCGTAGGAAATTCCAAGAAACATTGAGAAATTATCTTGCTGACTGGATTGAATCATATCAGTTAAAAGAAACACAAGGTTTTCTTGAGCGGTCAAGAGATTATAGTATAGACATTTCTGACATGGATTTAGCAATAGCAACTTATGTAGTATTTCAGCAGTCACGGGATGGAATGGGGCAAACATGGAGCGCCGAGAAGTTTAAAACAGATGAGCAGTACAGACGGCAGATCGTTAAACTGTTTGACTGTGCTGAAAGATTAGAGGGCGTAGAAGTTTTTCAAATTGACGCTATGGCCTTTTTTAGAAATATGATGTTTATAGACCCGGACACCCCATTAAATGAAGTACCATCTGCGTTTCAAGTGTTGAATGAGTGGATAAACAATCCCCGTGTTATGATGTACTGTGACCCTTCATATATCAGCGTGGATAGCGAAAAAGAGCTGTTAAAGGATATTGATGTTGACAGTACACCTCGTTTATCAGACGCAATTAAAAAGAATTATGGGGATAGAATGCCTAAGAATTTAGGTAAAATATACTCTATGTCATTTGGATATGACGACCAAGAAAAGTTTTTACGTTGTATTCAAAAAGCGAAATGCAGAATTCTGGTATCAAACTATGATTTGCAGTTGTACAACAAATATTTGAATGAGGGCACAGGATGGCACCGGGAAGAATTTCATACAACAACAGGCGTTGGAAGTAAGAAAGATAATAAGCGTGTAGAGGTCATTTGGTACAATTATTAAAAGAGCATAGATAAAATAAAAAGTACTCACTTTTGGAAGTGGGTACTTTTTTTGCGGCTTGTTGGTATTAGTAAGTAGATTTAATAAGGGGGGTGTATAGCTGAAGCGTACAGCGTTCCAGAGGGTTCTGGGAAGGTTGGAAAGGGCTGGAGGGGTTAGGGGTATGCTGAAGGAATGGAAAGGGCCAGAG
>VSNT01000253.1 GCA_009774465.1 Lachnospiraceae bacterium
GAATATAATAGTGTTTAACTATAGATGAGGAAATATTATGAAGCATTTTAAATTTGGACGGATAGGGGGTAAAATACTATCCGCATTTTTATTTATACATTTTTTTATGTTTACTTCCATAAGCGCTTTCGCCGCACCGGCTTCCAAAGAAGAAGCCCTCACAGAAGCCGAAGAACGCAAATCTCTTCCTGTTCAAAGCAATCAAGTTGAAAACTGGCCCGCCGGTCCGGCTATTGGTGCGGAATCCGCAATTCTTCTGGAAGCCAATACCGGCGTTATTCTTTATGCCAAAAATATAGATGAAAGACTTTATCCTGCAAGCACCACCAAGCTTATGACCTGTCTGCTTGCGGTGGAAAACTGTGAATTAAGCGAAACCATTACCTTTTCCCATGACGCTGTTTTCAGCCTTGAACCGGGAAGTTCCAATATTGGAATTGATGAGGGACAAGCCATGACTTTAGAGGAATGTCTGTATGGCATTTTAACAGCTTCCGCTAATGAAGTATCAAACGCAGTTGCAGAGCATGTTGCCGGAAGTGTAGATGCTTTTGCTGACATGATGAATGAAAAGGCGCAGCTTCTTGGCTGTAAAAATACCCACTTTGTCAATGCGCACGGTCTTCACAACGAAAACCATTATACTTCCTCCTATGATCTGGCTGTGATTGCAAAAGCTTTTTTCCAAAATGAACTGCTTTCCAAAATTGGAAATACACCCTATTATCATTTTATGCCTACTTCCAAACAGCCGGATGACTTTACTGTCCGTAACAAACACCGGCTTATCTCCGGCGAGATCGCTTATGATGGAATTAAGGGCGGAAAAACCGGATATACCGATGATGCCAGGGAAACGCTGGTCACCTGCGCGGAGCAAAATGGCATGAAGCTGATCTGTGTTATCATGAAAGAAGAATCCCCGGAGCAGTTTTACGATACTGTCAAACTTTTCGACTATGGATTTACAAATTTTATGACAGCTAATGTTTCTGAAAATGAGACAAAATACTCCATTCAAAATTCCAATTTTTTCAATACCTCTAACGATATTTTTGGAAATTCCAAACCTATTTTGGCATTGAATACAGACAGTTACCTGATTATGCCAAAATCCGTCAGCTTTGATGATCTTGATTCTGAAATATCTTACGAAACCACCGGAGAAGACACTGTGGCTGAAATAAATTATTTTTATCATAATGCCTATCTTGGGACTGCAACCGTGGATTTTGTCAGGGAAATGCCTGCATCCTATGAATTCAGCCAGAATACCGAAGCCCTCTCAGAAACCGGTTCCGAAGAATCTCAGGTAATTATAGTAAATATCAAAGTAATTCTTATTGTCACTTTGATAATTGCTGCCATATTGATTGTTATTTTTATTATTCGTTCTATTATTGATAACTACTCTTTTTTAAACAACAGGGGAGTTGTAAAAAAACGGGGAAAAAGAAAAAGAGACCGGAAGGGTGGGCCATATCTTCCCTCCTCCCGGTTTAAAGATTTTGATTTGTAGCAAATAAATTCAATTTTTCGATTTATGATGCTGTTTTGCCAGGTTTCTCTTTTCAATAATTTTCTGGCAGTCTTCTTCAGAAATAAATTTAGAAGTTTTAACTACAAAAACCCCATCATTTTCAGATTTCCGTATTCTGATCTTGGATTTCATATATCCGTGCAAAGGACAAAGAGAAATACTGTAGTAATGCTTTCCGTTGGGAGAAAACCAGCGGATTTTTCTTCGGATATTTTTATGACAGAGATAGCATTTCGTACTGATAACTTCCCGGTCTTCCAAAGCTTTCTGCTTATCCGGAAATTCTCTGGATATATACTTCATATAATCATGAAACATCACATGCACTTCTTCTTTACGATTTCGTGGAAGAACAAAAGTATCTATAGAATAATTCTCAAGGACTTCTTCATCAAAACAGGATAAAATCCTCGCCGCATAATACGCATCGCTGAATGCCCTGTGAAATGGAATATCCTTTTCTATCTTTAAAAAATCAATTGCATATTCCAAATTTCTTCTGCTTTTTCCATCCTCATAAGCAATACTGAACAACTTTTGAATATCCAAAAACTTAATCGGCTTATCACTTAACGGTTCTAAATGATAATAACGCATATTCCTCTGCAACTCATACAAATCAAGAGGCCCCCAGGTGCAAAAAACATTATTCCGGCCGCTCCACAGGAAAAAATCGCCTATTACTTCCACAAAGGGCTGCCCCTTTTGAAGATCTCTCATTTGAAGATGAATCAAATTACCGGTAATCTTATGCATATGTTGATAAACAGAGGGCTTTACCAATTGATTAAATTCATCAATCATCACTCTGTTTTCATCCAGTTTAATTGCACCAATATCTATTATTTCAAAAGGAATTTCCTTTACTTCCGGTTCTTCCCCCGTATTGCTTTGGTTCCATTCCAGATCTAAAACAATATAATTCATTTTTAATCCGTACCTTTCCTGTATGCTCTTTCCGCATTCCTTCCTCTTTTACTATTGTTCAGGTCAAAAATGACCGCGAACAGGTAATTTTCAATAAAAGCATATCTTTATGTGTTATTATAACATACATATGGAAATTACGCTTTAACTAATGCCTGTTTTACTTTTTAAAAAGATTAATTATAGAAACTTGACATTAATGTTATAAAAATATAAATT
>VSNT01000254.1 GCA_009774465.1 Lachnospiraceae bacterium
CACTTTCTCTCTTATATTTTATTCTGTTTGTATCTGTCTTTCCCTCTTGGACGGGAATCTCGTTTTGCAATTCAGGTGGCAGTTTTGGACAGTTATTTGTAAAAAAATAACGGGACAATTCCCCGCTATTTTAAAATCGCCTTTTTCAGTTTTGTCTTAATCCTTTGCAGCGCATTGTCAGTAGATTTATCATCCCTGCCCAATACCTTTGCAATCTGGCTGTATTTCATTCCTGTAAGATAAAGGTCCAGCACCTGCTTTTCAAAGCTGCTTAACTCTTTATCAATGGCACGCTCTAAAAGCTCCACATTTTCTCTGTCGATTAATACTTCCTCCGGATTTCTTTCCGACTGGGAAATCACGCTGTTAATCAGTTCGCCTTCTTCTCCTTTTTCCGAACTGTCGCCTTCAAAGGCGCTGGCGTAAAGAGAAATGTATGTATTTAAAGGTGCATGTTTCTGCCTTCCCGCTGCCTGAATCGCCGTATACATCTGCCTGGACACACAAAGATCCGCAAAAGTAAAAAAGCTTGCATCTCTTCCCGTATCGTAATCCCGTATGGCCTTGAAAAGACCAATCATCCCTTCCTGGATTAAATCCTCCCGGTCAGCCCCTAAAATATACATGGATTTTGCCTTGCTGCGCACCAGATTTTTATATTTCTCCATAATATAATCAGTGATTGCCGATTCTCCGTCCCGCAGCCGGACAATCAGCTCTTCATCACTGCTTTTTTCGTATTTTTTATCCATCATTTACCTCATTTCTGCGCTGCTTTTATCTCAGCTTTGCTGAGATTCGCATAAACAAGTCTGCGGATGCAGCACAGACACAAACTTTGTGCACTCAAGTGCAAAAACTTTAAAATTTTTGATTTTTATGCATTCTATAACACATTCTTATCTTCCTGCTCATACAACTTTATCAGCTCCGCGGCCATATGCTCTGCCAAAATGGTATAGCCATCCGGATTACAGTGCACCCCATCCGGCATATAATTATAAATAACTGCCGCGTCATGGGTGTCCAGCATATTGGAATTATATAAATCAATTACCGGTATTCCATATTCCTTTGCTAGATATTTAATCGCGTTCACGAGAATAATCTGGGGCAGCAAATATTCCCTTTCTTTCTTTAACATATCATGAAGCACATTGGGCAGAGGCGTTGCAAACACAATCGTCGCATCTGGATAATCTGTTTTCAGCCCGCGCATCAGCTCGTCCAGATCGCCGATAAATGTATTTGTCTTTCGCTCCTTCACCGTCCCCAGTTCTTCCTGCGTCAGACAAAAGCCGTCATTTGTACCGCCCATTACAATAATCAAATCTGTATCCTCCGGGATTTCCCTGTACCTGTCCACAAAGGCATTATCCCAGTATCTTCCGATAGAAGAACCTCCAATTCCAAGATTAGTTACCCTCTCGGCTCCTAAAATTTCCTTTAATCTTGTAGGATAAGCATATTGCTGATAGTCCTCCATATTTTCCAGATTGGAAGCCTGTGTAATGCTGTCCCCCAGACAGGCAATGGAAATATCTGAAAAATCATAACTGCTGCCTTCTATTATCATCTGGTCTGCATCATTCTGCATCTGAGTTTCCATATAAGAACCTCTGATTTTTCTTTTATCAGCAAGGGTATTACCTGATACAGACAAAATTTCACTATCCGTCATACCGCCTGACTCATTGCCTGATACAGAGGCTGCCATATTTCCAGATGCGTCTAAACCTGCATTTCCCGACACATCCGGTGCCATATTTCCAGATACTTCCATTCCATCATTTCCGGAAACGTCTCCTGCATTGCCAGATATATCTCCCCCATTATTTCCTGATACATCCTCTAAAGAATTGCCCGATACACTGATTCCATCATTCCCTGAAATATCTATTTCCATATTTCCGGAAACATCCACTTCACCGTTCTCATCCAGAAACAACTCTTCTTCAAATTCAGACCAGAAATCCTCCTCATCAAAATATGCCCTGTTTTCCTCAATAAATGCCTCGATCGCCTCCTGATCTTTAGAAAGCTCGCTGATCGTTAACTGCATATCACTCACTTCGGCACGGGCCTGTTCATATCTGGCCACACGCTCTTTTTCCCATTTTTGCGCTTCTATCCGCTTAAGACCTCTGTCAATTCCTACTGCTGCAACCATAATCACCATCATGGCAATCACCATAAGCAGAAATTTATTTATCTTTTCCATTTTTATACCTCATGTCCGCTTTAGCGGACTTAAAATCAATAGTTGAAAGTGCTTTTCTTTCAACCTTTACCTCATTTCGGCACTTTTGCCCACAAGGGGCATGGCTTTGCACTGGCAAAGCCGCAAATCTTAAATTCACCTTTCTATCCAAGCCTCTGCCGGACAATCTCATAAGCCAATACGCCTGCTGCCACAGAAGCATTCAACGAATCAATATCTCCCTGCATGGGTATGGCGGCCGCCATGTCACACTTTTCCTTTACAAGCCTGCCTACCCCTTCTCCCTCATTTCCAATCACAAGGCCGATGGCCCCTGTCAAATTCAAATCATACATCCTCGTGCCATTCATATCGGCACACACAAACCAAAGCCCCCGCCCCTTTAATTCTTCTATGGTGGAAGCTAAATTAGTTACCTTCGCAACAGGCGTATAGTTCAGGGC
>VSNT01000255.1 GCA_009774465.1 Lachnospiraceae bacterium
GGCTTAATGATGAAATTGAAGATACGATAGTGCATTATGTACAAATATACAAACTGAATATAGTATAAATAGGATAAAAAATATAAAACGTATTGACAATACTTATTTTATAATTTATAGTTGTCATATCACCTTACAAATAAAGAAATTAATTATATGTAGGAAAAAAGAACAAAAAGTATGAAGGAGAAGCATTATGGCAGGATTTAATGACAATGCCGGCGGTGGAGACTTAAGCAAGGTTACCAAAGAGGTCTGGAAGAATAACTGTTTTCCGGAATGGGGAAGATGGCTTAATGATGAAATTGAAGATACGATAGTGCCGGAAAATAATTTTGCAATGTGGTGGCTGGGATGTACCGGTATCTGGCTGAAAACCCCCGGGGACGCCAATATCTGTATTGACTTGTGGCTGGGAACAGGAAAAAGAAGCAAGAGAGATTGGGATTTTCCATACAGCCAGGGAAAGAAATTTCAGATGTACCGCATGAATGGCGGGCCTACTTATCAGCCAAACACAAGAACAGTTCCTATGGTGATTGATCCTTATGAGATCAAAAAAATTGATGCGGTGCTGTCCACACATTTTCACCGGGATCATATTGATCAGTATGTGGCAGCGGCAATCTGCCAGAATTTTGAGGATGTTCCTTTTATCGGTCCCAAATTTAGCTGCGATATTTGGAGAGAATGGGGTGTGCCGGAAGAGCGGATCAGAGAAGTAAAGCCGGGAGATGAAATCTGCATTAAGGATATGAAGATTACTGCTGTGGATTCTTTTGACAGAACAGCGCTGATCACCTGTCCTGCACCGGAAGACAGCAGAGGCATTTGTCCTTCCGACATGGACGATCGGGCAGTAAATTATGTAATTCAGACTCCGGGAGGAACCCTGTATCACAGCGGTGATTCTCATTTTTCCAATGGCTATTTTGAACATGGAAAAAAATATAAAATTGACGTTGCGCTTGCATCCTTTGGAGAAAATCCTCCGGGGCTTACGGATAAGATGACATCTGCGGATGTATTGCGAATGGCTGAAAATTTAAACACAAAGGTGGTAATTCCCTTTCATTATGACATATGGTGCAATATGCTGGCAGATCCTTCGGAGATTGAATATCTGTATCAGTTTAAAGCACCCCGCTTAAATTACCAGTTTAAGGTATATATCTGGCAGGTGGGCGGACAATATATGTATCCAAGAGACAAGGATTTGAAACGCTTTATGTTTGACAGAGGGTTCCATGATGCGTTTACAGACGAACCCAACATTCCATTTAAGGCATTTTTATAAAAACAACCAACACTACAAGGAGGAAGAAAATGAAGAAAAGATTATTGGGGATTTTATTGGCGGCAGTGATGTGTATGATAGCAGGGTGCGGAAGTAAAGAAGCTCCCGCTGACGGGGCTTCGGGCACACAGAATGTGGAAACAGAAGAAGCAGCAGACGCAGCCGAAGAGGAGGCAGCGCAGGAGGAAGCAGGGGCACAGGAGGAAACAGCAGCGCAGGAAGAGACTGCCGGGGAAGATGGACAGGCATCCGCCTGGGTTCCGGAAAAGGAAATTACCATTGTAGTGCCTTATGAAGCCGGAGGAAATACAGACATTCCTACAAGAATATTTGCCCAGTACATGAGTAAATATTCCGATAAAGAAGTTACCATTACAAATATTGTAGGGGCAGGCGGACGTACTGGTGTAAAGGAAGTAATGGGCGCAGATCCGGATGGATACACCTTTGTTCTTCAGGCATCCGGTTTTGCAATGCAGAGCGCACTTGGAGTTGCTGATTTTACCTATGAGGATTTGGATGAAGTGGGATATTTCCTTGATTCCTCTATGGCAATTGTGGTACGTGCCGATTCCTCATACGAAACGTTAGACGATCTGATTGAAGCTGCAAAAGCTGCTCCCGGTAATATTAAGATGGGTTCTGTTTCAGGCACATTGCCGCTTTTTGGCTCCCTTTATCTGGAAGAAAAGAACGGAATTACCTTTAACAATGTTGACTTGGATGGGGCGGCAAAAGCTACGGAACTTTTAGGAAGCAGAATCGAAACCTACATTGATGGATTTGGTGCGGTAAAACAGTACATTGACAGTGGAGATTTCCGTTGTCTGGCAATTTTTTCCGATACAGCGCCGGCTGGATATGAAGATATCCCTACATTAGGAGAGCTTGGGTATGATGGTTACGGATATTTGAAACAGAATTTTGGTATCTGGGCGCCTAAGGGAACAGATCCTGCTGCAATTGCATATGTCAACAATCTTTTAAAACAGGCATCAGAAGATCCGGAATGTATTGCTGCATTAGAGGCAATCAGCTATGGCACCTGCTATACAACGCCGCAGGAGCATACATCTATTCTGGAAGAAACCTATGCAGCTTTTGTAAAAGCGGCAGAAAAGATTGTACAGTAAAAGGAGGGAGGCCTTCTAAGTGGGAGAAATAATTTTTCTGATTGTTCTGGCAGTTGCCGGAATCAGCATGTTTGGAATGACGTTTGGGTTTCAGGTCAGCCGGATAGATACATCCGGAGGGCCTGCCCTATTCCCC
>VSNT01000256.1 GCA_009774465.1 Lachnospiraceae bacterium
ATATTGCAATGTTCTGCATCGCAATGATGAACGTTGCGTAAAGCATTGTAAGATTGTCTCAAAGCGCCATATGACTGTTGTAGCTTATTGTATGAGGTTTTTAAGTCTCCATATGGTACAGTAAATCCTAATGGAAGATATACCGATTCCCAAACCTTCTGGGTAGGAATTTCAAATTGATAATCTTTAAAATAGTGTTTCAGCATATGGGGCTTTTTTCCTGTTGCTTCCGTATATTTTGAGGCTATATCTTTTTCTGTAATATCAAGGCGTTCTAATTCTGAACGGTACCAGTCCTTTAAAGGCTTGTAGCATTCTGGATTATTATTGATTCTTGCAAGCCCAGCCTTGTTTCCACTTTTCCCTGCATTTTCTGATTCATTGAAAAAATGTAAGCAGTATTCGCAGATATTAAACCATGCTCTAAGGGCTGTTTTTCCATTAGGATCGCGGTTAAGCCAGGTCTGCGCCCTATATCCTTTTCCTTTATCCCAAATACAAAATGATACAAGCCTGAAATTTGTTTGCTCCTGGATTATGTGCAAAAGTTCCGTTATTTGTTTTATATCATTATGCCAAAAATATAAAACTCCGGTATTTTTTAAAATTCGTTGACATTCTTTTAGCCATGTTAAACTCCAGTCAATATAATTACTCTAAATGAGCAAAATCAAAAAATGCACAAAACAGCTCTAAAGCGACGAATGGTATCACCCAAAGGCAAGAGGGTACCAAAAAGTACAGCAAAGAAGAAATGGGCCAGAGGAAAAATAATCAACAGCCGATCAATTGCTTTAGTGGAGCGGACCATAAATGACTTGAGGCCCATATACATTTTTTGCTGCTTGAACATGACCTCAATTTTCCAGCGATGGGTATAATGAGAAAGAATTTCCTCATCAGAAAGGCCCAGAGCAGAGCAAATAAACACGCGCAGCGCCTTCTTGTTGCCAAACGCATTTTTTGGATAGGAAAGCAGGACAACAGCTTTATCGATCCCGTTGAGAGCGCCCTCATAGCGATGGGTCCAATACTCGTGACCGCCCACTGTAACAAGGTGGTATTGGCCGTTTGGGAGCATGGCGGCATAGTCCTGGGCGCTGCAGCGATGCCCATCAGGGTAAAGAATTCGGTTGGTTTTCATAGCAGCGATTAAGTTCAGTTCCTTTTCCAAAGCCTTGTCCCACAGGGCTTTGCAGGTATACCAGCTGTCCGCCTGAACAATGACCCGGGCGTCGGTGTGCGGTAAAGTATCCAGAAGTTTAGCAGCCATATCAATCTTGGAGCCGTTTTCCGGGCAGCAACGGCGCAGGCTGTAGCATAGGGAAAAATCCCCAACACTGATATTGGCGCCAAACACCTGATATCCATATATCTGTTTGCCCTCCAGATGGGAATAATGCCAGCTTGTACCCTCCATAGGCCGTTTAGCATATAAGGATGGTTTTTTCTTTTTAATTACTGTGTCATCTATGCTCAGGTACAGGGGCGTTTGCCTTTCCTTCGCCAAGTCAGCAGCTTTTCGGAATAATTCTTCTTGCTGCTTTTGGGATATTTTCTCCTCATCCCACTTCCCATGGGACAAAAAATACCCATATGTGGTTCGCAACCCTTGTTTCAATTCCGCAAAATCTGTTGTCCTGCTCTGATTTCCCTTCATGGCCAGGCCCAATATCATTTCTGCTAATCTGTTTTGCGGTACGCTGCTCAAAATATCTCCAAACCCATACTTGTAAAAAAAATTGCCTATTTCCTCTCGTGCCGCTATAATATTTACCATAAGGCTTTCCTCTTTTAGCTCGTGGTTTTGTGGTTGTTATCACCCCACATCTTACCACTTCCGAGAGAGGATTGCCTTTGTTTATTTTTCAGATTTGCTCATTTAGAGTTTATAATAATCCTTTACAGATCGGAACCAGCGATCTAATTTGATTATGAGAATCAAATCCAGCCTGTTATTTTTTACATCATTCAGCATCCGCATAAATTCCCCACGTTTTGTATAGGATTTTCGTGCAGACAGCCCTTCATTCACATAATAGTCAACAATATAATAGCTGTGTTCTTGTGCGTATTTTGTAAGTGCTTCCCGTTGGGCATCCAGAGAGTAGCCATGCAAAACTTGTTCCTCAGTTGATACTCTGATATACAAACCTGCTCTTAACATAAAAAATCCCTCTTTCTTTTGACACAAAGGTGTGCTAAAATAGAGGGGCAGTAATCGTAAGGAAATTTTACTGCCCCTTATGGAAAACGCTTTCGGTGTTGGCGCACCGGAGGCGTTTTTTATTAGATAAAATTTGACTTGTTGGCAACTTGCTAATAGATAGAAAATTTCTATAAATGTTGAATTTGTTCTACTGTCAAACCTGTTATATCCGCAATTTCATTTAATGAAAAACTTTTCGCAAGAAGTTTTTTTGCAATTTCAATTACGCCTTCTTCACGGCCTTCTTCGCGCTCGATTTTCATTGCATCATTCCAGTTCCATTCAGTAAATAACATATTCTCCACCTCGCTGGCGTGCTCCGTCAGAAACAGCTGCATAATATTATTT
>VSNT01000257.1 GCA_009774465.1 Lachnospiraceae bacterium
AGTAAATATTCATCCAAAGACATTTTAGTAAATTGAATCATTGGAATATCAGCCGCTACTTCCTTAATACCGTCCATAAATTTATTTAGAAATTCTGAAAAATCACTTCTGCAGAAATATTCTTCCCATATTTGCTTTTTATTTTCCCCTTTCTGTTGAAAAAATTCTTTAACACTATTAACCTCATCCTCATTTCCAATTAATTGAAAAAGTTCTTTCTTTAGTATATGCATATCCTTATTTTCATTTAATCTCGCCCATATTCTTTGTAATCCCACTTCCCATATTTGATATCCACAAGGACTTCTCAAATAATCTAAAAGCTTATCTTTATACACCTCTGCCACAAGAAGTACTGCATCTTTATCTACTTTTTTACCTGATATACAAATAATTTCTTGGTGTATTTGAGGATAGGCCTGAAAAATAAATTCATACAAATAAGGTTGTACAAATTTATAAAGTCTTTGTACACTATCTTTATTTCCTCCTATAATTCTATTAAAATACTCTATAATCATACTTGAATAGTAAAAATTGGTAAGCAAGATTCCTACTTGATAGTCTCTATTTTCTCTATTTCTCGGCACAATATAGTGATAAATTTCGTGATATAAATATTGCATATAATTAGGTATATCATAAAATGTTACATGTGGAAGATTCAACGATAATATTTTAAAATCTTGATCTTCTTCACTACTATTTACATATCCTATTTTATCAAAATATAAATCACTCTCAATTACTGGAACCACATCCACTGTTACAAGTGGAATAATTTCTGACTGTTTATTATAACCTTCCAAAGTATAAGCAACTTCTATAATTTCTTTAATAATTCCCATATAACAAAATAAAATGCCATCTTCTTGACCAGTATACCGTAAATGACATTTGGGAATTTCAAAATTTAGAATATTAGATTCAGCCACATGAAAAATTTGTTGTTTAAGATTATTCATAATAAAACGAAATAATTCCATAAAAGCTACACTACACTGTTCTTTCATCTGTAGAATTTCTTCTATACACTGTAAATTTTTTAGAAATATGTAGGAAAAGTCTTCCGCCCAGCTCTCATTATCCGCCGAAACTACATTATAACGATAATCACACAGTAGTGAATCCAAAGTATCTATCAAACCTGCCGTTTTATCTATATTCTTCTCAATCAGTTTACGAATTTTTTTATATGTTGTCTCTACCCTTTTTAAGTCTTCCGCTTGAATAAGATTTATTTGAGAATGTCCTCCTACTAAATCTCCGTTTTCTAATTCTTTTGGAGCCTCCCCTAATATAAGATGTGTTTGCAAAAACAAACGTTGATACTCATCTTTATCATGATCAAAAATATCTTCATTTTCAAAATTTCGATATATATCTGCTGCTAACATCTCAATAGTAATATCGTACTCTCCCGACGTATGAGTAATTGTTCCAATTCCATATTTTTTTAAAGCTCCTAATTGTTCAATAGGTTCCTTTAATGTAATCTGTAGATAAGCCTTTCCTTCAATTTGATTGATTTTATCCTCAAAATCTACTCGTCCCTCTGCACGAGGGTTTTTAGATATCGTTGTATGTGCAGCCCAAAATAACCTCCCATACTTCTCTCTAATACAACTTACTAATCGAAGAATCTCTGTATACTGATCACTAAACCATAATACAACAACACCAAAAGCTCCCAAACTTCCCATCAACATAAAATCAATATCTTTTCCTTCAACTTCAATTGTCTCCCGTAAACATTTAGTTGCCTCTAAAACCAAATCTTTATATACCACTTGGCGCTTTTCACTTCTAAAATTAAATTCTGTTAAAGCAAAAAACAGGTGATTATCAAACTCACCTGTTTTCTTATTTTGAAATCCATATTCTTCTTCTGTTTCCAAATAAATGAATTGGGGATTAGATTCTAACTCATAAAGCAAAATAGACTGCCTATTCCCTACCCAAGCCTTGGCAAGTGTAGATAAATCCCGATATCTTGAAAACTCGCTTACAACATTAACTTTCAATCTATCATAATCGCCAAATGTTAATATGCTTTTCTCTGCTTCTTTATAATCTAATACACTTCTGATATTATCCATTGAACCCGTTAAATATCGAACGTATTTGTAATATTCAAAAATATAGCCTCTCATCTTGAGGTACTTCCCCCTTTACTATCCTCGATTTTATAAATGACCAATAATGAGCCATCTTTATCAAATTCAAAATCATACATATCCATATCTGAGCCTTGTGGCATTCCAAAAAGATTATTCAATGATTCTTTCCTCTCATTTCTTGTATAAAAAGCATTATGCACAATTCCTTTCGTCTTCTGATTCAATCTCATACCCTCCCAAATATCAAAATACCTTATAATATACAATATGAAATAATAGAACCTATGTTCATACCCATAAATCCATGTATATAATAATAATTTTATGATACCCTATTAAAATTTTATATACAATAATTTTTTGTATTATCTCAAAATTGTCACAAAATAATTTCTAAATAAGATACATATTATAT
>VSNT01000258.1 GCA_009774465.1 Lachnospiraceae bacterium
GGTAGATAAAATGGTGGAGGCTACAAGAATTGCACATTAACAGTATCATCAACTTACATTGTATGGGGAACTACAGACAGACGCGGCATTGGTGCCGCAGGTGGCCAAGTCCAAAGCCCCCGGAAGCGAAGTGGCAGGCAAGGCAAATGTACTTATTTTCCCTAATCTGGACTGTGGAAATATTGGCTATAAGCTGGTACAGAGACTGGGCAGAGCGGAAGCCTATGGGCCGATGCTTCAGGGAATTTCAAAGCCGGTGAATGATTTATCCAGAGGCTGTTCCTGGCAGGATATTGTGGGCGTAGTTGCACTTACTGCAGTACAGGCGCAGCTGGCCTAGGAAAGATCCGCATTTCATTGACGGATTTAAACGTAAATATGGAGGTTTTAGATTGTATGAAAGATATGAATATTCTGGTAATTAATTGTGGAAGCTCCTCTTTGAAATTTCAGTTAATTAATTCTAAATCAGAGGAAGTAATTGCAAAAGGGCTATGTGAAAGAATCGGGATTGAAGGAAGCCAGATTGCCTATACACCGGCAGGCGGTGAAAAAATTGTTACGGTAACGCCTATGGAAAATCATACCACTGCAATCAGACTTGTGCTGAATGCACTGACAGATGAAAAATGCGGAGTGGTAAAAAGTCTTGATGAAATTGGAGCGGTAGGACACAGGATTGTTCATGGAGGCGAAAAATTTGCTTCGTCAACTTTGATTAATGAGGAAGTGCTTAAGGCTATTGAAACATGTAATGATCTGGCACCTTTACATAATCCGGCCAACCTGATTGGAATAAGGGCATGTCAGGAATTAATGCCGGATACGCCTATGGCGGCTGTTTTTGATACTGCATTTCATCAGACCATGCCGAAAGAAGCATATCTTTATGGCATTCCCTATCACTACTATGAAGACTATAGGGTAAGGAGATATGGTTTTCATGGAACAAGTCATTCTTATGTATCTCATCGGGCAGCGTGTATGCTTGATAAAAGCTATGAAGAATTGAAAATAATCGTATGCCATTTGGGAAACGGGGCAAGTATTTCAGCGGTGAAAAACGGAAAATGTGTGGATACCTCTATGGGACTTACTCCTTTGGAGGGACTGATTATGGGCACCCGTTCAGGAGATCTTGATCCGGCAATTATTGAATATCTGTGTAATAAAGAAAATAAAAACGTCCACGAGATTTTAAATGTTTTAAACAAGGAGTCAGGGGTTCTTGGACTTTCCGGCGGCTTTTCTTCCGATTTCAGAGACCTTGAAAAGGCGTATAACGAAGGTCAGGAAAAGGCGGTCAGAACCATGAAAGCGTTTGCCTACCGGGTGGCAAAATATATTGGCGCTTACACAGCAGCAATGAATGGGGTGGATGCAATTTGCTTTACAGCGGGGATAGGAGAAAACAATCCGCTTATCAGAACCATGATAAGTTCTTATCTGGGGTATCTGGGAATTGCTTTAGATGAAGATGCAAACAGTAAAAGAGGAGAAGAGGTACTTATTTCTACCGGCGGCAGTAAAGTGAAAGTATTGGTGATTCCCACCAATGAAGAGCTTGCCATTGCCAGAGAAACAGTTGAACTGGTTGGATGAGAAATATTTCTTTCCCGTTTAGGGCTTGACAAACGGAAAGCCTGACGTTATACTTGTTAAGTGTGTGATTTTGGAAGTACTTGTCTGTATTTTGATTTTGCACATATGATTCATAGGGAGCTTATTATGTTGATTAATCTGACTGATGTATTTACATCTGAAGGGAAAGACCAAAGAGAAAGCCTGGCGTATGAGGAAAATAGTTTTTCCTATATGGGAAATGACTATATGATTCTTGAAAAGTCACCTGTCAACATGACTTTTACCAATATTGGAACAGGAAAGGTTCTGATTTGTGGAGACTTTAAACTGGTACTTGAAATTCCGTGTGACCGTTGTCTTGAAGCGGTGGCAGTGCCTTTAGAAGTAAAATTTGAGCAGGAAGTTGTTTCGCCGGATAATGAAAATCAGGAAGAGGAGCAAAACGAGCAGAATTTTATGCTTGGCTATGAGCTGGATACAGAGGCTTTCGTGAACGGAGAAATTTTAGTTAATATGCCTGTGAAGGTTTTGTGCAGGCCTGATTGCAGGGGAATATGCAGGCAGTGCGGGCACAATTTAAATGAGGGCGATTGTGGATGCGACACATTCGTTCCTGATCCCAGAATGGCAGCTATTAAAGATATCTTTAACGCGGATAAGGAGGTGTAACGATGTCTATTTGTCCTAAGAATAAAACTTCAAAAGCCAGAAGAGATAAAAGAAGAGCAAACTGGAAAATGAGTGCTCCCACATTGGTTAAGTGCAGCAAATGCGGCGCTCTGATGATGCCTCATAGAGTATGCAAGGCATGTGGTTCTTACAATAAAAAAGAAATCATAAGTGTTGACTGATTTGTTTATTCTTTTAACAAAAATAAAGCAATCCATTTAATTGGATTGCTTTTTATTTTAGGCTTGATTTTTATAATATGGTTTAGTATAGTTAAGA
>VSNT01000259.1 GCA_009774465.1 Lachnospiraceae bacterium
GCCAGATTTGTTAGGTAATCCTTATCATCAATCTGCCGCAGTGCCTCCAGTACCGTATCGTATAATTATTATTAATCTTCTTCTTGTACTTTAAATTCTATAATTATGTAATAATCTTCTTTGTTTCTTGCTTCCATCATTATATCATACCGTCCAAAACCGCTTTCCCTATTTGATGTGATAATATAGCGGTCTGCCAGTTCCACCATTATCCCTAATACAAAGCCGTGGTAAAACCGTTCCGGCTCTGCCTGTGAAGGATTTTTTCCCGTATCGAAATAACTGAAGGTTTGCAATGCAACTTTATTCATATAAGTATTCATCGCTTTTATATTGTCCGCCATTAGTGCCTTGATGAAATCATTATAATCTGTCCTGGCACTGTTAAACCATTTCCGAACCATGCTTCGGAACATGGATTTGACTTCAAAATTAGTAAGTTCCAGTTCATAATCTTCCTTCCATTCCCCGAACTGGGAAGTATATGTTTCGTATTTTTTTACTTTTAAATACCCGCTGGCAAGCAACAGGCTCCATACTGTTTGTTCATCGCTGTTTAACAGATCATATACGATCTGCTCATCAATTTCGGCCTGAATGGATTCGCCCCGTAGCAGACTTTCAAAATTTTCCTTAATGTTTCGGTTTCCTTCACGTACCAGTTTTCCTACAAGGCTGTTGCTGCTGGTGTTTGCCCAGTAGGCTCCTACTCTTCTTTCATCAAGGAAGCTGATGATGGACCAAGGATTATAAATGTCCGTTACTTTACCAAAAGAAAAGCCGTCATACCAATCTTTTACTTGTTGTTTTTGGCTAGATAAGTCAAATTCATCCAGTGCTTGAAATGCTTCCTCTTCTGTAAAGCCGAAACAATCAGCATATTTTTCGGATGTCGTTGTTACTACTTTTAAATGGTTCAGGTCGGAAAAGATGGATTCTTTACTGACCCGAGTGATCCCTGTCATAATCGCGCGTTCCAAATAGGGATTTGTCTTAAAGGTAGAATTAAACAGACTTCTTGTAAATGCGGTCAGTTCCTTCCAATATCCGTTTACATAGGCTTCCTGCATAGGGGTATCGTATTCGTCCAGAAGAATAATAACTTTCTTCCTATAGTAGCGTTCCAGATAGCCGGATAGAGCCTTTATGGTAAAGGATGCCTCATTGTCTTCCATATCGACAGACATTTGGGAAAAGTTCTTTTTTTCGTCCTCGTTCAGGAGGCTGCCTTCCAATAGAAACGTATATTGCTTATAAAGCTCTTTGATAATGCGGCATATTTTTTTTCGTGCTTGTATAAAAGAATTTTCTTTTACGTCTGCAAAACTGAGCATCAGCACGGGATAGGTTCCTTGTATCTGCCGGTATTTTTCTTCCTGCCATATGGAAAGGCCTTCAAACAGGTCTCCCCGGTTTGCATATTGAATGGAAAAAAATTTTTCTACCATGCTCATATTCAGCGTTTTTCCGAAACGCCGGGGGCGGGTGATTAATGTGACGCTGTCGCCGCCTTCCCACCATTCCTTTATAAATTTTGTTTTGTCTATATAAAAATAGTCATTTACCCTGATTTTTTCAAAATCCTGATTTCCTATACCGATTGTTTTTGCCATTTTCCGCCACCTCCGTTTATAGATTTGGAATTGGTTTTAACAATAGTATATCGGTTACTTTCCTGAAAAGCAATGAATTCGCGATAAAATGCTCTGTTATCCGATCTTAATGGAGTCTTCATAGGGAAGGATGAGTTCATGCACAATCTCATAGGCAAAATCCTTCATAAGAGAAAATTTTTGCCTATAATTATTTTCCGTGAGCCGATTGTTTCCACGGATGATTGCTTCTGCCATATATTGGTTGATCTCCGGCGAGAAATGTAAGGTGTCCATATAATTGTCCAGATTAGTAACGATCTCCCTTTCATCCTGGAAGTAGTAAATTTCCACATTATCATAGGGAAGCAGGGATGCAACGGCCTGTTCCATATGGTAGAGATAGGCTTCCAGGTCGCCGGTTCGGTAAAGGTTGTCCCAGAAAAGCATGGAATAGGCGGGGAAGAAAAACTTAAATTCCGTTTCCGGGTGATTTTCTACCTGTTCTTGGATCAAACGAATATTGGCATCCAGCTTATCGCGGTAATAATCTTTTTCTTTCATAGGGGCGATGTCGGGAGTGCGGATGTAAAGACCGAGGGCCATATCCTGGTTAAACTCTTTCCACTGCGCCCAGTTATAGGAATCATTAGCATCATAATCCCCCAGAAAAGTATTGGCGATCATATAAGGTATTTTTTCAAAAAGAACTCCTTTATTATAAAGGTATTCCACATCGTCAAAATAGTTTTTGTTATAGAGGTACATGGGGCATCCTGTCAATTCATAAGTAGGGACAGGGTC
>VSNT01000026.1 GCA_009774465.1 Lachnospiraceae bacterium
AGATAACGAAGCGCCATGTGCCTATGGGGCGAAGCACCTCTGTCAGGCAGTTAACCAAAGTAGAGCCCACAATAGGTCCTAAAAGCGTTCCCTGTCCTCCGATAATCACCATAGATAAAATATTAAATCCTTCATCCAGGCTGAAAACAGTGGAATCAATATATTGAAGATAAGGTGCATAAGCCGCTCCGCACACCCCTGCCCAAAAAGCGCCATACATAAAATTAATCGCTTTGTAATAGGAGGTGTTAACGCTCAGCGCTTTGGAGGCAAGCTCATCTTCTCTGATGGACATCCATGCCCTTCCCACCCGCGACTTTAAAAGCCGGCCGGTTAAAAACAAAAATATAATGGCAATCACAAAAAACAGATAATAAAATTTCATTGGCGTATTGATGGAAAATGCTCCCACTTCCGGTCTTGGTATATTTTTTATCCCGAAGGTTCCGCCTGTTAAGCTTTCCCAGTTAAGGGCAACAATCCGAATCACCTCGGAAGCTCCCATTGTTATAATGGATAAATAAATCCCTTTAAGCCGCAGGGTGGGAATAGAAACAACCAGCCCCACCAGCATGGCAAGAATCCCCCCTAAGGGAAGCAGTATCCAAAAGGAAATGCCGAATCTGGTGGACAAAATTGCCATTGTATATGCGCCTATGCAGAAAAACCCCGCCTGTCCAATACATGTCTGTCCACTGTAACCGTTGATTACATTCAAAGAGCCTGCCAATGTGCAGTACATTAAAATCCGGCACATAATGCGTATGGTTGACTTTTTAAATCCCAGCGCCGGAAAAACAGCAAGAAATGCTATTAGAATAAGGAGCATAAGTACCTTATGATTTATAGCAAACCTTTTAACAGAACTCAACTTGTTATTTATCATGGTCTGGCTCCTTTCCTGGCAACTAATCCCTGTGGTCTGATAATCAGAACAAGAATTAAAAAGCCAAATGCAAATACATCACGAAAGCTGGCGCTGGAAAATGTGATACCCAGATTTTCAATAATGCCAATCAACATGCCGCCTACTGCGGAAAATCCAACATCCGTCATGCCGCCAAGCACACAGGCCGAAAAAGCCTTCATACTCATGGTACTTCCCATTGTGGCATAACAGGTCTGATAATAAACAGAAAGCAGCATCCCTGCCACACCGCCGATACCGCAGCCAATACAGTTTCCAATCATGGCTGTTTTTTTCACACTGATTCCCACCATGTAAGCCGCTTCTTTGTCCTGACTTACTGCACGCAGGGCCATACCCGCTCTTGTCTTATTGAAATATGTAGTGAGCAATGCGGCAAGCACCACCACGATTATCAAAATCATCACCTGAATCAGGCTGATTCTCACCGGGCCGAACTTAAAAACACGGTTGTCAATAATATTCAGCACCGGTTTTCTGTTGGCTCCAAAAATAATCTGCGCCAGGTTCTGCACCAGCATACTGAATCCAACGGTACAGATCAGTGATATATGTCTGGGCGCATCAAAAAAATGTTCATAACAAATCTTATATACCAGCATTCCCAGTATCCAGGATGCTGCAAAGGCTCCGAAAATCCCAAGCATCAAATGACTCCCCGCATATTGGAAAACATAAAAAGCAGAAAATGCGCCTATCATCATCACTTCTCCGTGTGTAAAAGTAACCATGCCGGTCACGCCGGCTACCACTGAATAACTGATTGCCATCAATGCATAAATCGCCCCCTGGCATATACCGTTAATCAACTGGTTCAAAATATATTCCATCCTTCTCCTCCTTACCAGTTTTATGATAACGCCGGTACCGCAGCGGCACCGGCGCGTGAAAGTATTTCACCCTCGCGGCAGTCGCCAAGGTCATGCAAGCATGACTTTGGCTCGTTGCTCGCGGGTATTAATATTTATAGTTAACGACATTTATTATGTCGTTTACTATAGCTCTATTGCTCTCCATAGTCATAACCGCATCTTACAACATATTTTCCTTCTGAAACCTGACAGATCAGATAAGATCTTGAAATATCTCCAATTTCGCTGAACTTGATGGGGCCTGTCATATAAGTGTCATCTGTGGTCGCAAGGCTGTCCCTTATCGCATCACGCGTAATTTCCCCATCTATTCTTTCTATTGCATCCTTTAAAACATAAATAGCGTCATATGCATACCCTGCCATTACTGTTGCCTGGAATTTTGCACGCTCTGCAAACTCCTGTGCAAAAGCCCACACTTCGGGTTCCTCTTCCGAATAGAAAATCGCTGCTGTGGTAAGAACGCCCTCGCAATTGTCTCCGCAAAGCTCAAGAACCTGCTGAGAGGTGCTGGGGCCGATCATAACGATCTGGCAATCCCACCCATAACCTCGAATCTGATTAATCAGGTTGGAAGTGCTGGACTGATCGATAATAACAACACAGTCAGGCGCTGCTGCCTCCGCCTTTGTGATCAGAGAAGTAAAATCGCTTTCCCCCTCTGCGTAAGCTTCATCAAATACAATATTTAATCCCGCTTCCTTTGCCGCCTCGGAAAAATAATTTCTGGTTGACACGCCCCAGTCCGTATTCATTGAAAATAACGCTACATTTTCAGCTCCCACATATTTTCCTACAATATATTTGGCTGCATAAATTCCTTCCCCATCCGAACGTCCTGCAATCTGGAAGCAATACTCACTCATAGGTGCAAAATCCACGCTGGATGCGGTAGGTGCAAACTGAACAATTCCTGCTTCGTCACAGACAGGTGCTGCCGCCATAGCACATCCGGAAGAAAAATCTCCCAAAACCGCCATATATTTTTCATCTTCTGCAAAAGCTGCCGCCAGGTCAGCCGCCTCATTTTGTTCACCCTTGGAATCTGCAAAGTCAAGAACCAGTTCGCGTCCGCCGATTCCGCCTGCCGCGTTGATTTCTTCCATCGCCATCGTCATGGCCACTTCAAAGGTTTTTCCATATTCCGCCATAGTGCCTGTTAATGGCGCCAGAACGCCTACATAAATCGGATCGCCTGATGTCTCTTCACTTTCCGGTGCTTCTGCATCTGTCTTTTCTTCCTGATTTTCCGCTGCGGATTCCGTCTTTGTTCCTGCATCCTGCTCAGCCTTTTCTCCACAGGCAGTAAGGCCAAGTATCATCAATAATACCAGTAACAGTGCTGTGATTTTTCTTACTTTTTTCATTTCGTCCCTCCTAAACTTTTATCATTTTTCTACTTGTTTTAACAGGAGAATCCCTTTCATATAATATATCATAATTAACCGTTCCCAATATGTAGAAAATAATGGAAAATTTACTGATATTACTTGATTATCCTGTTTTCTATGTAAGTTTAAAATACCATTTTTCGAAACCGGTTTCAATAGTTTTTTATTTTTTTGTATAATCAACCAAATTTGCATTTTTATTTTGTACATTTTCAACAAATAAATAATGTTAATATTTGATTAAATATTCCTTTTTTACTATTAATTGATATTTTTGAGCTGTTTATGCTTCTGTTTTTTGTTTCGTAATCGTTTTCATTAATTCTATTGAATATTTAATGATTAGGACAATATAAGCGGAATAATATGAATGAAATAATTTGCCATCACAATGCCTGTCAAATAACCGCTGGCAGTCACCTGGCTTATATTCACAAAAAAACAGCCCTGCAGACGCAACAAACTGTGTCTACAGGACTATTCCCATTTTCCTTTTTTATTCCCGCGAGCAACGAGCCAAAGTCATGCTTGCATGACCTTGGCGACTGCCGCGAGGGTGAAATACTCCGCAGCTTGCTGCGGGGTATTTCACTTTATTAAATTTTACTTCTTTAAAAAATCACTGAATTCTTTTAATTCTTTTTTCTTTTCCTCGGAAAGGCTGTTAAATTCAACATTTTGAACTGCACCTTCCAATGCATATAAATGTACCAGACAAACATTAGGATATCTTTCCTTTAATTTTAGAAAAGCCTGTTTCGAGCCGGATAAGGTAAGCTTTTGAGGCGAATCAATGCCAACGGACGCAAGCTTTTTCGCCATTTCTTTACCAATATTCATCATAGATGTTAATTCTGCCATATTGTTCCCCATACCTTACCTCCACGCAGTTTTTATAAAAAACATTATAACAGATTCACGGCTGTTTTTATATATCCTTTTGAGGAGTGAAAGCGTGGTGATATTTTGATCATTTTTAAAAGCCTTTGATCCTCTTCGTAATAATAAAACTCTATTCAAGAATTGCCATCTTTAATTGCTCTTTTATTGAATAATTTGCCCAAAAAGCTCTTTTGCATTTTTGACTGCTCCAAGTCAATTACAAGGTCCTCCAGATATATCAACCATACCTTATACATTGGCATATTCGTAACAGCAAATTGCAACAAATCCTTTTCAGACCAACCATTTAAATCTTTACACCTTTGTGCCAATTCATTGAACTTAGATTCCCATTCTTCATTATAAACAATATGTTTTATATTGTAAAATTGCATGTTTATACTCCTTTTGTGTTTATTTATATCTTGCTTAATTATACCTTGCTTTATTAATACTTGTCCATATTAAGAATTATAATTTAGGTCTTGCTTGTTTATAATGCATATAAAAGGAGTGTGGCGATATGAAATATGTCTATATGAGGTTACCAGAGTTATTGGAGGAAAGAGGTATTTCAAGAACAAAACTAACCTATGACTTAAATTTGCAAAGATCAAATGTTAATCGGTACTATAATAATAAAGCTCAAAGATATGATTGCGAATTGCTGGCAAAATTATGTGAATATCTAAATTGTGACATATCCGATTTATTAGAACTCAAAGAAAAAGATTAAAAGCATTCAAAATTATCGCAATTCTGAACTAAAAAAATAAGTAAGCCGCCCTGCTCTCTGGTAAAGAATAGGCAGCTTACTTATTAGCGTTTTTATTCACCGGGACGGATAGACACAATCTATCTTCCGGCTGTCTTATTAAGCATATTATAACCAGTATACAAAAATTTTTCAAACGGGAAAATGTCTCATCAGCACAGTATATTGCACAAAGCTGTTGGAATCAGCACATACACCCATAAGAGTATACACTACCGAACTCTGAAAAATGATTTCCATGTCCCCTAACTTTCAACGTCATAAATTTCAATCACTTCCCTGCACTGCTTTACCATCCGCCAAATCAGCTCCTTTGGCGCAATCACTTTCGCATCCATCCCAAAGGATAGTAATACCCCATACCAGAACTGCTCCTCTTCCGGAACTGTCATGGAAAACTCAAAATCACCATTTTCATACTCTCTGGTAATTCTGCCATTTAAATATTCCCGACATCTGGATTTAAGTCTTGCCTTGCAACGCATCACCACCTGAATTGTGTTCCTCGACTCCTCTTTTTCTTCCAGCTTCTTTTGAATCTCTCTGATCCGGTGAATTTTTTCATTTTCCTTATCCAGTATTTTAAGTTCATCCATCCTTACCACCTTAAACATGCAATATTCCTGTCGTTTAGGGTAATATGCAATTAAATACCAGTTATACCATTTATAAATTGTTCCTGCCGGCTCTGCTTCTATTTCTCTAACCTCATCCCTGCTGTTGGTGTACCGGAAGGCAACCTGATGCCTTATTTGTACCGCATGGTTTAAAAGATACAGCATTTCGTTGGTGTCTCTGTTTTCATGAGCTGCGCCAAGATCTAAAGCCAAAGTACTGTCCCTGTCTTTTCTAAACGTCTGAATCTTTTCCAACGCTGCTTCAATTTTTTTATCACCATAAGCAGAGGCAAGCCCCTCAAGGGCACTTACAATATAGCCATACTCCGCCCCACTGACTGTCTGCCCATTCATGACAAAGGAGTCCATGATTTCATATCCTCCGTCTGCTCCATAAGCAGAGACAACCGGAATCCCGGCCAGGCTCAAAGTATCCATATCCCTTACAATTGTGCGGACGGATACCTCAAACTGCCGGGCCAGCTTTCCAGCGGAGGTTTTTCCATGATTCAGTAAATAAATTGTTAATCCAAGCAGCCTGTCAATTTTCATTTTAGTTTACACCTTTTTCCCATTCAGAAATTTAAGAAGATTTCCTTCTCACCCAGTAATCTCCATACTCACTTCCATCGTGGCCAATCAATTTTTCTTCCGTCAAAAAATATCCCATTTCCTTCAGTGCGTCTCTCCGCTCCCTGGCAGCAGAAATTGCTTTTGTTGCTATCATGCTGCATTCAAACAGCTCAAAAGCCGGTTCCATAATGATTCCAAGGATCTGCATAATCGTATCCTTTTTCTCATAATCACTTCTTAAATCCAGGCGGAGTATCCCGCAGTCATTAAAATAGTCTTTCCCATTTCTGTGAAAAAGCTCGATGGTTCCAATTGCTTCACCTGCCGCCTTATCAATCACAGTCCAACGTACAAATCCCCTGTTTTCGTATTCCAGCAGCCAGCCTTTCACTGTTCCTTCCATCTCTTCCATAGTGGTAAAGTGAAAATCCGCTCCATGACAATTGTCACTGTTAAAAAAGGGCACTGCCTTTTCATCACTGTAAACCTTTAAAAGCTCTCTGGCATCTTCCTTTTGGATCAGACGCAGCATAAATTTTTCATTTTCCAATACCGGACAGGTTTCATATACATTCTGCATTTTAATCTCCATCACTATTTCTCCTTTTTGTCACTTTTCTTTTAAATATTTTATCAGGTAATTGCGCAATTCATTATTATCATAGCATAAGAACTGTGACAACTGTATGTCACAGTATATTTCAATGATAAGAAAATAGCAATAACAACTATTTCCCGAAAACAAATTTTCATTTATTGTTGCTTTTTATTATGGACTATGGTAAATTTATAATTGTTCTATATGGAAATATTCTAACAGGATTAAAGGTGAAACTTTGGAAACAAAAGGCGGATTTTATATTACTCAGATCAAACAGCTCCAGGACAGGATTTTTGAAAGGCTGTTACTTGAAAATGGAATTGAAATAAGCGGCGGACAGGGAAGAATTCTATTTATCCTTTGGAAAACCGATCATCTTACGATCAGTGAAATAAGCCGAAAAACCTCCCTCGCCAAAAATACCGTATCAGTTGTGATAGACGGAATGGTTCATAAAGGAATTGTCGAAAGAAATATTAATCCCAATAACCGTCGCCAAGCCATTGTGTCACTTACAGAATATGCAAAATCTCTGCAGGCAAAATATGAAGCGGTATCCCAGCAGATGAACCTTTTATTTTATCAGGGCTTCTCGGAAAAAGAACAGCGGCAGTTTGAACATTATCTTGCCCGAATCCTTGAAACCTTAACCGATAATTTACCGGCAAAAAAATAATTTTAAAATAAGGAGCCCTGCCAATGAAAACAAAAGAGCATATGATTGAATTTATCAAAAAACAAAAAGTGGCCTTCATTGCTTCTATTGATGAAGATGGTTTTCCAACCATGAAAGCCATGTTTGCACCGCGCAAAATAGAAGGGAACTGTTTTTATTTTTCCACCAACTTATCTTCCATGCGTGCAAAGCATTTCATGAAGAATCCAAAAGCAAGTATTTATTTTTATAATAAAGGGCGCTTTAAATATGAGGGCCTTATGCTCTCAGGTACAATGGAAGTACTGCAGGATGATAAAATAAAAAAAGAAATATGGTGTACCGGAGATACTTTGTATTACAAAAAGGGCGTAGCGGATCCTGATTACTGTGTACTGAAATTTACAGCGGTAAAGGGCCGTCACTACTGCGATTTAAAAACGAAAAGTTTTAATATTTCGGATTTAACGTGATGGAAACTTCCCGCAAAGCCTTAAATAAGCATCCACAATTTCATCCTTCTGCTTTCCTGTGATAAAATAATAATCTATCTGCTCTGTATTTTCCAACAGCAGGCCGGTTCCATATGCGGTAATATCATAGAAAATAACAGGAGCGCCTGCTGCCGGTACAATACCATAGCCTTTGTCAGAAAATACTAATGGCAACTGCATTTCCCTGCCTCCTCCGGAAAGATATCTGGCACTTCCGCGCAGGTCAAGCACCTTTTCCTTCTGCCCGTTAAGTCCAAATATCTTTTCTCCTTTTTGAAAAGTCAAAAGCTGTCTTGCCTGTGATACCCCCGACGCAGTTTTCTCAAACTGTCTGCCTTCTCTATTTTGTTCTTCCAAAAGCGGCTTTTTATCCCGCGTCAGGAAACGTATTGCTCCCCCTTTTTTATCCACCTGCAGGCACAGTTCATCTGTTATAAGCGTTACTTCACTGCCGTTCTCCTTATACATCCATCCGGCCTCTACCCGGTGAATAGAGATTTCAGGATGTGTCTTTTCCAAAATCTGCCCACCCCTGGCAAAGGTAATACGGATTATGCTGCTTTCCACAGGACTGATTCGCAGAACCCCATATCTGCTTTGAAGATAAAGCCCATCTTTTTGCTTCGTCACCCAAAGAACGCCAAGATCAATTTTCCCGTGTCCTGCCGGACGCAGTTTTTCATTTACAGGCATATCTCCAAATTCATAGCCGCTGCCTGATACAGAAGTATCTTTTACTCCCAAATTCCTGCTCTCTGAAAAACAATTTCCACCTGCCGGACTTTTGCCCCCGCTCTTTTCCACCTGTGCTATTTGCATCTTCCTTGCCAGAAAAGGCTTTTTCTCCTCGGGCGTAGCAAGTGTCATCCTGTTTCCAGTAGCAGCAAGACGAGCAACCGGCTTTTTCACTTTTATTGCTGCGCTGCCTGCTGCCACAGGCTTTGTATTTTTTCCTGTACTGCCCTTTTTTATGTTATTTTTACCGGTATAATTTTCATTCCTCTCTTCCTTGGAACTTTTACTTTCCTCCTGAAAAATCTTTTCGTCCTTTTCCAAAATCGGAACCTGGGACAAAAGCTTTGTAACATTTCCCAGATGCAGTATGCAGAGTTCATGAAGGGCGCGGGTTGCCGCCACGTAAAGCAGCTTTGCATGTCCGTCATCTTCCGGATACTCCTCATCCGTGGGATTTAAAATCAAAACCGCATCAAATTCCAGCCCTTTGGTATACTCCACCGGAAGCACCATGATTCCATTTCCAAACACTGCTTTTTCAGGATCTGTCTCCATAACCTGTACATATTCTGCCATCTGTCCGGCCGCTTTTAACGCCTTTTCCTGATTCCGACAGACCACCCCAATGGTATCCAGTCCCTTTTCCTGCCATCCTCTGCAGATTTCCGCCGCTTTCTTTATTAAAACGCTTTCTTCCGATACCTGTTTTACAAGAACCGAACTTCCATGTCTGATAATGGGCTGCGCCGGATAAACAGAAAACTTTCCATGCCGCAGAATGTTTGTAGCAAAATTTGATATTTCCACCGTGTTTCGATAACTTTTTCTTAAAACATGAAAGCTGTCCGCACCCTTGCGATAGTCGCCAGGTTCATGCAGGCATGACTTTGGATCATTGCCCGCGGGAATAAAAAGCTCTTTTAATTCTTCCCAGTCATTTAGCCCGTAGTTAAAATGAATGTTCTGGGAAACATCACCCATAATTGTATAGGTACATTCCCGAATACAGAATTTTAAAACCATATAGGCCATCATTCCAAAATCCTGCGCCTCGTCAATTACAACATGATGGGCCTCGCTGATCACTTCTGTTTCCCTGATTCTTTTGTAAAGATAAGCCAGTGCTGCCAGATCATACACATGAAAATTTTCTTTGGGAATATCAACCAAATATCCTTTCGCTCTCTGCCTGATGAGAAAATCCTGATACATCTCAAAAATGCTTCTTTTCCACTTTCTTCCTCCATAGGTTCCCCGATATGCCTTGAAAATTGCCTTCCGTTCCGCTTCCGTATATCGCAGTCCTCTGGTCAAAAACTCATCCTTAATTTTTCCCCGCAGACGTTCATTCAACATATTAATCTTATTTTGAATGGAAACTGCCGGATTCTCCCTGACATAGCTTTCTATTGCTTCTTTTTCCAAAAGACAGACCAATTCCTTTTTATCAGGTTCCTTTCCGCCGGTTTCGTCAAACACGCCTGCCCGCCCGTCTTTAATACCCTCAACAAACTGCCGAGGATTTAAATAAACCGTCTGTACCGGAATAGATTTCTCTTCCAACTCCCGGCAGTAGCTCTCCAAGTCTTCAAACCATTTCCTGCTTCCCTTTATACTTTCCTTATCTCCACAATTTTTTGTACTGATGATTCCATATTTCTCATCATCCCAGTCTTCATAAAGAAGTCTTACAAAAAGCTGTTCCATAGTCATCTGCCGAACCCCATATACATCCAGATCAGGCAAAACTCCTGTAATATACTCCAGCAAAATCCGATTACTTCCCACAATATAAAAGTCATCCGGCTTAAACCGCTGCGCATAATTATAAAGAATAAAGGAAATCCGGTGCATGGCCACCGTCGTCTTGCCAGAGCCTGCAACTCCCTGTACAATCATATTGTGATAAGGGGATTTTCTGATAATTTCGTTCTGTTCCTTTTGAATAGTGGCAACAATTTCATTTAGTACTGTCTGCTTATTTTTTGCCAGATACCGGGTTAAAAGATCATCATTTGCGATTACCTCACTGTCAAAATAATCCAGGAGCCTGCCCTCCTCAATCTCGTAGGTACGTTTCAGCTCCAGGTCGATTTTCATTTCCACATCCCCAGGCGCCATATAGCTGCACTTTCCCAGATTGCTTTCATAATAAGCGCCTGCCACCGGCGCTCTCCAGTCCACCACCATAAAGTGGGTGGCATCTTTATGGATTCCGCCCTTGCCAATGTAGATAGATTCTTTTTTGTCAAGCGCCTCATCCTGAAAAATAATTCTTCCAAAATAAGGTTTGTTTTGAGCCTTTTTATTCAGCAAAAGGGCTCTCTTCATATGATCATGCAGCGTAACCGTATTACTTAAAGCAGTATAAACCTCCGCATCATTGTCATGATAACGCTCTAACATTTCATCAATTTCCGCCTGCATCCGCGCACCCTCGCGACTGTAGTTTTCTATATTTCTGTCAACTACCTTAAGCGTTCTTTGAAGATACTGCTCTTCCGCTTTTCTGGTTGTCTCAAATTTTTCTGTCTGATTACTTCCCATTTTTTCCCTCCATGCCAGCCATGCCATTCATAAGTCACCAGAATATACACTTGGCCTGACAATATAGTTAATTGGCTGAACTGTTATCAGCTTAAAGGAAAAAAGAAAAAATTACTAGACTTTAATTTTGTAATATGGTAAACTATATAATGAAGTTTGGGCAAAATTTGAGATGTAGCATGTCCATGCTTTTTCTTTAGAATTCAATGATACTATTTGTTCTTTTTTCGTAATTAGATTCCCAATCCGAAATATATAATCGCATTATTAATTTATTTATCAGGATTTATGTTGTTATTATTTAATAACAGCTATGCAGAATTGTTAGTTGAACATTGACAATATAATATGCTTAACCGGGCAGCCGGTAGGGTGTGAATACCTCCGTTCCGAGCCTTTAAAGGAAGGAGGCGTTTTTTATGAGTACATACGAAGAATTGCAAATTATACTTACCATTGGATTACTGATTGTAGCCATTCTGAACATGAAAAATAAAAAATAGCACCCCCGCTCCGACAAAGTGAAGTGCTATTTTTTAATCTTTATCACGCCGGAAACGGATAGGTGTGTACTATCGTATCGGCTACCTTGTTAAACATATTATAGTCAATATACACAACTATGTCAAATATTAGTTGAACATTGAAAATATAATATGTTTAACCGGGCAGCCGGTAGGGTGTGAATACCTCCGTTCCGAGCTTTTAAAGGAAGGAGGCGTTTTTTATGAGTACATACGAAGAATTCATGGTACTACTGACAATTGGACTCTTGATTGTTGCAATTCTGAATTTGAAAAATAAAAAATAGCACCCCCGCTCCAGCAAAGTGTGGTGCTATTTTTACCTATATTTTCGCCGGAAACGGATAGGTGTGTACTATCGTATCGGCTGCCTTGTTAAGCATATTATAGTCAATATACACAACTATGTCAAATAATACTTTTTTTATCAATACCAAAATAATCCATTGCCTTTCTTATGCTGATATCCCACAGGGCAAATTCATGTTCAAACCCTTCTTCTTCCTCAAAAAAGATATCTGCACCTATCTCCCCTGCATATTTTTTAAACCGCTGAAACCGTGGATAAACGTTTTTATCCTTTGTGCCGCAGGAGACATACGTTTTCGGAAGTTTTCCTTCTCTTACCACCTCCGGCAATCTGTCCCATGTATTTTCACAGGAATCTAAAAAGTCCTGCACCGTATCATATTTGGCAACCTGATTGATTTCCTTAAGCCGCATTCCTGTTCCGTTGGGGCCGGGAAACTTTACCGGATCTTTTGCCGCCATGCGGAATTCTGCCGAGGTCATTTTAGAAAAAGGCCGAAGATATTCAATTTCCCTTGCAGTACTTGACAAAACAGCAACTCCCTGAAACAGCTCCGGATGCCCCAGTCCCATCATAAGCGCTCCGTTTCCTCCCATAGAAAGACCGGCAATAAAATTATTTTCTTTTTTATCAGATGCAGGAAGCCAGTTATAAATAAGCGGCATCAATTCTTCTGTCAAATAATCCCACACCCGAAAGCCATCTGCAAAGGTCACATAATTTGAATAATCGCTGTTAAGTACACTGGGCAGCACTACAATCAAGTCCCTTTCCTCTGCATATCTTGCAATATTGGTATTTCGTATCCAGTCCGTATGGTCTCCGCACGAACCATGTAAAAGCCAGAGAACCCAGTATTTTCTTCCTGAACTGTAAAATTCCCTGGGTGATTCAGACAATTCAATGCGAGGCATTACCACATTAACCTGGGTATTGACCATCATATAATTACTAAAAAAGTTTAATGTAAAAAGCGCCATTTTAGCTCCTTTATTTTCCTGATTTAAAATTGTTTTCTATTTTATATATCTTTTTTCTGCATAAAAAAATTACAAGAATTCCAAGCAGAACAGGAACTGCCATAACAAGCCACATTATAGGCGTATAGCCTGCTGCCCCAATCACGTACCCGGCTGCTGTAGAACCAACCAGTGTAGCCAGATCCTGGCCTATGTAATTTGTGCTGGATGCCGAACCCCGCCTTTCGAGGGACACTGCTCTCATGCAAAGAGACTGGAGCGCCGGCATCACCGCACCGTACCCGAAAGCATTTACAAAAGCAGCCAAAAGCAGCATGGGCAGATTTGTAGAAAAGCCAATCATTATTAAAGAAACTGCTGTTGCCAGTACGCAGGGTATCCCCGCCTTAACAAAACCATAACGGTCCGTCAGTCTGCCTATTACCGGTCTTGTAACCAGCATGGTAAGCGCATACACCGTAAAAAACAGGCTTGCCCCATCTATCCCTCTTTCCTGGGCATACACAAGAAGAAACGAATTGATACTTGTAAATCCCAATGCAATCAAAAAAGTAACAGCCGCCGGTAAAACCGCTTCTTTTGCAATCATATTTTTCAGCTTAAGATTAAAGGGCATACGCACTGTGGGCGCAAGCCTGATTGTAGACGAAGCCAGAATTGCACAGACCATAATGCATCCAAAAATAAAATAGGTAGTGGTGTACCCGAACTTATCTTTCAAGCATACCCCCACTGTTGGGCCCACTGCCTGAGCAATCACCTGAGCACAGGCAAAAATCCCCATACCGGAAGAAAACTGCTCCCTGGGAATTGCATCTGCCACGATGGTCAGGCAGCATGAACCTGCAAAGGCGCTCCCCACTCCCTGCAAAAGCCTGAAGCATTTAAGAACATTTATCACCTTCACTCCCAGAAAATCAGCAATCTCAGGTGCAAAGCAAAATCCAAAATAAGCCGAAGCCATACATCCCATTGCCATAGCAACAATCATTTTCCGGTTATAGGCATTGATGGCCGGCCCTGCCACAAATCTGAATATCAATGCGGTTATGGCAAACATACTCATGAGCATACCGATCTGTTCTGCTGGAGCTCCCATTTCTTTTGCATACAGTGACAACAGAGAATTCGACATATACTGCCCGAAGTTCAAAGCCATATTAATAAAAAATATACTGATAAACCATGCATTCCAGATCTTTTCAGGAGGCGTCCACGTTTTTACTTTTCTATCCATTTTTATTCAACCTTTCCTCCATCTTAAAATAGTTCACGCTCTTATTTATGCTGTTGCAAAAGGCACTCGCGCTCTTTAAGGAATCTTTTTTCTGCAGCGAATATTTTCCACATGAAACTGAATTTCTATATCTTTAAATAGTGCAATATCCACCTCGGTATCAATCATCTGAATCCATTTTTTCCCTGCCGCATAATTACCTTCCACTATTTTTTTAAGCCCTTCCATCACTGTTTCAAAAACATATCCCTCCAAAGGCTCGCCCACCTTACGGAAATCTGCATGAGCGCTGTAAATATTTTTTACATCTACTCCCACATTCCAAATATGCTTCATGGCCTCATAGCTTTCTTCAATACTTGCATGTTCCATTCCCGGAATCGGCCTTACCCCTATCCCCAAAAATCTATTGCAACAGTCCCCGCTGAAAACATAATTTGTCCTGTTATCTACAGCAACCATAGAGCCCGGCGTATGCCCCGGACATAAATAACAGGTAACGATTCGTCCGCCTAAATCAAACTCTGCTTCATCTTCCAAAAGAATTACTTCCGGCTCCTGTTCCCTTAAAAACCCGCAAATATCTTCTTCCTTCCAGGGATATGTTTTGCCTTTGTGTTTTTTTAATGTAACATCTATGTACTGTCTCCGGCTCTCCCTGCTGGTAAGAGGACGAATCATTTTGCCCATGCCATAGTCGATTCTGCTGATATGTACTTTGGAAAACAAAGGCGCATTCCCCACATGATCTCTGTGGTTATGAGTTAAAAAAACCTCCACCGGCTTTCCTGCAAGCTTTTCTGCAAATGCCTTTATGTTTCCTATCCCGATTCCCGCGTCAACAAGCAGCGCCCTTTCCTCTCCCACAATTAGAAACATGGATACATTATCAAATTCATTGATTTCATAAATTCCATCGCCAATTTCCACATAAGGATATTCTGCTATCATATTTATACCCATCTGCGCGCTGCTGCGCGCGTACAAATCAATAGGTTGAATACGCATTTTTATTCAACCTTTCCTCCATCCCGAAGCGTTCTGAGGGAATGCCATCACCAAATTTGTGACGCTTCGGCACAAATTCCTGGTTGAAAATTTCTTTCAGCCTTTTTACCATTCCTTACACCTTAAGCAGCTTACAAAATGATTGGGCATAACCTCAGTAAGTTCCTGCTTCCTGTGACACTCTTCCTTTGCATAGGGGCATCTGGCTGCAAAGCGGCATCCCGGTTTTGGATTAATGGGTGAAGTGATCTCACCTTTCAACATAATCCGCTTCCTCCGGTTGTGAATATCCGTAGAGGGAATCGCGGAAAGCAACGCTTTTGTATAGGGATGCAGCGGATGCTCAAACAGTTCTCCGGCAGGGGCGGTCTCCACCAGTTGTCCCAAATACATCACACAGATATCATCAGAAATGTGGCGGACAACTGACAGATCATGGGTAACAAACATATAAGTCATATTTCTCTGCTGCTGCAAATCCTGCAGTAAATTTAAGACTTGAGCCTGAATGGACACATCCAGCGCAGATACCGGCTCGTCACATACCACAAATGCCGGATTCAGTGCGATTGCCCTTGCAATCCCAACTCTCTGGCGTCTCCCTCCGTCCAGCTCATGGGGGTAAGCCTTTCTCATCCGACGGTCAATCCCCACCAGTTCCATCAACTTATCCGTTTCTTCTGCTACCTGTTTTTTACTGAAACGCCTTGAAAGCATTAAGGGCTCTTTTACCGTTTCTTCTACTGTCATACGTGGATTTAAGGAAGAATAAGGATCCTGAAAAATAATCTGCATATCGCCCTTTAACTGATTTTGCTTTGCAGCATTAACATGAGTGATATCTTCTCCTTTAAAGAAAATCTGACCTCCCGTACTTTCCTGTAAGTGTATAATCGTCCTTCCGAGAGTGGACTTGCCACACCCGGATTCGCCAACCACGCCCATAGTCCTGCCGGCGCCGATTTTCATTGTCACACCGTCTACTGCGTGGAGCATTCCTTTCGGTGTGCTAAAATACTTCTGTAAATTTTTCACTTCTATCACAGCAGACATGTTTCTTCCTCCTGTTCCGGTTTATTACAGCATCTGCAAAAATGTCCCGGTGAAACTTCCACCATAGGTGCCATCTCCTGGCATTTTGGGGCGCAATGCTTACACCTGGGTGCAAAATAACAGCCTTTTGGTAAATCCGTAGGATCAGGCGGCATCCCTTCTATGGATTTCAGCCTGTCCACATCCTTTTCAAATCCCGGAATTGCGCCGAAAAGCCCAATGGTATAGGGATGAAGGGGATGATCAAAAATACTTTCTTTCGTTCCATATTCCACAATCTGTCCGGCATAAATCACTGCCACATTATCGCAAACCTCCGCCACAATTCCCAGGTCGTGGGTAATCATAATCATGGATGTGTTCAGTTTTTCCTTAAGCTCACTGATCATTTCAAGCACCTGTGCCTGAATGGTTACATCCAGCGCTGTGGTAGGCTCATCAGCAAGCAATAATTCCGGATTACAGGCCAACGCCATAGCAATCACCACACGCTGTTTCATTCCGCCGGAAAACTGATGAGGATAATCTCTGTAACGCTCTGCCGGAATTCCTACCATTTCCAGCATTTCACAGGCCCGCATTTGAGCTTCCTTTTTACTCCCCTTACTGTGCAGCCGGACCGCCTCCGCAATTTGTTCTCCCACCTTGTGCACAGGATTCAGCGCTGTCATGGGGTCCTGAAAAATCATTGAAATTCTGCTTCCTCTTACCTTAAGCATTTCCTTTTCCGATGCAGCAAGAAGATTCTGCCCTTCCAGAAGAATTTTTCCCCTTGGCACTCTTGCCTGAATTTCCGGCAGGATTCCCATAATTGCCTTTGCAATGGTAGTCTTTCCTGCTCCGGTTTCTCCTACAAGTCCTAATGTTTTACCTTTTTCCAACTGAAAGGACACACCATTTACCGCATGAACACTCTCGCCTTCTGACTGGTATTCCACCCATAAATCTTCCACTTTTAAAAACACATCTTTTTCCTTCATTTCCCCGGCCTCCTTATTTCTTTAACTTGGGATCCAGCGCATCCCGAAGTCCATCACCAAGCATGTTTAAGCTCAACACGGTCACTGCAAGAACAATTCCGGGAAAAATAACCATATGGGGATAATCCCTTAAATAACTTCTTGCTCCTGAAAGCATGGCGCCCCACTCAGGATTAGGCGGCTGGACGCCAAGTCCCACATAGCTCAGCCCTGCAGCCATCAATATAGAGCTTGCAACTCCCATAGTCGCAGTGACGATCATTGAAGAAAGAGAGTTGGGCAGTACATGTTTGACAATAATCCTAAGCTTGCTGCAGTTCTGCAAGGTGGCGGACGCTTCCAGATATTCCATATTTCTGATAGACATAATCTGTGCCCGAAGCAGCCTCACATATTGGGGCATAGTGGATACGGAAATTGCCAGAATACAGTTGCCAAACCCGCTTCCCAAAACAGCGGAAATAACCACTGCCATCAGCATTCCGGGAATGGAAGAAAAAATATCCAGAAACCGCATAATAATACTGTCAACGATTCCTCCAAAAAAACCCGCCGCCGAACCCAGCACCAGTCCAAAGATTACGGAAAGCCCCACAGATCCAAGACCAAGGATTAAAGAATATCTGGCGCCATAAATCAACCGGCTTAAAATATCTCTCCCCAGTTCATCACACCCAAATAAATGCTGAAAGGATGGACTGGCAAATCTGCTTCCCATATCCATTTTTGTGTAGGAATAAGGCATAATCCAGGTTGCCAGAAGCGCAATCAGAATCAAAATGCTTAAAATCACAAGACCTGCCAGCGAAGCTTTATTCCTGGACATTCTTTTTATAACTGCCAATGCCTGGCTTTCTGATTTGTATCTTTTGTCCATTTTTTTCCTCCATGCCGGAGCTGTTTGCGAAGGCCGCGAGCCAAATTTCAAATTTGGCTCTGCGATATCGAGTTTGTGGCTCCGGCACAAACTCGTGGTTGAAAAATCAGCACATCAGTGTGATTTTTCAACCTTTCTCCCTCCTGCTGTTACTTGTACTGGGCTTTAATCCGGGGATCTACATAGGCATAAATGATATCTACAAGCAGTACGATAAAGCTGAATGCCACTGCCAGAAAAACCACGCTGCCGCGCACCACCGGATAATCTCTGTTGTTTACTGCGGAAATCATATAATTTCCAATTCCGGGAATGCTGAAAACAGATTCAATGACAATGGTTCCTCCCAAAGTCTTTCCAAAGGAGGTTCCCACCTGTGTGATTACGGGTATCAGTGCATTGGGCAGTGCATGTTTATAAACCGCAGTAAATTTGGAAACGCCTTTTGCCCTTGCTGTTGTCACATAATCAGAGCGGATTACCTCAAGCATACTGGACCGCACCAGTCTCGCCTGAGTAGCGATTCCTCCTAAAGACGTGGCAATAATGGGAATAATGTAATGCCTGAAGGTTCCCACCCCGGAAGGGGGCAGGATACCTAAATGGACGGAAAAAACCAGCACCAGAAGAAGTCCGATCCAAAACTGAGGCATTGATACGCCAATCAGTGCAATCAACATGGAGATCCGGTCGCTTAGCTTATTTTGATTAACTGCCGCTGTAATTCCCAATGGGATTCCTATTACGCAGGAAAGAACCATGCTCCCAAGGGCCAGAATAAATGTGTATGGCAGTCTGGCTGCAATTTCCGTGGTAACCGCTTTGTTTGTAAAATAAGAAGTTCCCAGATTAAATTCTATAAAAGTTTCCTTTAAAAACCGGAGCAGTTGTACAATATACCCGTCATTAAGTCCCATTGTTTCTCTTAATGCCTGTCTGTCCTCAAAGGTCGCGCTTGAACCTAAAATCATAACCGCCGGATCACCGGGGGTAAAATACAGGATTGTAAAAATTACAACTGCCACCCCCACCGCAACCGGTATCATCCACAAAAGTCTTTTTATCACATATTTTGACATTCAAATACCTCTTTGCTTTTTTGCTTATCTTTCAAAATCTTCTGTATAAACAGCACATCCGGGTAAGAGCCATCCTTTAAAATTCGTCACAATTCCGTTTATACTGCTTTCTGTTACATGGTAAATATTCGCCTGACAAATTGCATATACATAACATTCATCTTTAATGTAACTCATATAGGCATTAATGTTCTCTTCCGTATGTCCTTCATTGGACTGAACTAAGCTTACCAGCTCCTGCAGTTTTTCATCCTCTACAAGACAGATTGCCGGCGTGCTCCCTGAAACCTGCAGTGTGCTTGCAAGTGAAGTTACATAGTCAACAGACTGCTTTTCGTCTAAAATAATGTCCCATTCCCCTGCTTCTGTCTTATAAGTCTGATATAAGGCGGATTCATATCCCAACAGTTCGCAGTTTAACCCAATTTCAAGAAGATAGCTTTGAATAATCTGCGCCATTGATTTATTAACCGAAGTCTGGGGATACATAATACGAATTACCTGCGAAGTATCCGCCCCTGAGGATGCTAAAAGTTCTTTGGCCTTTTCAATGTTATACTCATAATATTCTTCACTGTCCCACGCCCTGTTATAATCCACACATTCCGGATTTCCATATGCTTTGGAAACCTTCGCGCCGCCATTAAACACTCCTTCTACGATTCCGCCTGCGTCAATTGCATAACAGATTGCCTTTCTGAATTCCGGATTGTTATAAAATAAGCCTCCTTCCGAGCAGTTAAAAGTAATCCAATGGAAATTTGATCCTGCAATTGCAAATACATTATAATTGTCGTCCGCCTCAAAACGTGCCACCTCTGCTGACGACATGTTTGCAGCAATATCCACCACATTGGTCTCAAGATTTGTAGAAACCTGAGAAGCTTCCGTTACAATGTGGAATGTAATTTTGTCAGCATTTGCAAGAGAAAAAGGAGAAATCAGGCTTTCATCCTTCTGCCAGTAATTTTCATTCTTTTCCACTGTCAAAGTAGAGCCTTCCACATAATCTGTCACAATGTATGGCGACGTGCTCACAACATGTTCAATCATTTCATCATCACTTGACTCATAAGCTGCCTGTGTGACAATGGGAACCAGTCCGCACATCATATTTTCTATATCTCCAACGGAATCTGTATTCAATTTGATATCCACTGTGTATTCATCCACTACACTACAGGAATCCAGGAGCTTACACTTTACGGAATTCCCCATTTCCGCCCATGTGTTAAAACAAAATGCCACATCCTGCGCGGTCAAATGATTTCCTGCGGAATCATAAATCGTATCATAAATGGTGACTCTCATGGTAAAATCATCAATTCTCTCACATTCTTTCATTAAAATTCCTGAAAGTCCTGTGTCGGACTCCGAATCATAATAAGCCAGATATTCATATAACGTCTGCATCAGGGACAATCTTCCGCTTGTTGCCGATGACCAGGGTGCAAGATTGGAAACATCATAGGAAATGGCAGTACTTACTTCCCCGGCCTGGGCTGCTTCCACCTCACTGTCTGTCTCAGCCATAATCTCTCCTGCTGTATTAAGCTGCTCCTCCTCTTTTTCCTCCTGCTGCTCACTTTGCGTCGTTCCGGCAGGAGAATCTGCGTCCTCATTTTTGCCGCCGCATCCGGCCAGCATGGTAACTGTCATCATGCCGGCTAAAAATAAAGCTAATACCTTCTTTTTCATAAACGTACCTCCAATTCATTTTTTCATGAACATGCATGCACAATTTGTTGTTGTGAAATCATTTTATCAGCATCAGTTTCTTAAAAAAATGCACCTGTCTTTTGAAAAGGTGGACTTTTTTACGTTTTTTGTTGTTTTTGGGAAATCCAATTGATATAATTGCCTTATGATTCTTTTGTGGAGGAGTTCATTTTGTATAAATTTACCATACTTACTGCAACCAAAGATGAAAAACTGTCCAGGCTCTTTGACCATTTCTTTCAGAGAGATGACATTTCCCACAAATTGATTGGAAATGTAAAGGATAAAGACAGTCTGCCTGCCCAAACTTTACGTTTTTTCCCTGATATTATTCTGCTGGACGCCGGTTTTTCCGGTTTTGATACCTTTCCTTTAGTTGACCGGATTCGCGAAAACTATAAGGATTGTATTATTATTCTTATTTCCGCCAATCCAACTGTAGATTTTCTCTTAGAAGCAATTCACAAACATGTTTCCGACATAATTACCGCTCCTGTTACCGAAGAAATCTTATATAAAACTTTCCAGCAGGATTTTATGCTGCCTGCTTATCTGTCCCAAAACAGTTCCTTTTTTTCTAACTCCGCCAGCCGGCAGTTATTCATATACAAAGATGCCTACAGTGACAAGCTGCAAAATGAACCTCTTTCTAAAATCAACGAAAGCTATGGCACTTTTTTCAGAAAAGGCTTTTTCCGTGGATTAATTGTAAAAATGGACTACCCAAGTAACATTATGTCCATTTTTGAAAACAACCATCTGCGGGATAAAATCATTCTCATCATCAGGAAATATTTGTCTTCTCTTTGCTATGATATTTTGTTTGACAAGCTTTCGGACGGTGTATACGTTCTCTTAAACTACTCAACCTCCCAGCATGAATCCATAAATGCTGCGTCCAGAGAAATGTTTTCAGAAATTAAAGACTCTTTACAGTTTTTATATGGCGTGATTGTCACCATGTGCATCAGTAAAGAATATACAAATGTAAGGGATTTTCAAAATATTAAAAATGAAGTTTTTGATGCCAGATATTTTCGCATCCATTTTGGAACCAATAAGATCCTGTCTACCAATTACGCAGACAAGCCACAGATTTCATCGGAAAAAGCCTGGCATCTCCGCCAGCTTTTAGAGCAGATAAAGCATAACTTCCGAATACTGGATATTCCAGCCAGCACTGCCAAACTCAAACAGTTTTTCCTTTATGTGAAAGACAACAATATTATCTATACCAACGAAGTCCGGCTGCATATACGTCTTTTAATTGACAGCCTTTTCGAACTTTACGCAAAAGAAATTGATCAGTATACTTCCGCCGCCGATTTAAAACATGAATTTATCTACCGGGTAAATATGGCTTTTTCCTTTGACCGCATACAGATAACCTTTTTGGAAACGGTCACGGATATTTTAACCAATGTCTCCAATGTAATTCGCCGCCAATACCCCAGAGCAGTGGCAGACGCCATTCTTTTTATAGAAAAAAACTATCAAAAAGAAGTTTCCCTTAACATGCTTGCAAAAACAGCAGGGCTTACTCCCTCCTACTTTTCCGCTCTTTTCAAAAAAGAAACAGGAGAGACCTTATCAGACTATCTGATCCGCTACCGCCTTGCCATTGCCCAGCAACTGCTGAAAGAAAGCCGGTTATCCATCGCTGAAGTGGCGGCATCAGCAGGCTATATGGACGTGAAATACTTCAGCAGACTGTTTAAGAAGCAAATGAATATTACCCCTTCGGCATTTCGGAAGCTTACTTCTCCACAGGCAGGTACAAAAACAGGTTAAAGCTCTGTTCCTTTCTCTTTATCTCCATGCTCCCGCCATATTTCTTCACGATTTTCTGAATGCTTGCCAGACCGAAACCATGATTCTCCACATCCTTTTTGGTGGTTCGCGGAAGATAAATACCTCCTGTAATTTTCCTGTTGTTTTTATAGGAATCCCCATATACAGATTCTTCTTTGACATCCTCACTCTTACAGGCATTTTTGATATTAACTGCCAGGATTCCTTTTCCCAGCCTTGCATCCAGATTAACTTCCCGTAAAGGCTCTTCAAGCTCCATGCACGCCTCCACCGCATTGTCCAGTGCATTGGCAAAAATTGCGCAGATATCGGCCTTTTCAAAGGGAAGCTCTCCTTCAATGTCCAACTTTGCCGAAAACCTCACTTTTTTCTGTCTCATCAAACCGGCCTTGTTCGTGAGCACTGCGTTTACTGTAGGATCGCCGCACCAGGAAAGCACCTGTACCAGTGTGGGATTATCCAGCATTCCCTTGATATACTCTTCCCTGCGCTGTTCCGGTAATGCTAAAAGCGCCTGTAGATGATTGGACATATCGTGCCTTAATCTTCGAATCTCAAACTGATGCTGCTCCATATTTTCATAATATTTCTGATTCATAAGGGCCAGTGTATTTTCTCTCTCCAGCCGCTGCTGCTGTTCCAAAACGATAAGTACGCGTAAAAGGCCTACAAAGGACAGCATCACCACCAGAAACAGAACTATATCAGCAATCACAGTTGATGCAATACTGCCATAAGGACTTCTAAGCAGAATAGCAGAAGAAAGTATTGCCAGGGGCGTCAGCGTCAGCACAAGCATCACCCTCCAAAGGGAAGGGGAAAGTTCAAACTCTCTCTCCGGTCTTCGAAAATGAACCATCAGGTACAAAAATACTGCAAAAATAAGTCTGCCTACTGTGTACATATTACCATGAAACTCATCTATCCCACAGTAATGGGCCAAAAATCCCAGACAATTATCATAAAGGGCATTAAACGCAAAAATTGAGCTGGAAAGAATCAGCCCCAACGTAATCTTTTTAAGGAAACTTCCTTTACAGGTAATCCATATCATAAACAGGAAAAGTGCTATACTGTATGACAAATTTACCAAATCGCCTATGAAAATAACAGTAAAGCTGGCTACCCAGCACCCAATCAGGCAAAGCAGCCTCCACCACCATTTTTCTTTTATTTGAATCAAACAGGATAGAGAAAGATAAATAAAAACTGCCGCCACCATCCCCAGTATGCCGAAAGGAAGTTGTTTGATCCATTCCCAGATAATCATACTCATGACCGGTCCCCTCCCAGCAGGGCTTTTGCCAGTTTCACTGTGGCTTCTTCTTTCATATTTCTGCTCATGGGAAGTTCTTTTCCACCCACTGTAACGCTCTCTCCCCCAATATATGTTACCTGTCCGGGATTTACCAGATATCTTTGATGAATCCGGACAAAGGCGCCGGATAACTGGGTTTCCACCTGATCCAGCTTTCCATAAAAAGAATATGCTTCCTTTTCATCCTTCTCTTTAAGAACCACATTTACCTTCCTTTTATCACTGTAAAAATAGGATATATTTTCCAGTGGAATCCGATAAGTCCCTTCCGGATTTTTAAAGATAAAATTCTCCTCTCTTTTATCAAAAATTTTCTCCCTCACCCGCCCCAAAACTTCCGAAAGGCGCTCCGTGCCTGCCGGTTTAATCACATAGTCAAGGGCATTTACCTTATATCCGTCAAACACATAATCCCTGTATCCTGTGACAAACACAATGCACAGCTCCTTATCAAACTCCCTGATCTGCCCTGCCGCCTCCATTCCGCTTATCCCTTTCATTTCCACATCAAGAAACAAAAGGTCAATTTCCCCGGGATGCTTTTCCAGCCAGCGCACCGCACTTTCTCCTGTAGAAAATTCATAAACGATTTGTTCCGCGCCCTCTCTTATTACCTTCTCAAGCGCAAACCGCAAGGCGTCCCTTGCCTCCATCTGATCATCACATATACCAATGCGAAGCATTTTCCTCACCACCTGTAAAATCAATCCAAAACCAAAGTATGCTTATTTCAAACAAACATCATAATTATAATCTGTTCTTATTAGAAACACAATTCGCAACAGCAATTTCACTATACCAAACATTACAAAATCCCCACCAAACTTTACACACTTTTCACCATCTCCCCAAAGATTACATCACACCTGCCAAAAATAACACCCCCGCATTTACTTTCATGCATTCCTGCTATACTTACCTCAAGATACAACACTTAATCACAACCAAATAATTGTGAAGCCAGCGCCTGGCTGAATCTTCCGGCAATCTATTTTGTGAAAAGCCTTTTATGCCATGAAGCCAGGACCATAAAAGGCAGGAGGACCGTTGTCCGACTGACTTTTGCATTACTGGGCCTGGCGGAATGCCCGGCATACAGGATTTGAACGAAATAGATTGCCGGAAGATTCCCCCGCACCGCTTTCACATTATCCATTCAAATTTAAAATCATAAGAGAGGTGCGCTATGTTATATGTAAAAAATCTTCACAAATCTTATCAAAGTGGAAACAAATCCTATTCCGTATTAAAAGGAATCAATTTATCTGTTGCAGATCAGGAATTTGTTGCAGTAATGGGGCCTTCCGGTTCCGGAAAAAGTACTCTGCTCAACTGTATTTCCTGCTACATTCCCTTTGAGGAGGGAACCATCACTTTAGGAAATAAGGAACTAAAAGGCCTTGATGAAAATGCTCTTGCTAAAATAAGGAATGAAAAACTGGGATTTGTCTTTCAGGATTTTATGCTTCTTGACGGGCTTACTGTAAGAGAAAACATTCTGGTTCCCAGAATCATTCAGGGGAAAGTGGATGAAGAAGCCGAAAAACTTGCAGATCAGCTCTTATCCCTTTTCGGCATTAACCATATTGCCGACAAGTATCCGGCAGATGTTTCCGGCGGTGAACGCCAGAGAACTGCTGTAGCCAGAAGCCTGATTAATCAGCCGCTACTTATTCTTGCAGATGAGCCTACTGGAAATCTTGACAGCAAATCCAGCCGGGCAGTGATAGAGTCCTTTGAAAATGCCAGAAACAAACTTGGCGCTTCCATCTTTATGGTCACTCATGACAGCTTTGCCGCTTCCTTCTGCGACCGGGTAATTTTACTGAAAGATGGCGCTGTCTATAAAACATTAGAAGCCACGCCGGGGTGTAAAGAAGAAAAGCGAAGCGCTTTTCAGGATCGTCTTTTAGACGCGATTCGGGAAATGAGCAATTTAAATTCTGAAGATGGCAGAGCTTAAGAGGGAGGGATAAGAAATGACAACCTTAAAACAACTTGAAAAAAAGCTCCAAAAAGCTGATACAAAAATAGCAGGCCTTTACCTGTTCTGTAATTTCATTTCCCTGCTGCTGATTACCGCTTACTCCGCCATGATGCTTTCTCCCACCGTGCTTTTAGTCCTTCCGGAAGGAGGCGACAGCCGCAAGCAGATGACTGCCATCTTCGTGCTGGCACTGTTTGGATGTGTGGTATTTACCATTTATGCCTCCGGCCTTTTCTTTCGGAAAAAGGCAAAACAATTGGGAACTCTCATGGCTCTTGGCGCCTCCGGCCGCCAGCTCCTTCCCGGCCTGCTTAAAGAAGTTCTCCTGTTAAGTTCCCTTTCTTCCCTGGCCGGAATTTTGGCAGGCTTCCCATTTGTTATTCTGCTATGGAATTCTTTCCGGCTTTTCCTTACGGACAGCGCACAAATGGTTTTGAAATTTGATTTTAAATGCCTGTATTTATCCGCAGTGTTTTTTGTTATTGTAGTTGCCTTTTCCTGTGCAAATGCTTACCGTTATCTGAAACGTACAAACATCATGGAAGTAATGCACGAAGAACATCGGAACGAACCTGTGAAAGAATTAGGCGCCTGGTGCGCTCCCGCAGGCATCCTGCTTATTTTAATCGGCGCTGGTCTTGGATATTTTGCTCCTTACGCCTACGAGGAACTGTTCAGCGCTTTTCCGCCCGCATGGCTTAATCTGCTTTATGCTCCTGTTTTCGCAGGCCTTTACTTAATCATGCTGCACACTGTGGTGCATGGCTGGGGCTCCCGCAAAAAACATCCTTACAAAAATCTGATTGCCAGAAGCATGATGAAATTTCAGGGAAAACAGACGGTAAATAATCTGCTGGTAAGCACAGTACTCACCGCCGGAACTGCCTTTGCCATCTTTTACATCCCCATGATGAGTGTGGGACATACAATGGAAATTAATTCCCGGCCATATGATTACTACTACCACTACCGGGCAGATCAGAAGGTTTTTAATGAAGAAAAAATTTCCGACCTGGCTGCAAAATATGACCTGGCAATTAAAGATTATAAACTCGCCCCTTACTTATCCCTGGCTATGGATGGCACTGCTATTGTCGAAGATGAAGGACAAAATTTTCATTATGAATACATTCCGTTCCTTGAGGAAGGTAAATTCTTTTCCGAAACTGCCTTTGAAGCCTTCACCGGAACAGAAATTTCCGTAGCTCCCGGAAGTTACATGGCTGTTTCCAATGCAGACGAAACCGGATTGTACTATTTGAATTCACAGGCAACTGTTCTCACCAATATGGTTACCCATAATACTCTTTCTGTAAGCTTTGCCGGATATGCTCATTACGGGCTTCTGGTAGACCAAAGAGGCTCTTATATCCTGAATGATGAGGATTATGAAACAATTGCCGCAGGCATTACTCCGGAATGGGCCGGAAACACAGTGTCTTTTAATATGGATGGAAAAGACAACTATTTATTTGCCCAGGATTTCTTTTATACTTTTATTTCTCTTTTCGGCCCTGAATGTGAGTACCCAATTTACTATGACAGAGTGGCACAATATCAGTCACAATTAAATGGAGAAATTTACTGGGGAGATACCGAGCGGATGACGCAGGTCAGCTATTCGGAACCTGACACCACTGATTTTAGATACTATTGGACTTATATGCCTAAAATCCGCATTTTAGATCAGACAGATTATTTAAGGACTTTTTCCGTGTTCCTTATGATGTTCCTTTTTATTGCCATTATCTGTTCCCTTGCCGCAATGATCATCAGCTATACCCGCTGCATGACCATTGCCCTTAATAACCGTTATGTTTTTGAAGATTTAAAACGCCTGGGAGCATCACCTACTTTTTTAAAAAAGGAAATCAAAGGCCAGGCAGGGCCGGTGTTTAAGGTTCCCACCCTTGTAGGAATGACCGCTATGTATCTTTTATATGCTCTTTTAATGTTTGCCAACGACGGTATGCTGACTGGCAGTGAAATTGGCGGAATGGCGGTATGCCTTCTGATTCTTATTCTTCTGGCAGGAATCTATTACCTGATTTACCGTTATACTGTAAAGAGTATGTGCCGCCAGTTAGAAGTGTAGACTTCTGACGCAGGAGAGCGTACACTCCAGGGCAGCAAATATCACCACTTTTACCGGGCAGCACCTGATATAAAAAGGGCAGGGCAGGTTTTAACCCGCTCTGCCGCTTTTATATCATTGGATTTCCTTTTTCTCCAAAACTAAAACATAATCTATACTAATCTTTCCCCCCATACCCTGCCTTGGTATTCTTATGTATGGATTTTGAATGATGTATCCAAAATGTTGTATTGTTCTATATCCCAACCTGTTTGCCAGTTCTTCTATCACCCGCCAGCTCTCTATGACAACTTTCCTGATGGTACTGTTTCCAATTACAATGATATATTTGCCCCCTGGATTCATCTGGTGGTAAACAGCATGCAGGTTCGTTTCCATATCTTCAAAAAACTTCTTTACCACTAATGCTCTTTTTTCATCCTGTTCTACAATTTGATAGAAGTATTTTTTTAAAAGCCCGCTTCTTTCCAATATGGTAAGACTGCTTTTTTCCTTCTTTGTATTAATCTTTTCAGTTCCTATATACTGGCTCTTTTTTTCTCTTAGCTCTTCTTCTGTCAGTGTGGCCATCCATAAATTCTCAAGGCGCATTGTCCTTCCATAGTCAAAGGCATTGATATAAGGCGGCGATGTTACCACAAGATCAATTCCAACCGGCATTTGAAAAGTAAGGGCATCTCCTTCTATCAGCCTTGTATGCCCCATTTTTTCAATACCTGACAGTTCTGTCATCATTTGTTTATACCGCCGGAAAACAGACGAAAATTCCTTTATAACAGGAGGCGGTACTTTTTTTACTTTGTTTGACACATAGGGTTTTGGTGAAGTATCATCTGCATTGGATACTCTCTTTATGATGGAAACCATGCACAGGTTCAAAAAATCCCTTACATCCGTATCCTGCACACAATCAATACAGCTCTTCATTCGTCCAAGCTCCCTGATTGTTCTTTCAGAAAACCAGTGCTCCAGATTCACAATCTCCGGCCGAAACTGCTCCGCCTGATCCTGCACGATTCTTTTCATTATTTCAGAATATTCCTGTTCCAAAACCTCCACCTTTTGGGAATTCAAAACAGTAGTTTTTACTTTAATAATCAACTTTGCTATATCGTCAATTTCCGTTCCATAAGCATCCATTCCATGAATATTGGCTTCTAACAAGGTTGTGCCGCTTCCTGAAAAAGGATCAAATATCGTTCCCTTTTTATCAGGCAGAAATGTATTTATTCCCCATCTTGGGATTTCCGGAATAAACTTACAGGGGTATTTAAACATTCCGTGGGTATAGGAATTGGGATTTGCCTGTTTGATTAAATAAACAGCGCCATTTATCATCTCCAATGGCAATGACACTGTTTCAATTATTTGTTCTTTATCAGGCATACCACGCTCTCCCTTAAATACTTTCCCGTTTCTTTTGTTATTTCATATTGCTGTGAACTTGTAATAATATATCTGTCAACTTCAACTTTATCAACAGTAAAACCGATCTGCTCTGCATATTCGGCTAAAATCAAATCCGCTGCAAAAACAATTCCTCCATAAGCGGAATTTCCCACCACGATACAGCAAAAACCTTTCTCCTTCAAAACCCTGTAGCATTCCTCAATCACCCGAAACATGTCGTCATAATATAGCTGCAGCATCCTGGGAATTTTTTTATCCCAAAGCTCTTTTTCCTTAAGCTTTGTAAGCAGCTTTTCCAGGGTTGCGCTTTTTTGCTGTACTTCTTTACTTAAATCTCCATTTAAATGTGAATGCAGAGAATTCTTTCTTAAATTTTTCAGTTCTGAATATTCTGACACAAATTTTCCAAACCATAATTCCAATTTGTAAATTTCTGTATAATCAAAACAATTGGCATATGGAGGTGAAAAAATAATTCCTTCAACGCTGTTTTCCTTTATGTATTCCTCCATATTCAAGCAGGAGTCATTGTACAAAACTGCGTTGCTTTCCTTTTGTTTTTTGGTCAAATCAGTATATATATTCTGATACTCTTCCAAAAGCATAGTTTCTGCATCTTCAACCGTAACGATTCTGGGCTTTACATATTTTCTGATTTTTAATCCATTTCCTGCTTTTCTATAATTACAAAGCGGTTCCAGGCAGGCCAGCCAGCCTATTTTAAGAAGATTTCGAACCTGCCTGTCTGTAACCTTATCACTTTCAATCATTGCCCCTATGGACATATAATATTTTTCAATCTCATCATTAAATACTTTTTCACTGATGGATAATTTGGGTAACGTATATTTTTCCTTACCATCCAATGCCTGCTGCAGCACACTTTCATAAGTATCCTTAAATAATTCTATTGTTTCTTTTGCATAATTGTCCAGCTTACACTTTGATAAAAAGCAGGAAAAGGGATTTACCTCAAATCCGATACCTGAATATCCCATTCCTTCCGCCGCCAGCAGAGTGCTGCCACTCCCTGAAAAGGGATCTAAAATGATTCCTTCTTTTCGCTGTGCATATTCCCTGATTAAATGCTCAACCAGTTCTACGGAAAATCCTTCTTTGTATCTGTACCATCTTTGAAATGGCTTATTTAAATCATCTGAATAATTCAGTAAACTGGTATAGGTTGCATTTGGACTTTCCGGATAAATAACTTTAAATCCACGTTCAAGCTCCAAATACCTGTCATAATATAAGTCCATTTTGTATCCTCCGCCTGCCTTTTTCATTATATTCTGTAATCTGAATAATGGCAAGCAGTTTTCGAACGTTTGTTTTTGGTAGCAACTCTGCACGACCAAGTTGTTACACGATATATTCCATACAAATTCCTACAATAATTCCTTCCTTAACATAGAATGAAACCGCTATTCCCGTTTCGTTTGAAACAAAGGAGTCTTTCCTTAAAGTAATATCTTTAAGGAATTCTTCCATAAACGCATCACTTTCCTCCTGGGAAATAAAGGTCGTTCCTGAAAAAATGAAGTCATAATCCAGCTTTTGCGAACTTTTCCGTTCCATTCCTGTCATTATAGTCGCATTTCCTTCTGGTCCCTTTTCAAAACATTTCAAATCATATTGCTCTACCATCATCTGCGTCATCTCATCTCCCACTCTGATTCCTGCCTGGAGGCCATATGTATCATTTGTCAAAAGAACAGCGCAGATGTAATTATTATCTGTTACATAAGTAATTCCTTCACTTTCTGAATAGGTAAGAAACATATCCGTCGTCCCTGGAAAGGAGTCAAAATAAACATTTTCAATTGCGGGTGATTCCTCTTTCAGCGTTTTCCAATCCATGTTCCAATAGGGACATTTACCCAAAAGCACATGCTCGTCAATCAGTAAATCATTTAAGGAAAAAGAGGTTCCTTCCAAATTTAATTCTTCTGAACTACTTGTCCTATCAGCACATCCCGCAATTTCCATACAACATAGCAGAACGAAAAACAATATTTTAAGTGTGCAATTTTTCATACTTTTACCTTCAATTACATTATTTACTATGACTTGCTGATTTTCTGTTGCCAAAATGTTGCTTACGTGTTATTAACTCACGTCTCTTATTAAATGCCGCTTCCTCAAATTTCTTTGTTTTTGCTTCTTCTTTCCACTTTCTTAACGTCATAACATCATGCTTATATAGATCAATATTGATTTGCAGTCAATTTTAATTTCTGACAATTAATAAATCCATGCAACAAGCCATATGAATTAGAACCTGTACCAAAAGAAGTAATCCATATCGGTCAATTTCTGTTCATCTAACTATATCAAAATTATTTTATGTGCCATAATTATACTATTTAACCCTTCAACCTTATGCCAATATCAGATGCGCTATATAATACTCTCATTACAATAACCCTCTCTTTCTCGACCACATAGAAAACTGAATAATTATCTATCACCAACTGCCTTAACCCTATTGTACGTTCCTTCTCAGATTCCATAAGCCTTGCTTTTTTCGAAAATATGTTTAACTCCTCAATAGCTTTCGCAATTCGGTTATATTTTCCTATTGCATTTTCTGGTGCTTGGAGTTGTATCGCAATATAATTATAGATTTCCTCCATATCCGCTAATGCCTTATCTGTGATCTGTACCTTATATTGCTTCATGCTTAATGACTCTCCCTAAATTTCGTAAAGGCAGAAACAGCATCCTGAACCCTGCCAGCCTGTATATCATCATATCCCTCTTGCAATTTCTTGTGAATTTCCTCCACTGTCATTATATCTGCATTAAGAACTGAAGGAGCGTTCGGCAATGTTACAGCAAAAGGAATACCTCCTGTCAGTGAAATTTGATTAAGATACATATCTATTGCTGTAGACATCGGAATGCCTAATCGTGTAAGCACATCTTCAGCTCGTTGTTTTACTATTGGATTTATTCTTAAGTTTAAGGTTGCTGTTTTTTCCATATCAATCATCTCCTTCGGTTGAATTGTAACGCATTTGTCGTTACTCGTCAATGCAAATATTAAAATCAATCCGCTTTTTCTTGCCATATTTATTTTATCCAAATCATGATAATATAAATATGGCAGAATGTCTCATAGACCACCTGCCATATAAAATAATCTGTGTATAAATTTTCATCACTCGAACTCCCTATAGCTATAACATAATTGTTAAATTTTTCATGGCTATAATATCCATATTTTACGCCTTATTTACAGTTTCAGAATAAACAGGTATCATACGGGTATCACAGATTTTCTCCTTGACTGCCATATCTGCATGTTGCTAGCACCATGTAATTATTACATTAACAAGGGAGCAAAATATAATCGCTCCGTTACGCAACATATCCCCTATTTTAATGATAATGGTACAAGATACCGCAATCATCATCTTTACTGCTAAATCCCCTAAAGCGTAACAATACTTTTTTCCACCTTCCCTACAAGTAGGAATTTTTCTATTTCATTTTTTCTTGACACTCACTACATTCTCTATCGTGAATGGAAATAATACCATTACATTTAAGACAAGTATATTTTTCTTTCTGTTGTTCCATGAAGCAATCCAAACCATATTTTTGAACAAAACAACTATTTTCTATTAGGCTTGCTTTATACCGTTTGTTATAGCTTTTTTCAAGACTTTTAATCAACTTGCATGGATGTTCAGAACATTCAAAACAATAGGTTAGGGCTTTTTCTTTGATACAGTCTTTGATTTTACATTTGCGGCAATGTTCGGGCTTTCCTTTATCACTGTTCAAACAGCCAGCGCAAGGTTTTCTGTTGTAGCAATGCTTATAGCAAACTTTACAATTCATACCGCACGGAGCAAACATACTTATATCAATATTTTCTTTTGGCATTTTCATAAGTTCCAGCCCCTTTCTTTCAACCCATATTTGGCCATTTGAATATACCACTTTTATTCCTTATTTACCACAAAAAATACAGGGCATAGCAACCGCCACGCCCCACATTTCTTATCGCTCCAACGACTTCTCAATAATAAAAGCTACATCTCTGCTAACAGCCTCAGCTTTTCAAAACCCTGACATCCAATGCTCACTTTCCTTGGCATATCTGCCTGCTTTCCGGCAATCCTTTAACAGACTCTATTTGTATCGCTTACTGCATTGTATCCTCCCCCCTTCTTTATTTTGCAGATACCAACATTATTTTGGAAGCAGCTTTGCTTCTTCTAATACTCCTACTTTTTCAAATAAGCGAGACGTATCAATGATTGGAACCAGATTATGATCTGATACAATTACGTTCTGCATATACCGTTGACTTGCGTTATTAAATATTGACGGAATATCATAAATATTTTCAGACGATACATTAATAACATAATCCACATTTTCCACAGAAAACGCCAGCATATTTTCATCAATAGTAAGAATAATGACCATTTTACTCATGGGGGCCGGTTCTATATTAAAC
>VSNT01000260.1 GCA_009774465.1 Lachnospiraceae bacterium
CTGCTCCTGTCACGCCATGCGTTGATAGCCGCAAAGCGTATGACAGTCTTGCAATAGCCATTGAAAGTATACATGATGTGTTCTCTGTATGCTTCTGTACAAGGCATAAATGATTCCCCCTTTCTCCCACATAGGGTGTTACATAGTTTACAGTTGCTTTTATAATTCAGAGGAATGACAGCACGTAGTCTGTCATATCTTGAATACTGCAAATAATATTTTGTATATGCCTACAACCAAAAGCAAACTTGAATTTACCAATAAAACAATGAACAAGTCTTTTACAAAATACCATACTACCCATAATGGAATATCTACCATATAGGGCAAACAGAGTAACAGTAGCGGTAATATGCCATGCCTTGTAATGTCAAAGAGTATCAGTCTCGTTGTCTGCTTCTTTTTCTTCCATTTTCTTATTGTTGCTATTGGATATACCGCTGCTGCAACCAACGCTAAATATGCCCCATTCAGTAACAGGTGTCTTACAATATACGGGCTGCCCGATATATCATATTGTTCTCTGCCCAAAAGAGCAAATATCACATTTTTGCTTATAATATCCGCCAGTTGGTTCGTGACAAGATAATCGTTCATATTGATGAGGAAGATGATTCCTAATCCGCTTTCCGGCAATAAAAACATATTTGACATATAATTCTCAACAAGTCCAGAATGCCCCAATACAGGCTCTGTATATTCCTCCGTTAAAGTCCACCCCATTCCGTAATAATAGGGGCTATCACCATCTACATATACATTGTCATAAAGCATGGCATTTAAACTGTTTTGATTGACGATTCCCATTCCTCCATTTAGATACATTTGCAGATATTTTGTCATATCTGATACACTGGAACTTAAATAACCCGCTGGAACGGTAGACCATGAATATTTATCGGGATAGTCCGGCTCTCCCGCAATCGGAAATCCAAAATAATTTCGATACCCTGTTATCAATCCGTTTTCTTTGCTTTGTATAAGTGTTGCTGCCGTATGGCTCATACTTAGTGGAGAAAAAATGTTTTTATCCATATACTCTGAATAGCTAACTCCGCTGACTGTTTCTATAATTTCTCCTAACAATCCATAATTGATATTTGCATATTGATGTTGTCCGTAACTTTCTGTTATTTTTGCATTTCCAAAACGCTGATATGTACCTAAACCACTTGTCTGATTCAAAAGCTGTCTTATAGTAATTCTATCTCCGTCGGACGCATTTATAAAATAAGCAGAGGTATCAATATAATCAGATATTGCCGTTTCTAAATCTACTTTTTCTTCTTCCACAAGCTGCATAACAGCTAATGCTGTGAATGATTTGCTCAATGAACCTATAATAAAAGGCGTATCTAAATTATCGCAATTTCCATAAGTTTCAGAAAACAGTACCTCTTTATAGTCTACAATGGCTATCGCCATTCCGGGAATATGCAATTCCTTTATTTCCTTTTTTAACTGGCTGTCAATATCGCTATAATTGCTACTTTTTTCATTTGCCAAAACAGGCTTATACCATATGGCAATAACACAAATGAGTGACAGTATTACACAAATTATTTGTCTGGTTTTTCGATTCATAAAACCGTTCCCCCTATTTTTTTCTGATATACCATTCACTATCATCTCCCCTCTAATTTTTTTGCTCCCTCAATTAAAATAGTTATTGATAATTCAAAACTATCTTTTATCAACTGTGTATTACCAAATGCGTTATGATTTTCAAGTAATGCAAAGCCCTCTAAAAAACTCCTAAACATTCTGACTAAATGAACACAATTATCTTGTGAAATATTTAGTGACTTAGTTATTTTGAAAAAAATTGTAAACATTTTTGAAGTCACTTCGTTCATCTGTTCATTTTCAAACTGATTGTACCAAAGCATTGTACTAAAAACTCCTTGATTCTCTATTGCATATTCATGGAAAGCGTAGCACATAGCTCTAATCGCATCATATCCAGAAAGTCCTATTACAGCTTCAATAGTTTTGTTCTCTAATTCTTTCCAGCCATAAAGCATAAGTTGCTGTTTTAGGTCGTCAAGCCCATCAATATGGTTATAAAGCGATGGGGACTTAACACCTAATTGCGCTGCAAGCGTTTTTAAGGATAAGTTTTCTATGCCTATCGTATTTGCCATATATGCGGCTTCTTTGATAACTGATTCTTTATCAATTTTTATTTTGGGCAAAATAAAGCACCTCCTTTTTTACTTCGGTTTGTATTTTAACAAATCAGATTAGTTATGTCAAGATATTAGGAATTGGAAGAGGATTCCGTAGTCGTAGGCATTCGTGGGAATGTGTATAACTGGCTATCTTATGGAATTGTGGGTAACTCTGTTTGCAGGACGTGGGAAAGCTGCACTTTA
>VSNT01000261.1 GCA_009774465.1 Lachnospiraceae bacterium
GCTCAATAATAATAAACCAAATATTTTGACAAGTGAAATAAATATTATAACAGAAATAAATTATAGTAATAGCATTCTTTTGGGAAGTACATTATCCATTATAGAGGAATCCATTGAATACGGAAAATCATCTATTGGAGAACATAACATTTCTATTAGGCATAATTCCAATGTGGAAATATTTGTATTCATTCAAGATTGTTATCAGGCCCTCTGTGTTATTATACCTAATATTTATTTTATATTTTTAGGAATTGAAAATTTAAAAGAAAAAAGGATTACTAATCAACAAAAGAAAAAAGAACTACAACATGATGATGCTATGAAATCAATTGAAATTGAAAATGCGCAAATACAGCTAGAACGTGATAAAATAGCATTAAGAAAAGAACAACTGGAATTAGAAAATCAACTAACTGTCTCATTACAGCAGTCTCCAGAAGCACTCAGGCAAAATATTATGAATCTAGGCGTGAGTATATCAGAAATTCATCACATTACCTATGGCAATATTCCGCCTGATGCTAATGAAAATATCATTCAACAGTCCAGCAGATAGATAAGGAACTTATGCTAACATGTTATTTTTACAGGCATCACAGGAAGGACCAAGTTTTAAACCATATCTCCTGCATATGATTTGAGCACGATTGTAAACATCCAATAGTTTTTCGTTTGAGGGAGGAACTATTGGATAAAGTTTTGTGCTTTCCATAGGTCTAAAAATAGAAAGCATTGGCTGAATGCCATGTTTGCACAAAGTTTCTATTGCTTCCAGTAAAGAATTTGTATTATTCAGCCCAACAATCAAAGCTGTTCTTACATTTCCTGATGTCCCCCAAAGTTTTGTACTTTCTATCAAAGCATCCATATAAATATCTAAAGGAATTCTCCCTTTTCCTGGCATGAGCATTTCAGCTAATTTTCTATCCCAAATTTCAATATTAAAGGCAACTTCATTTACACCAGCTTCCTTGTATCTTTTTAATGTTTCTATATTTGATGGGGGAAGGCACATTAGATAAATTGGGATGCAGGAATCTTCATTTCGGATCAGTCGTGTAATCGAAAGAACCTGCTGAATTTCCTTTTCTTCAGGAGCAGATGCCCCACCAATAAGTATATGCCTGAAATTTCTATTTATAAATAATTGATGAATAATCTCTGCAAAGTCTTCTATCATAAATAAATGATTAATTGTAGATTTTGGAACATTGCAAAAATAACAACCCTGATCTTGTGATTTAAAAAAACAAATTGATTCATGTTTAATACGTAATCTATCAGTAGACAAGTAAGCAATCTTCCTATATGGAACTCCATTCTTAGTCAAACAATCATTCCATTCAGGTTGCATTTCTATTGAGATTTCAGAGAGTAATTGTTCATAATAGTATAGACATGGCGAATTACTATTATTAACATCAATCATATACGGAGAAAAATCTGTAAATTTTAAATTTATGGGTACATTAAGTGGAATTCCGTTCTCTAGGTAAAAATCTATTGCACTAAAAACTGCTTGCTTGATAAAACCATTTGTTTGTAAAAACTGTTTGGCAGAATCAGTAAGCACACATCCCTGATTGATAAGTGATATTTTTAATCCCATGTCTGTTTGAGCATGTTTCTGAATGAAAGCTTCTTCACCTGAAATATTAGGGTATAAGTCGTAGCTTCCGTCAAAATTTATAGATGCAATATTTGTGGAAAAAACCAGCGTATAACAATAAGCATCATCCTCCACTGACATTTCAGTATTCCAGCCGTCTGCAAAAATATCTTTAACATAAATATTGTTGGATGCAACATTCCATAAATGGTAAAGATGCCTGTTTCCATGCATGTATATTTCCTTGTAGAAGCTATAGTTTATTTTAAGATCTTCTTCTAAGAAAATAGTATTATGAGTAAATGCTGCGATATTTATTTGGCTTAAATTAGGCAGTCCGGAATCACTTAATGCAGCATTAATTAAAAAACTCGATGCTTGGTATCTGGGATTTACTTCCTGAAAATATACACAATCATTTGCTATAATAAAGTCAATTCCTAAGATCCCCAAATAGCCCATTTGCTGAAAGTGTTTTAAAATGGCATTTGTGTATTCATACAATTGTGTCATTAGTCTAGGCGCAAGATTTTGGATTGCTAAAAAGTCTGCTCCATGATAGAGTAAACGATTTCCCTTTAAAGAAATAATTTGCAAAGAGGGAGGAAATATTATTATATTATTGTCAAATATAATTGCATTTACATTAACTGGAATATTATTTTCCATATAGGGAGAAACGATAAAAAGTTCGTTATACTTTTC
>VSNT01000262.1 GCA_009774465.1 Lachnospiraceae bacterium
GAGTCACCCCTTGCTCATATGACGGCCTGGGTGAAAACCACCTGTCCCTGCTGTGGCGGTCCTGCACTTCGGGAAACAGATACCATGCCTCAGTGGGCCGGTTCTTCATGGTATTTCTTAAGGTATACAGATCCTTTGAATGAGAAAGAACTGGCAAGTAAGGAAGCATTGGATTACTGGATGCCTGTTGACTGGTACAATGGAGGAATGGAGCACACCACGCTGCATCTTCTTTACTCCCGCTTCTGGCACAGATTTTTGTATGATGAAAAGATTGTTCCCTGTCCGGAACCGTATCTTAAGAGAACCTCTCACGGCATGATTTTGGGCTCTAATGGTGAAAAAATGAGTAAGTCCAGAGGAAATGTGGTTAATCCTGATGATATTGTGAGGGATTATGGTGCAGATACCTTAAGAACTTATGAAATGTTTATCGGAGCATTTGATTTAAGCGCCGCATGGAGTGAGGATGGTGTGAAAGGCTGCCGCAGATTCCTTGAGAGAGTGTGGAAATTACAGGATATTCTGACGGAAGGTGACGAATACTCCAAAGATCTGGAAGTTACCATGCATCAGACCATCAAGAAGGTAAGCAACGATTTTGAAAATTTGAAATATAATACGGCAATTGCCGCCATGATGTCGCTGATTAATGATTTTTACAGGAAAAATGCAGTAACTAAGGGTGAGTTTAAAACACTTCTTACACTGCTGAATCCGGTTGCGCCTCATATTACAGAGGAAATCTGGCAGGCATCAGGATTTGAAGGCTATATTTATCAGACCGCATGGCCGGAATTTGATGAAGCAAAAACCATTGAATCAACTATAGAAATTGCTGTTCAGATTAACGGAAAGACCAGAGCAACCTTAAAGATTGCAAGGGATGAGGCAAAAGACGCAGTAATTGCCAAGGCAAAGGAAACCATTGCCGAGAAGTTGACGGGAAACATTGTAAAAGAAATTTATGTTCCCGGAAGAATTGTTAATATTGTGCAGAAATAAGTAAAAATCCCACCACTTGAAGCGGAAAATTCAGATTGAATTGCTGCAGGCGGTGGGACTTTTTTAGCAATGGCTATTTTTTGAGGCATTATTTTCTGGACCGCATAGCCATAATTTTTTCAATTTTTCCAATTTCTTCAGGCGAAGCATGTTTGCGGAGTACCGATACGATGGTATCTATTTCGTTATCAGAGAAGGAAACTTTTTTTTCCTGCCCCCGTTTCATAACAGCCATCAAAAAAGGAAGCATCTGCTCTTTTTTTAAATTGCTGCTTTCAAACATCAGCGCCTGAAGAAATTCAAGCTTATATGGATCAATATTTTTTAAGGACTCGTCTTTCATCCAATCATTCTGCATGGTGATTACCTCCAAACATTTCATACATTTGTTTTTGCTCAGGGGTGAGCATATTCATTAGCAGGTTCATCATGTCAAAGCTGCCGGCAGAATCGGAAGCCTGCTCTGATTCTGATGATGCAGCATTTGTAAATTCGCTCATATCAGGAATAAAATCCTTCATTAAGTCCATAGTCTTTGACATTTCCCTGTACATTTCCATTCCCTGAAAAATGCCGCGAATCTGCTCTAACTGCTTTTTTTCATTCTCCGTGCAGTAGGGAAGCAGCTCGGAACACATTTTAAAAATATCGGGAGAAGATTCTTTTTCCATACATCCACAGAGAGAATAAGGATGCTTTTTTAAAAATTCTATCGTATAATTTAATTCCAGAAATTTAATGTAGACTGCCATTGACTTCTGCGTCTGATTATCCATGTAGGACAGTATAATTTTAAGCATCTGTATATGATTGGTGCAAAAGAGAGTATCAAATGCAATTACCTTACTGCGCTCATTTGAATCCATAACTGCTCCTTCCCACCTGTTTCCATATTTTATGTTTCAAAATTCCGTGGTATGCAGAAAAGTAGGCTCTTTTCAGAGCCTACTCCTCAGACATGATGAAAAGAATTGCTGACTGTGATTAGCATCCACATCCGCATCCGAATCCAAATCCGTTACCGCCGCCACAGCAGGACAGTAAGAGAATGATCCAGATAATGTCACAACCACAGTTATTGTCTCCGCCATTAAAGAAGCCGCCATTTCCGCCGCATCCGCCACAGCAGGACAGTAAAAGGAGAATCCAGATAATAGAGCAGCATCCGTTATTTCCATTGCTAACGTTTGATCCGCATCCACATCCAGTTGCTGTTAAATCACTCATATTTATTTGCCTCCAAGATTTTTTTTGTTTTATGGTTTATCATATGTGGTATGGCTTG
>VSNT01000263.1 GCA_009774465.1 Lachnospiraceae bacterium
AAAAAAGGAAGTAGAGATTAGATATCTCTACTTCCTTTTTCTGGTTGCGGGGACAGGACTTGAACCTGCAACCTCCGGGTTATGAGGGCTATTACCATATTTTGGGATTCAAACATTATTCACTATGTTCTGTCTCTTTTATACATAATGTATATCATTTTATACACTTTTTTCACTTTCTCCCTTTTTCGAGTGAGGAAAAAAGTGAGAACCTTGTAGTTCTCACCTTTTTCCTTTTAATTTCACTCTCCCTTGATTTCCTTGCCAGTAAATAGGTCATTATATATATCAGCCGTTGCCCTTCTTGTTTTGGCATAGATATGACTATATACCTCTTCTGTCGTTCTTGTATTCTGATGGCCTGCCCGGTCTGCCACCATCTTTACATCAACGCCCTTGTTGATAAGATAACTAATGCTAGTGTGGCGTACCTCATGCAAAGTTATCTTTGGAAGATTATTTCTCTCTAAAAACTTGGTAAACCACTGACTTATAACGTCCGGCATCATCGGCCCTCCTGCCGTGGTCACTTTACCAGTTTTTAAACTGATAAACAGATACCCACTATCTTCCCAGTCCATCAAATCAATGACAGACTTACGGGCTTGTATATATTCTTTGATCTGCTCCATCACTGTAATAGGCATATCTATATTTTTACTCGGACTTCCATTTTTAAGATAGTCCACAAAATACAGACCATTTTCAACTGTGTAATGTCCTGTCTGATTGATGATTATTCTATTATTAGTAAAGTCGATGTCCTCAACCTTTAAACCTATCAATTCCCCCCGTCTGCAAGCACTAGCCAAAGCCACCATGATATATGTTTTTCTCATATAGGCATTAAAAATATCTGTGCACTGACGGGAAGTCAAATTTTCAAAAGAGAAGGAATCTTCCATCCCTCCAGCGTCATTAATCGTTTTGATGAATTCATCATTTAAACAACGTAAAAGCCGCCCAATGTCCTCGTCCTCATAGTATTTCGCTTCATGCTTATGCACTTTTGGAGTGTCTACCTTTACACAAGGGTTATACTCAACCATATCCCATTTCACCGCAAGATTAAATAGAGTTTGGATGAACATGAAATGATGGCGAATTGTTTTCTCACTGTAGCCCCCCTTTTTACCGTCCAGCCTTACCCCATCCTTTTTCAGCGCATTTAAGTACGCTTCAATGTCCAAGGCTTTAATCGAACTGACCTTTTTATTCCCAAAATAGGGGAGCATAAACCCATTTAAAAAGCCCTCATACCGTTCCTGGGTTTTATACTCCATATCAGGCTTTTTAATCTCCCTCCACTTTTCCACCAAATCATTGAAAGTCGGAGCATGGGCCAGCTGTACCTGGTGCCCTCTCGTAAAGTCCACCTCCAAGGCCTTGGCCTGCTTTTCTGCGTCCTTTATAGACTTCGCTGTAATAACCTTGGAAGTCCTGTTGACTTTACCATTGGCTTTAAAGCCGTTACAGATAAATACTCTGTACTTACCTTTTCCCAAATCTTTAATACTTGCCATTTTCTTTCCTCCTGTTTATTTAATGTAGTTTTTTTCTTCCTGGTCAACCATCCATTTTATCAAGGCGGACCGAGTAAACCTGTACCTGTTCCCTACCCTGTAATGGGGTATTTTCTTTCCCCTGGCCAACTCCTTAATGGTGTATTCTTTACAACCAATCAAGGCACTAGCTTCTGTTGGGGTCAGTCCGGTTTCTTTTACATCCATTAGCGGTATCCTCCTTATTCTGGATACCACTAATATCAACTAGCCTACTTTTGCGCCTTTAATTTTTCAACTAGTCATTTTCTATGACTGCTCATATTATCACGCTGTTTTAATCTTTTGCCTAGCCGTGACAGTGCAAGGAATTGTTATATATAAATTAGGTAGATTGCTGGAATAAACAAAAAGCCCAGCCCTTTTCATTGGGCTGGGCTTTGCAGGAGCAATTAACAAGATTTAGCTATAACTTCACTAGCTGTTATATCAGTAACCTTGTATACTTCAGTTTTATATGAAGCATAGTCTACATCTGACTTACCATAAAGCCGAATATAATCCCCGACATGAATTTCATATGAAAATATGTCAGGCTCATTTGTTGGATATATTTTTCTGTGTTCACCTGTCTCTGATACTACCTCGATGTTTTTATTCCCTTCAATGAGGGGTGTCCCATCTTCCGTAGTAAGAAGAGCGTATTTTTTTATTTCTTTGGGATGACTAATGATAAAATCGAATTTCATTTTACTGTTCCTCCTAAATGTTATGTAT
>VSNT01000264.1 GCA_009774465.1 Lachnospiraceae bacterium
AGTCAATAGAGTCTGTATTAGTGTTGACGACAGTGATAATAAATTATACTGCAGAAGAAGAGGGGAAATTTTGAAAGGACATTCTAAGCCCAAATACTGGAGCCAGCTAAAAATTTTGCAGAAAAAAATAAGAAATAAAAAATAAAATGTAAAGGAGAAAAGATTAAATGAACGTAAAAGAATGTGATTTTATGAATTGTAAATATTGTGTAAAGGGGCAATGCACAAGCAAAGAAGAATATGAAAAATGTACTTTTGCAGATTTTGTCCGTAAAAAAGAGATTATGCAAGAAGTTCTGACTAAGCAGGGAGCTGCCAGCATCCTGGCAAATGATCAGACTTTCAAAGATTGGCTTGAAAGAGGTATTGACTGCGTCCGCCGGCTGGATGATCTGACTGAGAAGGAACTAAAATAAAACAGCTATATTGCAATCGCACAATATAGATACCTGCCAAACCTCCAATACGGGCAGGGTGAAAGGGGCAGTTTTAAGCTGCCTCTTTCTTTGAGGAAATTTTAATAAGAAAGGGAACAATGGATGAAGGAAGAACAATGGATAGAAGAGGAACAATGGAGGAGGTTAGCTTTAAATTCATTTTTTAAATTTATAGCAATTATGATGTTAGTAGGCAGCTACGTCCTTATTTTAGTAATTGGTATAGTAAAGGACATTGATATGGAAAGTAGTTTTGTTAAGGTCGGACAAACTCAGACTGCTGGTTCTCAAATCGTTTATCACAAGGAAACAAAAGTAATGTATGTAGTTAGCGACGACATATTTACACTGCTTGTAGATGCAGATGGAAAACCCATGTTATGGGAAATTAAAGATAACTAAGGAGACAGCATGGAAAATGTAATAAATAAGCAAGTAAAAGAACTTACAGATAAATTGGAAAAAGGGATTAAGGATTTATTTGAAAGTGACAGGTACAAAGAATATCTAAAGACTATGTCAAAATTTCATAACTATAGTTTTAACAACGTGTTACTTATAGCAATGCAAAGGCCGGATGCAAGCTTGATTGCAGGGTACAATGCATGGAAGAATGGGCACCAAAGACAGGTAAGAAAGGGTGAAAAAGCAATTAAAATTCTTGCACCGGCACCTTATGTAATTAAAATTGCTCAGGATAAAATTGATCCTGTCACACAAAAAAAGGTTTTTGATAAAAATGGCAAACCTGTTCAGGAAGAAGTAGAAGTAAAAAAACTTGCTTTTAAAATAGTAAATGTGTTTGATGTGAGCCAGACAGAAGGAAAAGAAATTCCAGCTATTGGAGTAAGCGAACTGCAGGGAAATGTAAAGCAATACCAAACACTTTTTGAAGCTGTAAAGAAAGTATCGCCTGTTCCGGTCGGATTTGAGCAAATCAGCACCGGAGCAAAAGGATATTATCATTTAGCAGATAAAAGAATTGCAATTAATGAAGGCATGAGTGAACTTCATAACCTGAAAACATTAATTCATGAAATAACTCATGCAAAACTGCATGACATTGATCTAAATATTCCAAAGGATCAGATTAACAGGCCTGACCGGAAAACCAGAGAAGTGCAGGCAGAAAGTGTGGCATACGTTGTATGCCAGCATTATGGACTTGATACCTCAGATTATTCTTTTGCTTATGTAGCCGGGTGGAGCAGCAGCCAACAATTAGGGGAACTGAAAGAATCACTTGATACCATCAGGATTACAGCCTCTGGAATAATCAAAGAAATAGACCAAAACATGGAGGAACTGCAGAAAAATCAAACAAAAGAAAACAGGGAATCAGGCAATAGCCACCAGATAAAGGATGATACCTGCAATTTTTTAAGTGAAAGGAAATCAAATAAGCCATCTGTGATTGCAAAGCTCCATCAAAAGCAGGATAATATTAATAAAACCAGTACATTTGAAAAAAATGCACCAATGAAGGAGGCAGAAAGATGACACAAAAACCATTCTTTGGATTAACTGCAGAAGAAATGAATACAATTCTTATATGTACGTCCAGAAATAAAAATGACATCATTACAGAATTAAAATCGTACTTAGATACGTCTGAGCCGGATATTGCAGAAATTCTTCATAATACGATTGAGAAGGTATACGATCTTACAGAAGAAGAGCTTGCAATTATATTTATGGAATAAATGAACTTATGTTCGAAAAATAATTGCTGCTTTGTGATATCTATGGTAAAATAAAAGCATGGTAAAGATTGGAGGAATTATTTTTATGATGAAAATGCTTATAAAGTTTGATGAGGAGAAGATAGAGCGAGAG
>VSNT01000265.1 GCA_009774465.1 Lachnospiraceae bacterium
AATTTAATTTTAGACACTTTTCGACATATTTTTACATAACACGCGATATTATTACATTTTACATGCAAATTTGCCAGTTTTTAAAGTCTATTACTGCCTTATTTGCCCATTTCCTCTTATCACATATTTATAAGAGGTTAATTCTTTAAGCCCCATAGGACCTCTGGCATGAAGCTTTTGTGTGCTGATACCTATTTCTGCTCCAAATCCAAATTCAAATCCATCTGTAAATCTTGTTGAAGCATTTGCATAAACACAGGCAGCATCCACCTCATTTAAAAACTTTTCAGCGTTTTCTTTCTTTTCCGTAATAATTGATTCAGAATGTCTTGTACTGTATTTATTAATATGAGCAATTGCTTCCTCTATGGACGCTACGGTTTTCATGGAAACAATATAATCCAGATACTCAGTTCCGTAATCTTCTTCCGTTACAGGCACACAGTCAATCACCTGCTGTACCTTTTCATCTCCCCTGATTTCCACATGGTACGTATTCAATGCTTCTGAAAGCCCTGGAAGCAGCGCATCCTTTACTGCTTCATGAATTACTAAAGATTCACAGGCATTACATACCCCAATCCGCTGTGTTTTTGCATTTATAATAATCCGAATTGCTTTATTAAGATCAGCCAACTCATCCACATAAATATGACAGTTTCCGGTTCCGGTTTCAATTACAGGTATTATGCTATTCTCCACCACACTTTTAATCAGTCCGGCGCCTCCTCGTGGAATCAAAAGATCCACATATTCTTTCAGCCGCATAAATTCCTGCGTTACCGCCCTGTCCGAGGTCTCTATCAGTTGAATTGCATCTTCTGTAATTCCTTCTTCTTTCAGAGCCTGTCTGATTACTTTGGTAATTGCAATATTGGAACAGACAGCATCACTTCCCCCCTTTAAGATAACTGCATTGCCGCTCTTAAAGCAAAGGCCAAACGCATCTGCAGTAACATTGGGGCGGGATTCATAAATCATGCCGATTACGCCCATAGGCACCCTTCGTTTCTCGATCTTAAGTCCATTTGGACGCTCTATGGTCTCAATCACCTGTCCCACGGGATCCGGCAGCTTTGCGACCTGTAAAAGTCCCTCTGCCATCCCTTTTATTCTTTCTTCTGTAAGGCGAAGCCGGTCAAGCAGACCGGAATGCATTCCTTTTTCTTCTCCTTTGGCAATATCTTTTGCATTTTCCTGTAATAAAAAACTGCTTTCTTGTACAAGCACATCTGCTGCTTTACATAACGCATGATTTTTTTCATCTGTAGTTAATTTCTGCAGTTCATATTTTGCCGCCAGGGCATTTTTTCCCAATTGATTCAGCAATTCCATTTTTTCTGTCCCATTTCCTTTTAAAATTTTTATCTGATAACCTCTGTATCTGTTATGATAAGATCCGGTCTGATATCATGTGCTTCTACCGGCACCTTTCTGGTTATCTGGCATTCAAAGGCAAGCGCTATGCTGTGAAGCTTTGGAAAAGCAGCCAGATACCTGTCGTAAAATCCCTTGCCATACCCCATGCGTCCCCGCTCCCTGTCAAATACTGCGCCAGGAACCAGAATCAGGGCTTGTGTATCCTGTAATACTTTATCTGTAAATAACCTTGCACTGTCTTTTAAGGGTTCTCTGATTCCCTGATATCCTTCTTCAAAATCCTCCATGCCGGACACCTCATAAAACTGGATATCCATTCCCTCAACCTTTGGTGCAAAAATCCTTTTTTCCCCTGATGCAATCAGCTCTTCCACCAATCCTGTGGTCATAACCTCGCTTCTGTAATCCATATATACAAGAAGGATCTGTGCCTGTTTAAAAGTATCTTCATTTTTAAGCTGTTCCCATATTTTAGCGCTTTTTTCCCTTCGTTCCTTCACGGAAAGATTATTTCTGTAATTTAAATACCTGGTTCTTAGCTCCTGTTTACTGCTAAATGCTTTTTTCTCCATACAAACACCTTTCCTTTCCAGTGCATCCTGCCTTTTTAAAGGCCAGCCCTTCGTACTTTTTAAAGACTCTTCTCATTCATAATATGAACCGCCACTTCCTCTGCCACACGTATTCCATCCATAGCCGCCGAAGTAATTCCTCCTGCATATCCTGCCCCTTCGCCGCAGGGATATAATCCTTTCAGAGAGGATTGCAGGCTTTCATCTCTTAAAATCCTTACCGGAGAAGAAGTTCTGCTCTCCACCCCTTCCACCAGTACATTTCCATCATTAAACCCTTTTATGACAGCTC
>VSNT01000266.1 GCA_009774465.1 Lachnospiraceae bacterium
GCTTTTTATTTCTCTTATCAACGTTCTTTTTAATAAGTTCATCAATATCAATTTTATCAATATGTCTGTTAATTACAATCTGCTGTATACTTCTTACTACAGAACCGGCAATCCAGTAAAGTCCCATACCGGCAGGAAGAGTAAAACAAAAAACTGCAGACATAACAGGCATCATTGTATTCATCATTTTCATGGACTGAGCCATTGAATTCTGCTGATCACTTTGATTTGATGTATCCGGCTGAGGCATTAATTTTGTATTAATCCACTGAGTAACCGCTGATAAAACAGGTATGATAAGAGCAACAATTATTAAAAACCATTGTGTTCCTCCATCAGCATTCCATGCCTGTGCTGCCATATAAGAAGGAGAATTTCCTATATTAATTCCTAGAAAATTATTATATCTGTCTATCAGCCCCCTGGTAATTGTTTCACCATTTGCACCAAGCTGACTTAAAATATATTCTCCCTGATATCTTAATCCCGACAAATCATAATGACTTGCAATTAAATTCATATCTGTAGAAGTCAACTTATTTAATACATCCACTACTCCATTTTGAATATTGCCTTCTGTAATACTTTTTCCATACATAGATACAACTTTGGCAATTTCTTCAACTCCGGAATTTTGTAAAAAAGCAGCATTATCTACAGAAATAATTTTATCAGCAAGAACTCTGAAAGTATCTCCTATTTTTCCAACATATGCAGGCATTGCATAAATAACACGATAAAGAGCAAACAAAATAGGCATTTGTATTAAAAGCTGGATACAGCTTCCGCTGGGTGATACACCATATTTTGCATAAACAGCCTGTGTTTCAGCATTCATGGCCATCATGGACTCATTATCTTTTTTATTTTTATATTTTGCCTGAATTGCCTGAATTTCAGGATTCATTTTTGCTGAAAGTTTGGAAAATTTCTGCTGCTTGATTGTAAGCGGCATCAATAATAAATAAATAACAATAGTAAATAAGATAATAGACAAACCTATATTCGGAATTCCTATTAAATCTAAAAGGGTAAAAATACCTTCCATAAGATATCCAAGTATTTTTGCTATAGGACCGAGTATAAAACCGTCATACTGGGTTAAAACAATTCCTGTCAATTTACTTCCTCCTGCTTTTGATTCTATTAATTACTAAGGTACAGGATCATATCCTCCTTTTGAAAAAGGATTACACCTTATAATTCTCCAGAGAGCAAGTATTCCTCCCTTAACAACGCCATATTTTTCAACTGCTTCAAGTCCATACTCAGAACATGTTGGAAAATAAGGACATTTTGTTCTTTTCATCGGAGAAATATATTTTCTATAAAATTTAATCAATAAAATCAATAATTTTTTCATATTATTATTGTCTGATTACTTCATCAATAATATGATGAAGTTTCGCAAGATGTAATAAAGCGCTTTCCATTTCAAAATACGATATATTTGAAGCACTGTTTCTGGCTATGACTACTATATCTAAACCACTATTAAATATATTTTCATGTAGTCTGTAACTTTCTCTTATCAATCTTGTAACCTTGTGTCTGACAACGCTGTTTCCTACCTTTTTACTTACACTGATTCCCAATCTGTTTTTTTTCATACTATTTTCCAAAACATACATTACTAAATATTTGTTGGCATAAGATTTGCCATTTTTATATACAAACTGAAAATCAAAATTACTTTTTAAAGACTCCGAATACTTATATTTCATTTCAATATATCCATATAGAAAAAAAGGCCACATAACGCGGCCTATGCTGATAATCTTTTTCTTCCTTTTGCTCTTCTGGCTGCTAACACTTTTCTACCACCAGGAGTACTCATTCTGGCTCTGAAACCATGTACTTTAGATCTCTGCCTGTTCTTAGGCTGGAAAGTCATTTTCATTTCTGGATGCACCTCCTTTACTTAACCTTAATATATAATAAGGTAGACAAATATTTAGATTTAACTTCTGTTTAGAAAATATCATAACGATTATATAAAATTTAACCTTTTCCGTCAAGTAAAAAGATATAAAAAAAACACTGTAAAAATCGTGATTTTTAACACATCTACATATAGTTATATTTACCTTATACTAACCACTAAATATAGAATCATAAATTTACATAATAATATCCACAAGCTGTGGATAAAATGTGGATAACTATTATTTTTTCTACATTTTTTAAAAATAATTTAACTTTTTACAGGTTTTATGGATGTGTAAACTG
>VSNT01000267.1 GCA_009774465.1 Lachnospiraceae bacterium
ATACTATATAAGATTATGTTAGTATCTGTAAGATACTGGAGGAGTTTTGGTATGGCACAGGCAAGGAAAAGCAGTACGACAAGAGGAAAAAAAAGAACAACTAATTCCCGAAATAACTCCAGAAAAAGTGAACCTATGGATGTGGCAATCAGAAATGAAATTGTTTTGATTGCCTTGTTTGCGCTGGCTGTATTTTTATTTTTGTGTAATTTTGGAATTGCCGGAGTATTTGGAAATACGGTTAGTAACGTTATGTTTGGAATTTTCGGCCTGACTGCATATATTATGCCATTGGCTTTTTTTGTTATGATTGCATTTGGCATGGTAAACAGCGGAAACTCAATTGCCACTAGAAAGCTTGTTGCGGGTGTGCTTTTAGTACTTTTGTCAGGCATGTTGTGCGATTTGTTTACCGGAGCACCGGAAGAAGCGCAGAATTATCAAATTGCAGAAATATATTTAAGATGCAGTAAAGGGCATAATGGAGGCGGCGTTATCGCCGGTTCCCTTGCTTATTTAAGCTTTCATTTCCTTGGAATGATTGGAACAATACTGGTGATTTTGGTGGCAGCAATTGTGTCAATGGTGGTGCTTACCGAAAAATCTTTTGTATCCGGAGTGACTTCTAAGGGACGCAAGGTGTATGAAAGATCCAGGGAAGACGCAGCGTACCGCAGGGAACGGGCAAAAGCGCGCAGGCAGGAGATGGAAGAAGAAAAAAGACGCAGAGAAGAGGAGAGAAAGCTGCGGGAAGAAGAGCAGGAAAATGAAAAAATTCTCCGTATGGATAAAAAAATCAGCGGTGTTATGCTGAATACGACCTTATCCGGAAGGGAAGAAGAAAGAGAACGATCAAGAGACGACATTCATGAAATCAACCTGACGGATTTTGAAGAGCAGATTGAGAATGCAGATTTATATAAGGAAGAAGAAACACAGGTTCATCACGAATATGATATGAATCAGATCAGAATCAACAGTACTTACCTTGAAGAAGAGGAAGGAAATGATGAATTATCTGAAATTACGGGAATTTATGATGAGGCTGAACCTGAAGAAATCCTTGAGCAGCCTGTTTGCGTGGGATACGGGGAACCTGTCAGAGTAAAAGAAAAAGAGTCTGTGAAGCCTTCCCAAAGTACAACAGAACCAGTTAATATACCGCAAAGAAAACCGATTCCTAAAAAATACATATTTCCTCCTATCAGTAAACTGGCAAAAGGCAGTAATAAGCAGGGTGGGGATTCTTCGAAGGAATTAAAAGAAACAGCTCTGAGACTTCAGCAGACGCTTCAAACTTTCGGCGTGCGCGTAACCATTACGGAGATCAGTAAAGGGCCTTCCGTTACCAGATTTGAACTGCAGCCTGAACAGGGTGTGAAAGTAAGTAAGATTGTAGGGTTATCCGATGATATTAAATTGAATCTGGCTGCTACGGATATTCGTATTGAAGCGCCGATTCCGGGAAAAGCAGCCATAGGCATAGAAGTACCCAACAAGGAAAACATGACTGTAGCACTACGGGAGCTGATAGAAAGTAAAGAGTTTAAGGATTTTAATTCTAATCTTGCTTTTGCAGTAGGAAAGGATATCGGTGGAAAAACGGTAGTAGCGGATATTGCAAAAATGCCTCATATGCTGATTGCAGGTGCAACCGGATCAGGTAAATCTGTATGTATCAATACACTGATTATGAGTATTTTGTATAAGGCACATCCGGATGACGTAAAGCTGATAATGATAGATCCAAAAGTAGTTGAGCTAAGTGTTTATAACGGAATTCCCCATTTGCTGATTCCTGTGGTAACTGATCCCAAGAAAGCATCTGCCGCATTACAGTGGGGAGTGGCGGAAATGACGGATCGGTATCAGAAGTTTGCAGATTTTAATGTCAGGGATTTAAAGGGTTATAATAAAAAAGTTACAGAAATGAAGGAAAAAGGTGATCCCGAGGCGCCAGCTAAAATGCCTCAGATCATCATTATTGTGGACGAGCTTGCAGATCTTATGATGGTGGCGCCTGGTGAAGTGGAGGAAGCTATCTGCCGACTGGCGCAATTGGCAAGGGCTGCAGGAATTCATTTGATTATAGCCACCCAGCGTCCTTCGGTAGATGTTATTACAGGATTGATTAAAGCTAATATGCCAAGCCGGGTGGCGTTCAGTGTTTCCAGCGGAGTGGACTCCCGTACTATTTTGGATATGAACGGGGCGGAAAAGCTG
>VSNT01000268.1 GCA_009774465.1 Lachnospiraceae bacterium
ACATATATATCAACTCATAGTAGATCGTCTTCAGTGTCATATGTGTATAACAGACATATATATAATCTCAAGACTTTATATTTTTTTGCAAAATCAAAGAAAGGAAACAGATATGGCTAATGAAAAGAAACTTGACTGCGTCATTTTAGGATTGTTAAGCCACGAAGACCTGACAGGATATGAAATTAAAAAAAGAATGGATACCGTTTTAAAGTATTTCTGGGGTGCAAGCTATGGCAGTATCTATCCCACTCTAAGCAATCTGGTTGACCGCGGCCTGGCTACAAACAGAGAAGATACAAAAAGCAAAAGAAACAAACAGATTTATACTATCACAGAGGATGGACGGAATTATTTAAAAAACTGGCTCACTCTTCCTGTTGAGAAAGATGAAATACGTTTTGAAACTTTACTTAAAGTATTTTTCGGCGGGGGCCAGGACGCAAAATATACACTATCTCACATAGAAGCCTTTCAAGCCAAAACAGAAAAAGAATTGTCTGCCTTATTGGAATATAAAAAAACATTAAAAAGCTGCCTGAATGAGGACGATGCCCACAAGTACTATCTGCTCACCGTCAAATTTGGAATAAAAACATATCATGCCTATTTATCATGGTGTAAAAAAGCAAAAAAAATTCTAGGGAAAAGTGAGGACTGAGCAATGATGGGGCATATTGGATTTTCATATGTAGGTTTTTTATTTTTACTGCTATTATTTATTCCAAATATTATCTGGACTAAAAATCTGCCTGAAGGATATACCTCAAAGAACGAAAGTAAAATTCTTTTATTTTTGGAACGAACAGGTGAAGTGTCAGTTTGCTGCTGCGCAGTATTATTTTCTGACTTTAACCTGCATAAATGGTCGGCCTGGTCATTATGGCTGGCGGCATCTGTTACCTTTATGTTCCTTTATGAATTATGGTGGATACGCTATTTTCGAAGCCCCAAAGAGCTGTCCGATTTCTACAGCAATTTTTTGGGAATTCCCTATGCTGGTGCAACTCTGCCCGTAATTGCCTTTTTTCTACTGGGTATTTATGGTAAAATAATATGGATGCTGATTGCAACAGTTATCCTGGGAATCGGACATATTGGAATTCATATGCAGCATGCCCTTTCCCACTCATAAAATTCGTTAATGTATAAAAACTGATTTGCAGGGAAGGGATAAAAAATACATATGAATATACTAATGATAGGGAATGGTTTTGATTTAGAACATGGTCTGCCAACAAAATACACTGATTTTCTTAAGTTTATAAAAGACTTTAATCAAGCCTATTACTCTCCAAATAATGCATCAGCAATACGTGAATTTGAAAATATCTATTTTTCTTCTGCTTTTAGAAATGACATAAAGCCATCTGACCATGAGATTATAGTCAATGCATTGCGCAAATTAATATATGGTAATCTATGGATCAACTATTTTATTAAAGTTCATGACGAGCATCTTTTTCTTAAGGAAAATTGGATTGATTTCGAAAGTGAAATCTCGTCAGTAGTACAGACAATGGATCGTTTAATCAAATATTACGATAATTACAGACTTACAGGAGTGGAAGATACTGTTTTATGTAACCTGTGCATGGAAACTTTAACTAAATTTGTTGATAAAGAATCTCTGGAAATTGATAAAATTAAAGCCAATATCAAGCCAATGATTTTTGATTTAAACAGACTGATTTGCACATTGGAAATTTATATTGAATATTATATAAATCACATGAATATTCAATATTACAACCCTGATATATTATATAATTCGTTTGACAAAATAATCAGTTTTAATTACTCCAAAACATATTTGCATTTATACGCTGCTATTCAAAATAGAGATAATTATCACTTTGTACATGGGGCAACAAGATTTGAACTATTTTCGCTTAAAAATTTAGAAGAGAATCCCAATTTACTGGAAATATATATGTCAGAAAATAATATGGTATTGGGAATTGATGAATATCTTCCTGATGGCAGAAAAGACAAAGAAATGGATTTTCTTCCGTTTAAAAAATACTATCAGAGAATTTATAAAAATACCACAAATAACTATAAAAACTGGTTGAAAGAAATAGATGAAAATCCAGAATTCAATAAGCAAAATACTTTGTATATTTTTGGACATTCTCTGGATGTAACAGATGGTGATATTTTAAGAGATTTGATCAATCATAATGGCATAAACACCATAATTT
>VSNT01000269.1 GCA_009774465.1 Lachnospiraceae bacterium
ACTTTCTCTCTTATATTTTATTCTGTTTGTATCTGTCTTTCCCTCTTGGACGGGAATCTCGTTTTGCAATTCAGGAAAACACCGGCAGGAGGACTGCCGATGCTTTGCAAAACATTATATGCCATACGATTAAACGGTAAATATGCTTATTGACTGATCTAATGCGTCTGCCTCCTGTCTGAGCTGCTCTACACCCTGTGCCAGATCTGATATGATCTGTACCTGATTTTCCAAGGTTGCTGTGACCTCCTGGGTAGCTGCTGCCGCCTGCTCGGAAACTACGGAAATATTGCTGATGGAATCCTGAATCTGTTCTTTTTCAGCATCAATTGTCTGCATACTGTCAGCAATTTCCTTAAGTCCACTTACAAGGACTTCAACACATTGATCTATTTCTCCAAATACCTGGATTGTTTCTTCTAAAGATGTTGCCTGTGCATGAACAATCATTTCCGCTTCTTTTGCAGAATCTGTTGTTTTCTGCGTTGTGTCAACGATACTTTCCACTATCTTCTTTATATTCTTGCCGGCCTGAATTGTTTCATCCGCAAGCTTTCTGATCTCTTCTGCAACCACTGCAAAGCCCCGTCCATGTTCACCGGCTCTGGCCGCTTCAATAGACGCATTGAGGGACAGCAGATTGGTCTGCTGCGCGATACTGTTTACCGTATCAATAAATCCTTCGATTTCAGAAGATCTCTCCTGTACATCATTTATATTATCGACAAGTATCTTGGTTATCTCAACCGTAGTTCCTGATTTTTTACTTAATTCATCAACAATAACCCGTCCCTGCTCCACTGCTGCAGTAGCTTTGTCCACAGTATTTCCCATATTTTCCGTTCCGGAACATACATTGTCAATCTTGCCTGCAAAGCCGCTCATCTTCGTCTTGCTGGCATCTGCTTCCTGGGCCTGTGTCTGTGCGCCTGTAGCTACCTCATCTACTGCAATGGAAATTTCCCTGACAGCGTTGTTAATGTTATGTGACTTTTCAGCCACTCCATCCGCCATTTCCTTTACTTCATTGCCAAACCGCTTCATATCTGTCATGATCATACGCATACCTGTGATCATTTCATTTAATCCCTTGGCTAAAGTTCCAAACTCGTCTTTTCGTTTAATATCAAAATTCTGTGTAAGATCCCCGGCTGCCACCTGATCCATAGATTTGACCATAACCTTGACCGCTTTTCCCATGCCGGTTGCAATCCAGTTTCCAATCAGGAAGGCAATAATACATGCAAAAATAATCATTGCAATACACAGATTGCGGATAAAGCTGACTTCCTTAACGATATTATCCTGTGGAATCAGCCCGCAGAGCATAATTCCTGAACTTCCTACCGGCGCATAGACATACAGGTAGGTCTCTCCATTATACTGCACATACTCGCCATCCGCTTCATTTGCCTGGAGGCTCTTTGTGAAAAATTCCTTGTTGGTAAATACCGGTTCCGCTCCTGATAAAGTAATGTTTCCATCTTCCTGTGACATGCGGACGATCTCACGTTTATCCTGAGAAATGATGGCCTTAATACTGTTTTCGCCAAAATCCATTTCATCCAGCATCTGCTCTATCGTTCCAGTGGTAATATCGAGTACCAGATAGGTGTTAACACTGAAAAATTTCTGAAAATATGCAATTCCATACTGATCCGCAGAGATCTTAAGATCTTCATCAAGTGCACTGTGGTATCCAAGCCATGCATTTTTCAACCCGTTATCTACAAGATATTTTCCCTCGGTGCTCTCTACAAATTTGGAATAAATTCCTTCGCTCATGCTTCCACTGCCGGCTGTAGATGTAATTGAAATTCCATTTTCAGGTATTACATTGTAGCTGTATAAATAAGATACACTTGACTTAAGCTGAAGCAGATCCTCTTTTGCATTACGCCAGCACTGCATAGCCGCACCGTCATTTCTTTTATAATAAGACTCATAATAAGTGGACATATCATTGCTCATAACCATTTCCTGGGCTTTAGACGCCACTGTGCTGGTCAGCAGTTCAAAATACATTCCCATAGCCGATATGGTATTTTTAGAAGACTCCTCCACCTTGTTTTTAATTGTTTTTGACGCTGTTATGTATGAAACTACTCCCAAAATGATAATCAATATAATCGGTACAAGAAAAGCTTTTATTAAAGTTCCTTTTATAT
>VSNT01000027.1 GCA_009774465.1 Lachnospiraceae bacterium
AAATGAGACGCTTGGACTTATTGCAAGGGAGCGTTTGCGGCTCTGAACGACAGAGGGGACGCAATTATAAAATAGTGGAGGTTAGTTGAAGATGGGCATAAATGGCATAGGAACAGAGGGTTATCCGCTGACAAGATACATGGCAAGGAAGATGGTAAGAAGTGTGGAACCCGGACTACCTTTCAGCGGCATACGCGCTTATGGACGATATGAAAAGACTTGGAAATTGGGACGGGTATCTGCGGTGTGGGAAGTGGAACAATGATATTTTGACTTTCTGTAAAGGTAAATCATAATTGAAGACAGCCTGCCCCACGTCTGCATCTCACCAATGAGCCATAGAGGGTAGACATCCCTGGTTTTCTGGCAGATCAGATAGCTCCAGATTTAGAACGACTATAATCAATTGGATTAAGTAAAAAGGAGTAGATTTTTATGAATATTAAAATGAATTGTTATATGAGTCAGGCATCATATACGACGACAGCAGACGAAAGAGTGCCGGAGTCTCATGCTGATGGCAGGGTTGAGGGTGAAGCGAAGTCTGGCGCAAACAGGGATACTGTATCAATTTCTGCAGCAGGACAGCAGTTTTTTGCCGAAAAAAAGGAATCAGGTACTGATATGGAATTGATACATATCAGTTCTGGTTTAGATGAATTTAGAAACGCCGTATGCTCTATGAATGAAAAACTGCCCGTTAGTTGGAAATCAATGGTTGACCCATACAATACGATTACGAGCCTGGCTAAAGCAGAGTTCCGCCTGAAGCAGTTGGCAGACTCGGCGGCTTCTCATAAAGATGAGGATATAGAGAAGGGCGCAGAGGCTTACGCAAAGGAAAAGATTGATGAACTGATAGAAAAGAAAAAAGCCATGATTGCTGACGGAACGGCAAAAACCGCAGCCGAGGAGTATGAAGAATACAAAACAGCATACGATGCTTACCATTCGGAAAACGGCAGCAGCCTGATTGAAAAGATGACAGGAGATACAAAGAAAGCATATGATATATACAAAAATATCATTGATGGAACGAAAATATCAATAGATGACGAAGAATTTCTTATTTTCCATAATTGCACAATGTACAGGGCGGCAAAAGCCGAATACATCAAAAAAACCGATGAACTGTATAATGCAATGAATAGCTTTCATTTAAAATAGCAATATGTGAAAAGGGAGCATCCAATGAAATGAAGACCGAGTTCCATGTGTAAAAAGGGAACTGACATTCCAAATAAGCAGAAGAACAAGAGTAGACATCCCCGGCGTTCCGACAGATTGTGGAATCGGGGAGCAGGGAGGGGAGGTGAAGGTCGGTATGGAATTTGGTCGGGGAACATAGGAGAATAGTATTGTATGAAGTAATGAACTGTTCGGACTTATCACAAGGGAGCGGCTATGAACGACAGGGGGGCTGACATAACAAAATAATGGAGGAGATTAAGAAAATGAATGTAAATGGAATAGGAGCAGGATACCCGGCGGCAGGGTATGAAACGAGAAAGACAGAGAGGAATGCGGCGGGAAGGAATTTTGCAGAACAGGCGGCGGATGCGGCGCACGCAACAGCCACTCTTCACGGTGCAGAGGAAGGTTCCGGTGATATTGCAATCAGCTCATGGGCGGATGTTGTGAGCGGTTCATCCATTTCTGTCTATAAGACGCAGGGCTTTGATGCGGCAAATCCCGTGTATAAGGTCAAAACGTGGGATAAATTGGGGAACGTGACGGAGCAGATGGTGGACGTGTCAAAGATAGATCCGGAGAACTGCGGTACGGCAGAAATGTATGCCTATGCTGCCCATTTGAAGGAAAGCGGGAAGGGCAGTTTTGAGGACACCGTCCTGAAAGCCGCAGTCGCAAAAGCCGTGAAGAATGCAGAGCAGAGAAGTGCAGGATCATGGAACTTTTTGGAAAAGACAGACTGGGTAAAAATCGTCAATGACATCATGCAGTCCGAGTATCAATATGGGGATTTGAAGGGCTACATGGAGTGGAAGAAGTTCTTGGGATTTTTGGAGAAGTAGGACATTCAGATTTATTACATAAAACACAAACCTGGTATGGAATGTGACCAGGGAAGTAAGATGAAATATATTTATGAGGCAATAAACTGCTTGGACTTATTATAAGGGAGCAGGAGCGGTTCTGAACGACAGGGGAATCGCTAAGATATTGGATAAAAATGGAGGATCTGAAAATGAGCGTAAATGGAATTGGAAGTTATAATTATAGCAGTAATTATGTGGGAATGAACCGGACGGCACAGATGAGGAACAGGCAGAAATCCGCAATGGGGAATGTGGGAAGCACCCAGACCTCTAATATTACGCTTCACTATACAGGGGCGAATGGAGATAAGGCATTGACAGCAGTCGGGTTACCGGATGGCACCAGCGCATCCGTTTACAAAGCGGATAACTATAATGATGCCGATCCTGAATACAGGGTAAGGCATTGGGGAAAATCGGGGGATTATACAGACACCAATGTGAGGATCAATGATGTTGACCCGGAAAACGGCAGCTATCTTGAAATGCTTGCTTATGCTACATACAGCGATGTGCAGGGTTATACTTCTGATGCATTCGGTAATTTCCTGTCGGCTGCGGGTGGCGTAAATGCTGATATAACCTACGATGAGAGCAGCGTTAATGTGAGAAAGAACTTTATGAATATGGTCAGGGATTTCATGCAGATGCAGTATGACAACAATAATCTGGCAGGATATCTTTCATTCAAGAAGTTCTACGACTATATGGCAGACGGACGGAATTAAAAAACATATCCCCAATAAGGCCACAGCCTGACAAGGCAGGGCAGACATCCCCGGTTTTCTGGCAGATTGGGGAATCGGGGAGCAGGGCGAGAAGGTGAAGATATGGGAGAGGGAGCGGGCAGCGTATCTATTATAGGCGGAGCGGATGGACCGACAAGCATTTTTATCGCCGGAAGAGGCGGTAAGGTGAAACTGACAACACGCATACAGAATTATTTCCGAGAATTAAAAAAGAACAGGATAAAAAGGCAGATTACCGCCAATCCCCATACGCTGGGGAGAAGATGGCAGCGGAAATTGCAGATGATATCTTCCCCTTAGATTTCCACATATATGAAATTAAGTGTCTTGAGAACTGCATGATGCAGATAGGGGTAGAAACTGTCTGGCAGGTGATAGACGGCTCATTCAGCGGAGATAAGAAAACCATGAAGCAGTTGAAGATGCTGCTTAGGGAAATATATCTGTATTACGGAGTCACCGCCGAAGATATAAAAAATGAAATGGAAAGGTACAAGTTACTTTTAGCAACATTATGTTCATAGATGGCTGCTTTCCGGCAAAACAGAGAGGCGACTGACATGAATATAACAGAAATAGTAAAAAGCTATCAAGCAGGTATTCAAAAGGCAGGAAAGGCGTCATCAGGGAAGGACGGGAAGGAATGGAAGCTAGTCATGTTCGTGACGGTGAGGAAGAAAGGGGGAGAGGAAAACAGAAGACAGTGACTGGAAGGGCTGTACTCAAGCTGGTATAATGGAAAGGAATGACACCGAAAAGCAAAATGATGCAAAAATGATGCAAAAAAGATACAATAATGATGCATGGGGCATATAAAATAACAGTATAAAATACGGTTATGAGAAATGGAAAAAGAAGAAGGCATTATGAATATACAAAAGAAGAATAGAAATAAGATATGGCTGGCTGTTTTTTTATCTGCTTCGTGTTTTTACATGGAAGTTGTTTTCAAGCTGTCAGTGGAAACACTGCACACTGGAAGTTCATTTGTATTTCTGGCTTTATTTTCACTCTGTGCGGGGATGGTTGCTGCAGGTATTGTTTCGCTGCTTCCCAAAAGAGCAGTACAGATTCTGATACCATTCTATCTGGGGCTGTTATTCCTCATTTTCACTGTGGAATTTCTGGTATATAGACAGTTTAAGGTGGCATATGACTTAAAGACCATATTCAATGCTGCAACTGATGCGCTGGGCGGATTTGGCGCTGATATCAGGCGGTTGATTTTCTGCTTTGATGGGATCAGTCATATTGCGCTTCTTTTGCTGCCGCTTATCCTGTGGTTTGTACTGGGAGAAAAGATAATAGGGCGGTTACCCAAAAAGGGCATTTGGCAAAGGCGTACAAGGAGGACTGTTTATTTTTCACTGGCAAATCTGATAATGGGAGCTGCCTGTTATGGAGTGGCTTTGTTCCTTATTTTATGCTGCGGCCTGCATAAGGAAATTTATACAAATCAATATAGTTTTGAGTCGGCAGTAATGCAGTTTGGGCTGGGTGAGGGATTGTGTCTGGATATCCGGAATCTTGCTTTCTCCAAAACCTCTGCCCATGTCTTTGAAAGCACGGAGATGGAACTTGCGCAGGGCACAGTGGGCGCATCTTTAGAAGACACCCTTGTAAGCAGTAAGGAGGAAATCGTACAGGCAAAGGAGGCTGCCAGTGCTCAGGAGGTAGTCATACGAAAGGAGGGGACTTCCTCCCAAAGCATAGAAACAATGCAGGAGGATGAAGCGGTAACGCCGGTTGTATACGGGCAGAGTGTGGCTTCCATTGATTTTGCCGGGCTTGCTGCCGAAGGTGGAAACTACGCCGATATTGATGCTTATGTTTCCACGCTCACACCCTCAAGCCAAAATGTCTATACAGGCACTTTTGCGGGGAAAAATCTGATTTTAATCTGTGCGGAAGCATTTTCCGGCTTTCTCATTGATCCGGAGCTTACACCCACGCTTTACAGGCTTTCCACAAAAGGGATTAACTTTAATGATTATTACCAGCAGTCAATTGCCGGAACAACCGGAGGTGAATATCAGCTTTTATTTGGTTTGATTCCCACTTCCGGCGGAAGTTCTATTAAGGAGATTACCCAGAATGGAACCCATACCAATATGGGCGCGCTTTTAAATGACCAAGGATATTTCGGCATGGCTTTCCACAACAGCGACTATACTTATTACGACCGGCACAAGACGCATATAAAGCTGGGCTACAGTGGGGGATATATGGGAGTGGGAAATGGGCTTGAGGAGCTTATCAGTCCTGTATGGCCGGCAAGCGATTTGGAATTGATGCAGGAAACTCTGCCCATGTACATTGACAAACAGCCTTTTAATGTTTATTACATGACGGTAAGCGGCCACAGTGTATACGCTTTTGGCAACAACGCCATGTCAAGGGAAAATAAAGACGCCGTAGACGCATGGTGTGCGAAGGAAAATCTTTCCTACACGGAGCCTGTGCGTGCTTACATAGCAGCAAACCTTGAGCTTGAAAAGGCAGTGACTTATCTTGTGAAAACCCTTGAAGAAAAAGGGATTGCAGATGATACGGTCATCTGTATCGCGCCGGATCATTTTCCCTATGGGCTGGATTCGGACGCTTCCCTGGGAAATATGCCATATTTATCTGAATTATATGGTTATCCGGTAAACACCTATGAGGAGCGGGACAGAAGTCGTGCGATTATCTGGTGTGGGGAGCTTGAGGATAAGGAGCCGATTATTGTGGATACGCCCACCTCTTCCGTAGATATACTTCCCACATTGTGCAATCTCTTTGGTGTGGAATGGGATTCCAGGCTTTATGTGGGAAGGGATGTGCTCTCGGATGCCCTCCCCCTTGTTTTCTTTGGAAATTATGACTGGAAGACTGACCTGGGGCATTACAGTTCAACCAGCAATACTTTTACACCGACAGATGAAAATGCCCTCATTCCGGAAGATTATGTAAAGCAGATATCCAGCATTGTGAGAAATAGAATGACATTTTCCAAGTCTGTGCTCAGCTATGATTATTATACCCATGTTTATGAGGCGGCATCAGCCTCGGAATGATGGGAAAAGGATGAATAAAACAAATCTATTCGTGGAAAAATAATCATTATTTTTTCATGGAGAAAGCATATGCATCATTCTTTTTATGGCTGGTATTTAAAATGTCAGTCCAATACACAGACTTTGGCGGTGATACCTGCCATTCACAATACAGGAAATAAACGGACCTGTTCCATTCAGGTTATTACAGACAATGATGCCTGGACGATTATGTTTCCAGCGAATGCATTTCAATGCACAAAACGGAATATTTTTATCGGAGAAAACCGATTCGGTGAAAAAGGCGTGCATCTGAAAATACACACACAGCAGGCAGCTATTAGGGGAAATTTGAATTTTGGATCACTTTTTCCCTTAAAATATGATATTATGGGGCCATTTGCACTGGTGCCATTTATGGAATGTCGTCACAGGGTATGGAGCATGCAGCATTCAGTCAGTGGAAATGTGTATATCAATGGGCAAAATTTTTCTTTCCGGAATGCATGGGGATATTGGGAAGGAGACAGTGGCCGGTCATTTCCCAAAGAGTATATATGGACACATTGCTTTTTTTCTGATGGAACTTTGATGTTGTCAGTGGCGGACATTCCCATGATGGGGATGCATTTTACCGGTATTATAGGCGTCGTGTTGTGGCAGGGAAAAGAGTATAGGATAGCGACTTACCTTGGAGCGAAAGTATTTAAAATTCAAAACAAGATGGTGCAGGTGAAACAGGGCAGTCTGGAATTGGAGGTCCGTCTGCTGGAAACATCAGGACGCCCCCTTAAGGCGCCGGCGAAAGGAGACATGGTAAGGACGATTCATGAAAGTGCATCCTGTCGTGCTTTCTACCGGTTTTGCAAAGAGGGCTGTACCGTGTTTGCCTTTGAAACAGACAGAGCTTCATTTGAGTTTGAATATTTTTCCTGATTGTGATGCAGAAAATGGCGGAAAAAAGCAGGGAAGCAGTTGACAATGCGGCAGGGGCATGATAGATTATAGGTAATGAAAAGCTTCGGTGCTTTTGCGGCGAAAGAGAGGGGCTACCCGTCCCGGCTTTGCGGGCAATACAAATACAAAGGTCGTCTCTGCCTATGGAGTATCATAGGCCTGCTCCCAATCTTATTGAACATTAGCAGTTCAATAAGTGTGAATTGCAATTCAAAAAGAAATGTAATGCCTGAGCCTAACCGCTCAGGCAATTTCTTTATACGTTGGGAGGAAACATGAAGGACACAAGGCTTTTGCAAATTTTCCAAAATGTGAAGGACACGATCTGCAAATATGATTATTATATCCATATTTCCAAAAAGATTATCCATCTGTCCAATACGGAAGATAAGATACCGCATCTGATGGGGCTCCAGTATGCAGGCAGACCAAAGCAGTACACGGGTGATTTTGGGGTATATGCTGTAAAAAAGGGAAGAATCACGATGCAGTCGCTGGAAAAGCTGGTGCAGAAGTATTATAGGACAGAGGAAAAGCAGCACAGAATTTTGGAGGTCATTCACTTAAAGTTGGATAACCTTTCTTTCCTGCCGGAGATGTTTGCATCTTATTCAAAATTGTATCTGTATGATTTAGGAAAACATGAGGATTCCGACTTTGACAGCGATTATCTTATGGTGCATGAAATGGAGGACAGGACTCTCCATCTGGGAATTATAAAAAAGGGCAGGCAGGAAAAAAATTTGTGCCAGTGCAATTCCTTTATGGCAACGTATAAGAAAGATAAAAACAGTGATTCATTTTACCGTGATTTGGAGCATTGTTATGAGATCAGCAGAATTGTCCGCGAGGAAAAAATGACAAAGAAGGCAGAGACAATCTACCTAAGCAGCATGGCAGAGTGCAGGGAACGCACGGGGATTGAAAAAATGCTGCGGGCAGGAGGTATTGGGGCAGATGAAAAACTTGTTACGGAAATTGTAAAAGTAAACCTCAAATTCGGCATATACCACACAATGGATATGTTAAATGACGGGGCAGGGCTGCTTGCGAAGTGTGTGGATAAGAGGGAAAAAGCCCTTGTATCGGATTTCATTGCACTATGGGAGGAAAGAAGAAATGGGGCTCAACCCTAAAAGCCTTACGGAGTTATGAACATGTCTTTCTGTTTTCAAAATCCAGCAGATACTGCTATGACGCTTCTGCGATTTTCTGGAAATTGAACGTTGTACACTAAGAGAGGAGAATAAGCTATGCAGGCAATTGTAGAAACATTATTTGACACTGTCTATCTGTTTTCTGTCATTACTATTGGTATTCTGATGATCCGGAACAACAGGGGAGAACGTCAATTCCGGCTTTTTGGGTGGATGGCGGTAGTATTGGGGGCGGGCGATTCTTTCCACCTTGTTCCCCGTGCTCTGGCTCTGTGCACAACGGGGCTGGAAAATTATATTGTCCCTCTGGGGCTTGGGAAATGGATTACTTCGGTGACAATGACAATTTTTTATGTGCTGCTATATTATGTATGGAGACAGCGGTATCAGATTAAGGGACAGGGAAGCCTGACCGCCATTGTATATGGTCTGGCAGGTATGCGTATTGCTCTATGCATGATGCCTCAGAACCAGTGGCTCAGTGCCGAAGCACCCCTCTTATGGGGAATCTACCGCAACATTCCTTTTGCTTTGCTGGGGCTTTTAGTGATCGTACTGTTTTATCGCAGTGCAAAGGAGCATGGAGATCAGGCATTTCGATGGATGTGGCTGACCATTGTGCTGAGTTTTGGCTTCTACATTCCGGTGGTGCTGTGGGCGGATGTTATTCCATTAATTGGAATGCTGATGATTCCTAAGACCTGTGCCTATGTGTGGACGGTACTGATTGGATATTTTGCCATGAAACAGGAATGCAGGTAAGGGAAAAATGTGACAGAGCTGAATTTACGATTCAAAAATTCGAAGAAAGGAAGATAGATTTTGAAGGTTGCAGTTACTTATGAAAATGGACATGGATGTGGGGAGGATAAACATGATTGTTTGGGATAAAATGGACAGACCTGTTACAACATTATTTATGTTAATGTCTGTTGATGGCAAAATCAGCACCGGTGCATCAGATAATTTGGACGTAGATAAGGATTTTCCTAAAATTGCAGGAATTAAAGAAGGACTGCATCAGTATTATGAAATAGAGCAGACAACAGATTTATGGTCAATCAATTCCGGAAGAGTGCAGGCCAAAATCGGTGTTAACACAGCAGACATGCCAAATAAAACTCCCGTTTCCTTTGTTGTAATTGATAATAAACATTTAAAGGAACATGGCATACGTTATTTTTGCGCTTTGTCAAAACAATTTGTGCTGATTACATCCAACAAAAAACATCCGGCATTTGAAATGAAAGAAGATAATCTCCATATCATATATCAAGATGAACTGTCGCTGAAAGAGATTCTTACGAAGCTCAAATCAGAATATGGCTGTGAGAGAATAACGATACAGACCGGTGGTACATTAAACGGACTGTTTCTGCGTGAAAAGCTGATAGATTATATTGATATTGTGATGGCGCCTGTATTAATTGGCGGTAAAGATACATCCACTTTAATTGATGGAAAATCTTTATTGTCAGAAAGCGAATTATCAAAATTGGGTGTGTTGAAACTGCAGGAGTGTGTAGTTTTAGAGAACTCATATCTTAGATTACGCTATGAGGTAATTCACTGACAGATTTTAGATTGCCGGAAAATATTCAGATAGAAAAATGATGTGAAAAATGAATATTGATTCCCTGTAAGCAGTGATAAAATCAGGGGGCTAATCATTTAATGATCAGCCCCCTGGTCGATTATTTACGTTTCGGTTCTATAGCTCCATGAGGGTATTTACTCACGTGGACTTTGTTATTTAATCAGGCAAAAGCAACCTGAAATCTTTGCTGTGCCGCCTGTTGTTCTTCCTGCGACGCACTTAAACCGCTGACATGAAAAGTATTTTGGGATTCAGCCTGTACGCTGCCATTTGCAGAACCATTGATTTCCAATGCTGATTTCATTGCGTTATTTGCTTCGCCTAATATGGAGAATTGGAAGTTTTCTGCCCGTTGTTCCCGCTCTTCCATCTTTTCAAGTTCTGCCTGTTTTCTTTCTGTATTTCCGCCGAATTTTTCATCCTGATTAATTTCGCCCTTTAAAACGTCAATATCACCGCTGATTTGAGTTACAATTGTTCCCAGACGATCTGCCTGCTGCACAGAAGAGTCTGCGGTTCCCATTGCATACATTTCTTTAGGGGATAAACTTTCACCGGCAGCTTTATCATTGTCCGTAGCTGTTGATTCTTTTACATTACCTGCATTGCCTGATTTTTCTTCAATTTTATCAGTCTGTTTATTTTCAGCATCTATATTGGAAGCTTTCTCCTGATTCATGATTTCCTTTAAAATAACGGTGCCATCATTGCCCTGGAATATAACAGTTCCCGGACGCGCATTCTGGGAATCACGGTCTGGAAGAGTTTCTTTATTTGTGGTAGATTGATCGCTGCCTGGTATATTTTCTTTTCTGGCAGTATATTGATCGCTGTCTGGCAGAGCTTCCCTTTCTGCTGTATTTAAAGAAGTATCTTCTTCCTTTTTTACCGGTTTTTCATTTTCCAGAAGTTCCGCCATCATGATTTCTCTTTTCTGCGTTCTGGAAAGTTCCTGCTGATGCTGTTTCAATTCCGTATTAAGACTGGATATTTCTTTTTGAAGTTTCTTCTGTTCGTTTGCCTTTTCACCGGCAGACAGGTCTTCTTTTGAAGATAACTTCTGCATTTGCTGCTGTGCATTTGAAATATCTCTTTGGATAGTTTTACTTTTTGAATCTTTTAAATTTGCCGCAGGCATCTGCGGGGGCAATGAGCTGTTAGTTGATGTTATGCTGCCAATCCCCATAAAATCATCTCCTTCCTCCTGCTAAAGGGTGATTTCAGATAACATATCGTATCTTTTTCATTTGTAGGTTCATTTAACTTAGTTACCTTTATTTTACTATTTTTTACAGGGAAGAAGCAAGAGTTTTTCGAGTCAAATTTCATGTTTTTCAAGTCATCAGTTATATAAATTATTAAATCAGATATGTGACAGATTATTGCAGAAAATATATAGAGTTTCTTCCATGCCAAAACTATTATTATATGTAAGGAAAGTAGGACAGACGTCTTGACAGGAGGTACTGCAATGACCATTGAACATAAGAAAATAAAAAAGATAAAGAAATATGTTCCCTTTTACGTGATGCTTATGCCCGGTATGATATATCTTATTATAAATAATTATATGCCGATGGCAGGGCTGATTCTTGCATTTAAAAAAGTGAATTATTCCATAGGATTGTTTCAAAGTCCCTGGACAGGTCTTTCAAATTTTAAATATTTGTTCAGTTCTAACGATGCATTTATTGTTTTCAGAAATACAATTCTTTACAATTTGGGGTTTATTGTGTTTGGCAATATTTTGGGAATTATTGTTGCCATTGCACTGGATAGTCTGAAAAATAAGTTTTTTAAGAAATGCAGCCAGATTGTGATTCTCATTCCATACCTGCTTTCGATGGTTATTGTCAGCTATATCGTATATGCTTTTCTAAGTCCTAAAACAGGATTTGTCAATAATGCAATCCTTCCTTTATTTGGGATAGAAAAAATTAACTGGTATGGACAGGCGGAACACTGGCCTGTGATTTTGAACCTGGTTTATCTGTGGACGCATTTTGGATACAGCTCTATCTTCTATTATTCAACACTTATTGGAATAGACAAAACTTATTATGAGGCGACTGTTGTAGATGGGGCGGGGATCTGGGCACAAATCCGCCATATTACACTGCCTATGCTCAAGCCCACTGTAATTACACTGGTTCTTTTGGCAATCGGCCATATTTGCTCTTCAGATTTTGGACTGTTCTACCAGATTCCTATGAACAGCGGACTTCTTTACAGTACTACGCAGACAATTGACACGTATGTTTATCGGGGGCTTCTTGAATTAAATGATATTGGCAGATCAACTGCGGCCGGTTTTCTCCAGTCGGTTCTGGGATTTATATGTGTGCTTGCTGCAAACAGAATTGTTTTGAAAATAGACCGTAACAGTGCATTGTTTTAGAGAAAGGAATGGAGAATTATGATATATAAAAATAAGATTTTTCAAATACTTACCGGATTACTTATGCTGGCGTTGGTTTTATCCTGTATTCTGCCCCTGATTATGCTGCTTGCAAGTTCCTTTTCCTCAGAAGAACAGCTCCTTACAAAGGGATATTCTTTTTTGCCGCAGGGAATCAGTCTTGATGCATATGCTTATCTGTGGAAAATAAAAGGCTCTTTGCTGAGAGCGTATATGATGAGTGGAATTATTACCGGAGCAGGTACAATTGTTAATGTAACGATTACACTGCTGTTTGCCTATGCACTTTCACAGAAGGATTTGCCGGGAAACAGAGCAATTTCATTCTTTTTGTTTTTCCCCATGTTATTTAATGGCGGATTTGTTTCTACTTATCTGGTTTATACACAGATTTTTCACATCAGAGACAGTCTGCCCGCCATGATAGTGCCATATCTTCTTATGAGTGGTTTTCATGTGATTATTATGAGAACTTATTTGACCAACACGATTCCCGGTGAGGTGAAAGAGTCTGCGCGTATGGACGGGGCCGGTGAGTATGCTGTTTTAATGCATATCATTATTCCCATGAGCCGTCCTATTATTGCAACCATTGCGCTGCTGGCTTCCATTACCTATTGGAATAACTGGACCAATGGAGTATATTTCTTAAATACAAGGACGGATCTGTTTGGCATTCAAAATTATTTGAATATGGTACTCAGCAATATTTCATTTCTTCAGGCACAGCAGGCGAATGTCCTTCAGGGAATGGAAGCCCAGATACCAAATACAAGTATCCGTATGGCAATTGCCATTATAGCAATCATTCCCATATTGGCGGCATATCCGTTTTTTCAAAAGTCTTTTGTAAAAGGCATAACGATTGGCTCAGTGAAAGGATAATTCTTCGTAGACAAGGTCTCTTATGGCAGGATGTATGATATCATAGGCATCCCGGCAGCTTACAACATGCTGAACATAAAAAATGCTTATTTTGTTTTTAATATCAACAAGAGCATAAGCTCCCCCGGCTCCGTCCCATCCGAATTCACCGATGGGACTTTTGGAGTGTTCCGGATTTTGAAGAACCCGTACGCCGAAACCATAGCTGTACCCTTTTTTTCCGGCTTTTGAAAAATCCTGAATCATTTTTTCCGTAAGATATGAAGTACAAAACATTTGAACTGTTTTTTCTTTTAAAATAACCTCTCCGTTTTTTCCGGTTCCGCCATTTGCCAAAGCCTCCAGAATTTTACTGTAGGCATGAAGGGAGCCAATTAATCCGGCGCCTCCGCTTTCATACTGTTCAGTCAGTTGAAAGGGGTTTTTTAAATCAATGGGGATAATGGTACGGGTGGTACGGTCCATAGAATACTGAGACGCAAGTCTTGAACGGACGGCGTCTGTAATATGAAAGTGAAGGTCTTGGATATTCAGTGGATCAAAAATATGTTTTTTCAGATAGCTGCTATATTGCTCCCCGGTGACCACTTCAACTATGGCGCCTAAAACATCATGAGAGAGACCATAAAGCCATCTGGTGCCAGGCTCATAGATCAGAGGCATTTGGGCGATGGCAGAAATCATCCGGCGTGTGGAAGCTTTGTTTTTGCTTGCTTTTTTGAGCTGTGTAATGGGTTCTGAATTGATATCATAGGACAGACCGGAAGTCATGGTCATAAGGTCGATGATTCTGATTTTGCTTTTTGCGTAATGGCATGGAGTATCGGAGCCTGGCCAGATAACAGGAGGTTTTTCCGGAAATTCAAAATAATCGCATACCTTCACTATGCTGTACTCGGGAAGATATTTTTCCAATTCATCATACAGGCTTATTTTTCCTTTTTCTATTAATTGCATTATGGCAGTCATAGTAACAATTTTTGTTGCAGAATAAAGAAAAAACAAGTCGTTTTCTGATGCCGGGATATTGCCTGATGCGTCAGAATATCCAAACATATGGGAATATAAAATCTTATGATTTTGAGTGATAATACAGCCGCATTCCGGAATGGAGTATGTACTTTGAAGATTATTTAAATAGGCATTCAGTTTATCAAACATTTTCAGGGTTCCTTTTTAAGGCAGCAGGTAATGGTTACATGAATTTATATTCTGGAGGTACGGGGGCATCATGCAGGATGTCAGAGATCAAATCAGCCATAAACATGGAAAGTTCACTGTGATGATCTGTAATGTAAATAACATTGCCGTATGAAGATGCATGAAGGTCAAACAAATATCTGCAAAACCACTCTATGGACACATACAATTCCCCGTTGCGGTATAAAGCTTCACAGTACATGCTTCTTACGGTATTGTCAATAACACATCCAATAGAGCCCCGGGCAAATTGTACAAGGCGGTTATCAGGAAATTTCAAAGTAACCTGGGAACCTTCTTCTTTTGCCCAATACTCTGCGTGAAATATTGCGGCAAGAAAGGAGAGCGGAACATATAAGAATTCTCCCCGCACCAATTTATCGCCGTTTAAACCATGATATTTCAGCTTTTGCCAGTATATTGCCGGAGCAGGCATTTCCAGGATGCCATTTGTTGTCCATGCCTTATTACAGTCTTTTGCAACAGCAATGGCAAATTGATCTTTTTCCCATTTCCTGGAAGGGTTAAGAGAGACAATCCGGCCATCTTTTTCTCTTCTGATTCCGGAAAAAAAGTAATCCCAAATAAGAGAAGCATCATCAAAGGTCTGTCCATGATCTCTGTTTTTAATATCCATATAAACCAGATCCGCCCTGGCGCCTTTAAACCAGGCCATATTATATTCGCCTCTGATGCTGATTTCAGGGATAAGGGAGCATTCATTTAATTTCATCCAGTAAAGGCGGTTGAATTTATTTACCTTTAACTCTCTTTCCTGTAATTCGGGCAGCCGGTTTCTTTCCGGGCGCGACTGCCAGATGGAAACAGGTCCGGCATTGTTTTTTATATGTGCGTTTTCCTCATATAAAAGAGATAAATAGGCAGCAGTTCCTGAACCGGCAGCTCCTGCAAGTATGTTTCCAAATTCCCTTGCAAAGAAGGAGGTCATTGCATTTCCCATAGACATTCCCTGCATAAAAATACGTCCTTCATCAATGTTGTATTTTTGCTTCATAAGTTCTATTAAAGTAAATATCATTCGGATATCCCGATTTTCATGTACGTTGTCCGGAGAAGGCTCAGCCCAGTCAGGAGTCCAGGCATATTCTTTTCCATCCGGGTGCTGCGGATTAAAATCCCATTTTCCTCTGGGGAGCTGCCAGCCGCCTCCAACACATGCATTGGGAAAAACACAGATAAAGCCGTCTCTTTCAGCCATCAGTGTCCATGAGGTATATACAGCCTGTCCCCATCCTGTCATAATGCCGCCGTGAATGGAAAAAACTAATGGAGTTTTTTTATTTGGATCATAGCTTTCAGGAACGTATTCATACCAGATATTTTCATAATCATCTACAAGATTTGCCTTATATTCTTTCAGATTTTCAGGATAAGGCTGTGAATTGTTTCCACTTTCATTTACAACAATATCTGTATTTATAAGAGTTTCAGGCAGGTAATCGCGGTTATTGTCATCAGGTCTGCCAGGCAGTAAAGTAATTTGATTTTCCATATGGATTCTCCTTTAGCTTAATGTAAAACTGTAATTGATTTTGATATAAATATTATACTGTAATCATAATTATATGTCAAACGTTTACATTAATATAATATTGATAATGATGTTGAAATACACAATAAATGATGATATAATTATGTTAAACGTTTACATAAAGAAAGGCAGAAAATTAATATGAAAAAAATAGAAAATAAAATCATGCTGATTACTTATCCGGATAGCCTTGGTAAAGACATTCCTGCGCTTAACCGCTGTCTGAATAAATATTTTAAAGATCTGTTTGGGGGTATTCATATTCTTCCCTTTTATCCTTCATCAGGAGACAGAGGATTTGCTGTCATTGATTATGACAATGTCTGTTCTGATTTTGGCTGCTGGAAAGATATTGATGATCTGGCAGAGCAGTATTATCTGCTGGCTGATTTTATGATTAATCATGTATCAGTCCGCAGCCGGGAATTTCGTGATTACATGGAAAAGGGGGAGCAGTCGGCATATCGCGGTATGTTTATTCACTGGGATGAATTCTGGCCTGCAGGAAGGCCAACAAAAGATGATATAGAGGCCCTTTACCGGCGCAGAGCGGAAGCACCATGCAGAACCTTTGTCAGAAAAGACGGCAGAAAAGTGATGCTGTGGAATACTTTTTTTGAGGAACAGGTTGACGTTGATCCTTTTTCAGAATCAACAAAAGCATATTATCAGCGTAATTTGGAGCACCTTGCCAGTCATGTTCCTTTCATACGTTTTGACGCATTTGCATATACATCAAAACGGCCCGGAAGTAATTGCTTTTTTGTTCAGCCTGAAATTTGGGATATTTTGAAAATCGGCACAGCGCCTCTTGAAAAAACAGGTACGGAAGTCCTTTTAGAAATCCATGCATCCTATAAAATACAGTTGGAAATTGCCCAAAAAGGATACTGGGTGTATGATTTTGCACTTCCCATGCTGATTTTACATGCTGTTTTTTCAGGAAATGCGGAACATTTGGCGCACTGGTTGAAAGTCTGTCCCCGTAAGCAGTTTACCACACTTGATACCCATGATGGAATTGGCGTGGTAGATGTAGCAGGTCTTTTAAGGGAGGATGAAATTGAGTTTGTCAGAAAAAAGGTGGAGAAATTCACTGCTGACGCAAGACCTTTTATCCGCGTACCTGGCGGAATGGTGAAATCAAAAGGAAAAAAATTACGTCAATACCAGATTCCAAGTACCTATTATTCTGCCCTTAATTGTGATGATAATGCATATCTGCTGGCAAGGGCAGTGCAGTTTTTTACACCGGGAATTCCCCAGGTGTATTATGTGGGACTCCTTGCGGGAAAAAATGATATTGAAGCGCTTAAAAGGGGAGAAGAGGGGCGCAGTATTAATCGGCATAATTATACGGAACAAGAGATAGAAGAAAATTTGAGCCGGCCTGTTGTGAGAAAATTATTTGAGCTGATGCGTTTTAGAAACGAGTATCCGGCTTTTGAGGGAGAGGTTTTTTTAGAAACATGGGAAGATAAAAGTAAGCTGACAGTTACATGGAAAAAGGATAACTGGATGGCTGCGCTGCATACTGATTTTTCTGACAGGAGTTTTGAAATTACTTACAGGGATCAGAAGACAGGAACCATGCGTTACCTGGTACTGTAAAGAGCAGTGCTTGCGCGTTCGATCAGTTGTACCGGTAAAATGGAAAGGTCAGGGATTGCCTTCTTATTGATTTTACGGATTAACAGTTCCACTGCCATTTCGCCCATGTCGTTTATGGGCTGTGCTATGGTCGACAGATCAAATAAAAAGGAGGAGTCCAATCCATCGAATCCAATCCAGGGAATATTTTTTAAATAACAGAGATGACTGGACTTAAGCCAGTGCATAAAATTTACAGCCAGCCAGTCACTGCTGGCAAAAATGCCGTCTATTTCTTTATGCAAATCTAAAAAAGCGACAAATTCAGCAGTATCAAAATCATACTCTGCGGATGAAAAATCATCAGAGAGGGTGTAGGTTAAAGGAGTAATCTGTTTTTCTTCAAAAAAGCCGCAAAATCCTTTCAGCCGCAGTCCGGCAGACATATAATCAGGTATGGCGCTGGTAAGTAAAAGAGGGGTTCGACAGCCTGCCTGATACAGAGTATGCGCTGCCAGCCTTCCTCCTGCCAGATTATCGCAGGTAAGGGAGGGAATTCCGGGTATCTCACGGTCAATGCTGATGATGGGGAGATGGTTTTTCCGATATATAGATACGCTGCCTAAGCGGCTGCAAACTAATATTCCATCTACTTTGTTAGCCTGCAGCATAGCCATCATCTCTTTTTCTTCACTGCCGTTTTTTCCGGATTTGCATAACATGAGTTTATACCCGTTTTCATGGCATGCTTCGGCGGCAGCATTTGCAATTTTGGCAAAAAAGGGGAATGATATATTAGGAACAATTAAACCAATGATGTGGCTTTCCTTTTTTTGCAGGGCGCGAGCCATTTCATTAGGCTGATAATTCAGCCTGGCCATTGTTTCATAGACATTTTTTCTGGTTGCCTCACTGATGGGGGCCCGGTTATTGATCACCCTTGACACTGTTGCGATGGAAACACCTGCATGTTTTGCAACATCTTTTATAGTAGCCATAATCCTCCAGAGCATAAATGAACTTGTGGTTCAACGATTTTGCATACAGCAAGTCAACGCAGGCATTCTGCCAAAAATTGACTTGCTGTAAATTTAATTTATCAATATTGTCAGGCTGTGTCAAGGAAAACTGGTGAAAGAGACAGTTACTTTTTTATTTGCACGCTTTTTCCATCCGGAAGGCGCCGGAAATTGCTGATATAGTTCCAGCCAAGCCATGCGTCTTCCGGATTGCAGTCATGTCCTTTTCCCTCTGCAAGGGTATAATTATAATAATTTACAGGATCTTTATCGTTAGAAAAAAAGCGATGTGTGGTATATTTTCGGAAAGGATATCGGGGGTTTGGTGTATACACTTCAACCTGATCTCCCGCCACACCCACATCAGGAGCGTCAGGTTCATTGCAATAGGGTGTCAGCTTCCAGGTAATATTATTGTAGGCTTTCCAGAAGTCATACTGAACCTGCTGGCCGGAGCCGCGCACTACAGGGTATTCTTTGTCTCTTGTGCCATAAATATACCATATCGGCATACGATAGTCGTATAAAAGCTTTTCTCTTCCGGCAATGGCAAAGGGCTTTGTATTTCTGTTTTTAATAAAGCCGGTATTGTCAGCAAGGACGGCGGCGATAAGGCCGGGGTTGGTCATGGCAAAGATTTGCGCCATAGCCGAGCCATTTGAAAAGCCGCCTATGTAAATTCTGGTTTCATCTATCGGATATTTTTCCTTCATATAATGAATCAGAGCTTTTAAATAGGCAATGTCGTCATATTTATCTTCTTCCAGATCCAGATTCCAGCCCCATTTCGCAGAGCACCAGGGATACACTACAATGAAGCCTTCCTTTTCAGCAACCTCATGCAGCTTTAAGGTGTTGCATATATTGCCGGGAGTGTCTGCTCCTCCATGATTAAAGAGAATGAGAGGGACTTTGTTTTGGCTGCCGGCATTGACGGAATCTGGTATATATTCAAACCATGTATGGGGCAGGCCATTGTTGTCGCCAAGGAGGGGATCGTCTTCATGAATATTAAATTTGTAATGGTCCCGTACCGTTCTGGGGCCTGCGTCCCCGTAGAAGCAGGAATTCCAGCGGCATACTTTGGCACAGAGCTGTTCCCATACAAATCGGAGGGTTTTGCCGGTAATCGTGTGATTTGCGGCCTTTTCATCAGAAAGATACACAAACTGGGCGTCGTTTATTTTATTGTAAAAATAACCGTCACAACCGCTGTCTGTTTGATTCAGGCGGCGGAAAAAATTTTTTACTGTTTCATCTGCATCCTGCAATATTGCAGGAACAGGGGAATTGACGCATGCAGCGGCGGCTTTTTCTGAAATAGAGCCTCCTATAGTGAAAATTCCCGCAACATTGACAGGGTTACAGGAAGCAATGGTGTGTACCATTGATGCGCCGGTTCCTGTGCCTATAAGATAGCGGGCATTATGCATAATGTGATAAATTCCCACATCATCCATTGCAGGCTGATAATTAAATCTTCGAATCATTTCAGGGATATCCGAAAGATCATCCGGCAGGCTGCTGTCCAAAGAATAATTCCATTTTTTACAGATGGGATTGGGAAACAGAAGAATAATTTTCTGACTGTTAAGCAACTTACAGACACTTTTTTCTTCAAGCAGTGTGGAAATATCATCATAAGAATCAGCGTCCCTTAAGATCGTAATTAAAGTATATTCATAGCAGCAGATTCTTTCTCCATCAGGATAGACTGCATACATACTTCTTTCAAGATCATCATAGTTAATTAGTTCGGTTCTCATTTGGTAGCCTCCTTTATCTAATGTTTCGTGCTCGAGCACATTACATATAATTATCATATATCATATCAAAAGTTTTGTCAATAAACAGCGTAATTTCAATGTTTTTATTATGTTATTTTTTTCTCTTTTCATTAAAAGTGGGTAGTGATATAATAAAATTTAGTACGGGCACGATAAAGATATTTTCATAGAACAGGAGAAATGAGTTGCTGACAATAAAAGAAATTGCTCAAATAGCAGGCGTATCCAGAGGAACAGTGGACCGGGTAATCAATAATCGGGAAGGGGTAAATCCTCAGACTGCAGAGCGGATAAGACAAATATTAGATTCACTTAATTATTCTCCCAATGTTGCGGGGCAGTCATTAGCAGCAAGAAAGAAATCTCTGAAATTTGGGGTGATACTTTTTAATGGAGTCGGCTTTTTCAGATCCATTGAAAATGGTATTCAGCGTAAATGTCAGGAGCTTGCCAATTATGGGGTTACCGTTTTTCTGCGTTATATTGATTATAATGATGTAAATGGGCTTCTTCAGGCAATGGAGGAATTGAAAGATGCAGGAGCATGCGGAATTGCCATACCGCCCCTTGCTGATACACGGATAAAAGATCAGATTGATCAGTTTTACGAATCGGGAATACAGACAGTGACTTATTATTGCGATATAGCACAGACAAAAAGGCTTGCCTATGTGGGAAGTGATAACTGTGAATGCGGGCGTGTGATTGGAAATGTAATAGGGCTTATTGCGCCCTGCGGTGTATTGGGGATTGTTTCCGGCCGCTGGACACAGTCGATTCATCCTGAGAGAATTGAAGGCTGTATGGGAAAAATAAAGCAGGATTATCCTGATATCCACATAGCCGCCGATCTGGTGTGTGATGAGGATGATATCAGCGCGTATAATACGGTTACAAAGCTTCTTGCAAAGCATTCGGATATTAATTTGCTGCTTTTTAATGACTTGGGTTCAAAAGGGGCATTGAGAGCGGTACAGGAGGCGGCACTTCCTGTTCGGGTAATCCTGCATGACAGGATAAGTCCTTTTCGGGATGAATTAAAGAAAGGGGAGGTTTCTGTTATCATTACCCAACAGCCCTGGGTGCTGGGAGAGAAGCCTCTTGATATTCTTTTTCAGTATTTTGCATTAGGCGTCAGTCCCTCAAAAGACAGTTACCTTACGGATATTGATATAAAAGTTGGTGAAAATATACGTTATAATCTGTAAAGGAAGTTTTCAGAACACAAAAGGTTCATTTGGCAGGAGATCATTATGAAAAAAGGAAAGTCCTTACAACAGATAACCAGACTCAGCTTTGCCGCCTTAGTCTGTTTTATTGTTCTGCTGCTTGGCGTCTCTGTCCGCGCCACCTCCAGAATTTGCCAGAAGCAGCTTGAGTACAGCAATAAAATGTCGCTCAGTCTGTATGTACATGAGCTGGAAGGTGGCATGAACAGTATGTCATCGTTTTGCAGGTCAGTATACTCTGATAATCATGATTTTTATCTGCTGGCATCAAAAACCGGTGACATTCCTGCAAAAGTAAGCGCTATGCGCCAGTTGTCCGCATTGCTGGATTCAGGAGTTTTTTCCTCAGGCGCCTTATTTATTTATGATGTGGATGACTCCATGTGCCTGTATCGTTTTGGTTCTTCTTTTGTTTTTGATAAAAAATGTCAGGAGCTTGCAGGTTCATTAAAAGAGTACTGGAGCGGTCTTTCACCGGAACAGTTTGGAACGTGGAATATTTTGTGTGATGATAGTCATTCCCTTTTACTGTATAATTACAGAATGCAGAATATGATTGTGGGTGCAATGATAGATCTGGACAAAATTATTGTGGAAAAAGAAGATCTGCCGAAAGATTATCTGCAATTTGTTTTTTGTACGGATAAGGAGATTTTGACTAACCGGGATTATATGAATTCTATTTCCATGAGACCGGAAGATTTGATAATTCCCAGAGAGGGGAATGAGTTGTTTCAATTTGCTTCAAAATATATGGTGTGGCAGCTTCCCGTATCAGGAACACAGCTAAAGTTATGCGGCGTTATGCCGCTAAGGTATTTTCTTATTTATTCCGATTCTGCTTTATGGCTGATTCCTGCGCTTTTTATTTTACTGATCGGAGTGATCATTATTCTCTATTTTTTACTGAAAATCCAACTGGAAAAAGACAATATGTATAAAGCATATGAAACAGAACATGCCATGCTTCAATACTATCAGCTTCAAACCAGGTCTCACTTCTTTTTGAACTGCCTGAAAAGTCTGTATAACATGTTGGAGGGGAAAAGTTATGAGAAAATGAAGCTTATGATTTTTTCATTTTCCAATCATTTAAGGTTTGTCTTTCACGACAATGCTTCGTTGGTTCCGTTGTCAGCCGAACTGGCGGAGATACAGGACTATTATAATATTATTGCACTTGACAGGACAGTTCCTGTTTTTATTGATCAGAACATTGACAGTGAAGTAAAAGAGTGCCTTGTTCCTCCGCTTTTGATACAGACATTTTTGGAAAATTCATATAAATATAATGGAAACGAAGGTAAACTGCTTAAATTTTCCATAGATGTTGACCGGATTGAAATAGAGAAGCAAAGCTTTGTGCGAATTCAAATCAAGGATAATGGAGCAGGATATCCCGAACAGGTACTGGAGAAATTAAATAATCTTACAGAAAACGGTTTTGAGACACATCATATTGGTATTGCCAATTTGATAAGACGAATACAGTTGATTTTTCATGAGGAATATAAAGCGGCTTTTTTTAACAGTTCCTCCGGTGGTGCATGTGCGTTAATCTGCCTGCCCCTTTGCATAGAATCAGGAGATATTACATGAATATATTATTGGTTGATGACCAGCAATCAGTGGTGGATGGACTGATAAATAATTTAAATTTTAATAAGATTGGGATTGAGAAAGTTTTCAGCGCTGCAAGTGCAAGGCAGGCAAGAAAGATCATGGAAACCCGGCAGATAGATATTTTGCTTTGCGATATAGAAATGCCGGAAGAAAATGGCTTATCTTTAAATCAGTGGGTGGTAGAAAACTATCCTTCCACAGTAAGAATCCTGCTTACTTCCCACGCTGAATTTTCCTATGCGCAGCAAAGTATTAAACTGGGATGTTTTGATTATATTATACAACCGGCTCCTTATGATGAAATTGAAGAGAGCCTGAAAAAAGCGGTTTTGAAAATTCAGCGTGAGAGCAGCATAAATACGTTTTATGATTATGGAAAGCTGTATTTATTTAATGAATTGGAAAATTTAGACCGGATTATATATAACTTATATTCCTCACACCAAAGCAATGTAACAGAGGCGGTGTTGTATTTAAATAAAGTAGGATATCCGCTGCAGCAGGATTCCCAAATACAACTGATTATGGTTGACATTTATCCTTTTCATAAACAGGATGCCGGGTATTTGTCCAACCATTCTATCAAGAAAAGTTTGATAAATGCACTGCACGAATCAAAGCTGCCCGAAGATGTTTATACACTTATTACACTAAACAGATATAAAATGTTTGTAATAATGCTGTTCTCCAATACAGATATGCTGAACAGAATTACAGAGGATTTTTACAGAAAATTTTATTTGAAGATATCCGCAGATATTTCTGAGCAGACTGCCTGTTATGTGGGAAGAAGATCTGCCTTTGCTGCTTTACATGATGAGGCTGTATATATTCATTCCTTTGTGGATGACAATGTAATGGAAAAGGCAGAATTATTTTTTTGCGAACAGGAAGCAGGAGATGAGCTTCCGCTTAAACTTACGCATCAGATTGACAGATGGGAGAAAATGCTGAGGGCCGGATATAAGAATATCGTCATGTCAGAGATATTAAAATATATTGATTTAACGGCAGATTCCGGCACTGCCAATTTTAGAAATCTCTGTATTCTGCACCAGTCTTTGACGCAGATTTTTTTCAGATATCTTTATGAAAGCAATTTGGAGATTGAAAGCGTTTTTACAGAGGAGTATGGTTATTCAGAATATATGGATGCCTTTAAAAGTGTTTCCGCGTTAAAAAAGGCAGTAAGCTTTATGACAAAGGCAATGGAGGGTGCGCCAAAGCAGCTTCCCGGGGAAAATGACATAGAAATTGCCAAAACCTATATTATCACAAATATTAATAAAAACATTACTGTAAAGGAAGTGGCCGACCAGATACATCGTTCGCCGGAATATTTCACAAAATTGTTTAAAAAGGCGACGGGAATGAATGTTAAGGATTATATTACAAGGAAAAAACATGAAATTGCAATTGATTTATTAAAAAATTCCAGCCTGCCGGTAAGCATGGTGGCGCTTGAGATTGGATATACCAACTTTTCCCACTTTACGCAGATTTTTAAAAGCATTGAAGGAATTACGCCTACTGCATACCGGCAAAAAAATACTAACAGCTAGATTTTTTTCTCATAATCAGGCCCAGATAAATGAATGCCGCAGCCAATAACAGGCCGCAAAGATCAAATAAGAAGCGATACCCCTGGGACTTAGCCATATTTCCCAAAATCCAGCCGCCCACCATCGGGCCAAGCCCATGTGCAATATCACCGCCAAGATAATAAGTGCTGGTGGCTACTCCGCTGGATTGTCTGCCTACTTTGTTGATGCATCCCGCCTGCAGTGCAGGCTGTGCAGCTCCCTGGCCAATAGCCCGCAGAACGCAGGAAGTTAAAGCCATTGCCAAAGTAGTGCTTCGTCCCAGCAGGAACATGGAAATAACAGTAAGGATTAAACCGGGAAATACGGTATATTTCAGCCCAAGCCGGTCCATTATTTTTCCTGACAATGGTCTGATGAAAATAAGTATCAAAGCATATAAAGTAAAATAAATACTGATCCGGTCTATCTGCTGTTCCAATGCAAAAACGATTAAATAAGAAGAAATGATGCCGCTGCCAAAAGAAAAAGCACTATATACAATGGTAAAAGGAATTGCGGCCGGCGCAAAGATATCCTTAAGCATCAGTTTTTTCTTCTTTTGGCTGTGAGGAACAAAATTATCTGTCAGAAAGAAAATAATGGCAAAAGCAGCAAGGGCCATAGCTGCTGCTGCAAAAAACGCAGTCTGCATACCATACCGTTCTTCTAATGCGCTTCCTAAGGCAGGGGCGGCGGCAGAGCCTATGATATTTGACATTCCTATGTATCCAATTCCTTCCCCGGTTTTGTCTTTTGGAATATATTTGGATGCCATACTGATCTGGGAGGTGCTGTTAATGGCAAAGCCTGTTCCGTTTATAATTCGAAACAGAATTAGAAGGGGAACGCTTTTAAAAAAGGCAAATCCAATCAGTCCGGTCGCCATAAGAAGATTTCCGGTTTTCAGCAGTTTAATGTTATTTATCCGGTCAGAGGTGACGCCGCAGATGGGGCGGCATACCAGTGAAGTAATGGAAAATAATCCTAAAATGATTCCGGTCATTTGGAAGCCGATTTCAATATTGAGCAAATGCTTTGACAATATGGTGGTGATCAGATAAAAGGAAAATGAGCTTAAAGTACTGGTAAGCAGTATCAGGGTATACCCTTTGTTCCAAAGTTTTTCGGTTTGAGATGTCAGTTGATTTGTCATAAATTTATTCCTTTATTAAAAAGCCGGCGGATGATAGTAATTGTTCCGCCGGCTTTGATTTATTGAATTTATTCTTTACTTTTCTGCAAGCCATTTATCAAGCTGGGTTTGTTTTTCAGTAATGATTTTTTCAATTCCGGCATCCTTCAGCGCTTGCTGGAAGATGGGCAAAGTAGAATCAATATCCACTTCACCATACATTAAAGGTAAATAATACTGTGCCACAACGTTGGCGCATGCAGTCATCTCATCCACTACGTTTGTGGAATCAAACTGGAAGCCCAAAGCCAATGATTTTGCTGCATTGTTTTTCTTTTCTTCCATTTTTTCATATAAATCTTTTGCTTCATAGTCCCAGGTCAGGCATAACGTGGAATTGGGCCATACGGTGTTGCTTCCAATCTGCCATCCCAAGTCGGCTGCCGAAGCGACTCCATCAGGAAGCTGCATCTGCCCGTCATTGTTTATTACATAATTTCGTCCTTCAATTCCGTTGGCAAGCAGGTTTGCCACAACAGGATCAGTGTACATGACAACAAGAACCTTCATAGCCTCTTCCGGATGCTTGCAAAAAGCGCTGATATGCCAGAGATAGTCTGTTACATTGCCGGTTGTGACCATAGAACCTGTGATAGCGCCTCCGGTTAAATCGAGATTTTTCTGGATTTCAATATAGGAAATATTTGATGCAGAATCCCATGAAAATCCAGGCGTTCCATCTGTAATGCCATATTGCAGATTAACTAAAGTGGCGTTTGAGTTGCTTAAAGGATCGGGACTGATCAGATCCTTTTCTTTCCAGATTTTAACGTGCTCAAGAAAATCAATAAAGGTTTCTGATTCATAATAATTTTCAACGGTTGTGCTGTTAAGTGGATCGGTTAAAACTGCAAACATGTTGTTATCACCAAGACAGTCAATGTTTTTCGGCATCCAGTAAGTTTGTGTTGATCCCGGGATAAAATAGCTGGCAGGGCTTGCTTCTTTCATGGCAATCATGGCGTCTGTCAGGGTATCAAGATCGTTTACCTTACTCCAGTCAATGTCAGCGGCATTTGACACATCTTCTTTTACAACATAAAAGTTTTCACTGCACCATGCGCCTATACTGGGGATACCATATAATTGTCCGTTTACTTTTCCACAGTATAAAAAGTCTTCATATCCTTTATAAAGGTCTTTCAGGTCCTGTCCATATTCATCAAGCAGTTCATCAAGAGCAATTACCTGTCCGTTTGCCACAAGATTGCTTTCTGACGTATACCAGAAGGAAGTAAATACATCAAGGGAATCATCGCCGCCTGTAAGCAGCAGATTCATTGTAGTCTGATAGTTTCCGCCAAGGACGGGAATCAGGTCAATTTCCGCACCGGCTTTTTCACGCATAATCTTATTGATTTCTTCTTCCACAAGAGCTTCATCAGCCATTTCTGATAAGGTGGCGTAATTTATTTTTATGACTGGATATTCTTTTTGTGTATCTGCATCAGCTTCTGTTTCAACAGAAGCATCCGGCGCCGCGGCTTCTGCCTCGTCAGGTGCGTCTTCAGATGCCGGCTGCGGAGTACCGCTTTGCTTTTGGCATCCTCCCAATGCACATGCAGTCAAACACAGGGTTAAACATATGGCTATTAGTTTTCGCTTCATAATAAGTCCTCCTTTATGTATAATGATTACAGTTTTATAGTAGCAAAGAAAGGATATGGCATTCTATCAGATTTCTGCGAAAAGCTGTCATAAATATGTATCTTTGGAAAATAGATAAATAATTATTTGAAAAAATTTGTAACGAAAAAAGTTAACTCCTTTTGACTTTTTCATGGAGTTCTTCGTTATACAGGGTAGAGGAGGTGAGCCTGTGCCTGAAAAAATAATAAGAAAGTATTATGACGAGATCTTCCGTTATTGTTATCATCATGTGGAAAGCTCTGCTGTGGCGGAGGATCTTTGCCAGGACACCTTTGTAAGTTTTATTGAGCACTATGGCAGGTACCGGCAGGAAGGCAAAACCAAAAACTATCTCTATACCATAGCTAAAAATAAGTGTAAAGATTATTATAAAAAACTGCGCCCCATTGTTATGGAAACTGTTCCGGAGCAGGAGGCGGGGATGCGTATGGAGGAGGAAGTGGCGGTGAAGCATATGGTTATGAGCCTGCCGGAAGAGCTTAAGGAAGCAATTATTCTGCGGTATTTTCAGGGGCTGAAATATACGGATATTGCAGCTATCCTTAAGATCAGTTCCTCGCTGGTAAAATACAGGGTAAAGAAAGGCCTGGAGCTGTTAGCCCAAATGGAAGGAGGCGGCCATGAGACAAAAGGAAATTAAAAAGAAACTGAAACAATATGAAGTATTGTCTCACAGAATTTTGTCAGAAGAAAAAGAAAGCAGAATAGAGAAACTTCTTTTGCTGGAGCCTGCAGAACGAACAAGAGGAAATTTGTGGAATTTTATATTGGAGCAGACAGGGTATCTGGAAAGATATTGTGTGATTTGGCAGACATTATGGCTGCTGCTTTTCCTGCTTTTAGTGCGGCATGGCGGGATGCAGATTCAGGAAATGGAAAGCGAGGAAGGAATTCTGGTGTTATTTTCTTTTTTGCCATCACTTCTTGTGATGCTTACAGTGGAGGAGATTACCAGAGTTTATCAGAAAACCATGCTGGAAATTGAATATGCCACAAAGTATTCTCTGCGAAATGTTGTTATGCTTCGTATGGCTGTCCTTTGTATTTCTAATTGCCTGATTTTGACAGCCGGTGTTCTTGGAGGGAATGTATTTGCTGACTTAAATGTTTCGAAGCTTCTTGTTTACAGTTTTACGCCCATGATTCTTATGACAGGGATTCTGCTTAAGCTGATGCAGTACTGTCAGGGAGAAGTATTGCGGAATGCGGTTATAGGAGGATATGTACTTATGGCTGCGCTGGCGGTATTTAACTATGTAAAGCAGCTGGGATGGTATCGCCCGGAATGTTTTGGGATATGGTGTATCGTTTGTGCTGCAGGTGTTGTCTTTGGACTATGGCAGTTTGTACTTCTGAACAGAAAGCTGGCAAACTGTGAGCAAATTCTGCCATAGGACTAAAATGCAGTCATTGTGAAAAGAAAGGGGTATGCAGGATGGAGCTGGTAATAGATCGGGTGACGAAACAGTATAGGAATAAGATTGCAGTGGATCGTTTAAGCACAGTGCTGAAGGAAGGGGTATATGGCCTGCTGGGTGCAAATGGCGCAGGAAAAACTACATTGATGCGTATGATATGCGGTATTGCCAGAATTGACAGCGGAGAGATCAGATTTGATGGGGAAGAAATTGAGAAAATGGGGGGACGGTACCGGGATTTGCTGGGATATCTGCCCCAGGATTTTGGATATTATCCTAATTTTACCGCTATGGAATTTATGCTGTATATTGCATCATTAAAAGGGCTGGACAGAAAATTTGCCAAAACGAGAAGCCGCCTCCTGTTACAGAAGGTGGGGCTGATAAGCGAAATGCGGCATAAGATTAAAACCTTTTCCGGCGGTATGCGGCAGAGGCTTGGAATTGCGCAGGCGTTGTTAAATGATCCGGAAATTCTTGTTCTGGATGAGCCTACCGCGGGGCTTGATCCCAGGGAACGGGTGCGGTTCCGCAATATGATTGCAGAGTTGGGAAAGGACAGAATCGTTATTCTTTCCACCCATATTGTGTCGGATGTGGAGGAGATTGCAGACTGGATTTTTTTCATGAAGCAGGGGCAGTTTATTGCACAGGGAACGATGGAAATGTTGAAATCCCATTACTTCAAGGTAACCCAGGCAGAAGAAGCAGAAGCTTTTCGTCTGGAAAAACTGTACCTGTATTATTTCAGTGAAGATTTTGACAGGGAAAGAGAGGAGCTTCTTTTCGGAAAGGACGGGGTGCATGATAAGATATGAGTGGAAAAAGATTTTTGAGCGCAGGCTGAACATCATAGCTATGATATCAGGGTATGTTCTGATTGCAGGATGTGTGTTTTCTTTTATTAACGGAGCAAGCTTTTATGATAAAGAAACGGACAGCTATGTGGAAGGGATTGAGGGAATTCGTTTAGAGCAGGAGAGGGCGAAAGAAAAAGAAGATGTAATTTCCGAGGAATATATTACCCGTATAGTGAAGGAAATACAGAGTTATGGAATGGATTTGGAAAGTGATGAGGCCTATATGGAAATCATTCGTCCAATGGGAGATATTTTCTATTTTACAGCCAAAAACTATACGGATATGCGGGAACCGTATGCAGATAGAAATGCACTTATGGAGATTGATTTGACAGATGGCGCCCAGTTTTACAGACAGCGTATGGACAAAATCAGGGATTATTTAGATATGGATTTTTCTTATGGTAATTATACGAAGGCGGAAAAGGAGTACTGGATTCAAAAAGCGGAAAATACCATTGTTCCATTTGCCTGGGGCGATAAATGCATTATGGATATGGTATGGACAACTATTGACATAGGATTTTATTTATGGTTTGTGATCGTGATCTGTGTAAGCCCGGTTTTTGCTTTCGAGCATGAGTCGGGAGCAGTCAGTCTTTTGCTTACTGCAAAATATGGAAAAGACCGCCTTATCTGGTCTAAAATTGCGGTTTCAGTTGCTTTTACAGTGGGATATCTTTTAGTGGGAATTGTGCCGGGGATATGTGTGATAGGCCTGCTTTTTGGATTTTCAGGAATCGACCTGCCGGTTCAGGTTTGGAATTCTGTGATTCCTTATAATTTGACAGCAGGACAGGCATGTTTTTATCATCTGGCAATTATCCTGCTGATCGGCATTACGGTTACATTTTTTATGCTTTTTTGCTCTGCAAGGCTTAAGTCTTCTCTGGCAACGTTGGCAATTGGAATTACAGTCCTGATTGGACCGGCATTCTTTCCTATGAGCAAAGACAATGGGGCATGGAATCACATTAATTATTTGTTTCCTGTAAGAGCGGTAGATTTTAAAGAAATGCTGGGAGCTTATGTAAGTTATACGGTGGGTGAATGGGTGATACCTTATATGGTAATGGTGGTGATTGTCTATCTGGCGATTGGAACAGCGGCTCTTATCTTTACGCGGAAAGGGTTTATAAAGATGAGATAAGAAAGCGTTTGAAAGTGCGCGCGTTAAATGTTATGATAAAACAATGATTATAATACACAGAAGACAAGCTTGAAAAATCAACATGTCAGTGTGATTTTTCAAGCGTTTCGGAACGGAGATTAAGATGCGCAGTACTTTTTCAGGAAAAGTGGGTTATGTTCTGGCAGTTGCCGGTTCGGCAGTAGGACTTGGAAATATTTGGAGGTTTCCCTATCTGGCAGCGAAATATGGAGGAGGAATTTTTCTATTCGTTTATCTTATTTTGATGTTGACCTTCGGCTATACGTTAATCGTATCGGAAACTGCATTAGGACGTATGACCAAAAGAAGCCCGGTAGGAGCTTTTGGAGCCTTTGGAAAAAAGCTTCCTTTTAAAATCGGCGGGTGGATTAATGCGGTGATTCCCATGCTGATTGTACCTTATTACAGTGTGATTGGCGGCTGGGTGGTTAAGTATTTATTTGAGTATATGCGGGGAAGTACCGTAGCTTTAGCGGAAGATACTTACTTTTCTGATTTTATTTCGGATGGGTTCCGCACGGAGATATGGTTTCTTTTATTCAGCCTAGCAGTGGTGTTTGTTCTTTTTGCAGGGGTAAAACAGGGAGTAGAGCGGGTTTCCAAAGTGATGATGCCGGTGCTTGTGATATTGGCCATTTTTGTGGCAGGTTATTCCATGACGAGAAAAGGCGCATGGGAAGGCGTGAAATATTTTCTGATTCCCAATCTGGAGAATTTTTCGTGGATGACAGTGGTTGCCGCTATGGGGCAGATGTTTTATTCTTTGTCTATTGCTATGGGAATTTTATATACCTATGGTTCTTATCTTCAAAAGGATGTGGATATTGAAAAGTCTACCACGCAGGTGGAGGTGTTTGACACAGCAATTGCCATGCTGGCAGGGCTTATGATTATTCCGGCGGTTTTTGCATTTTCAGGGGGCGATCCTGACACATTAAAAGCCGGTCCTTCTCTGATGTTTATTACAATACCGAAAGTATTTGCAAGCATGGGATTTGGAACCGGGGCAGGAATCATGTTTTTCCTGCTGGTATTGCTTGCCGCACTTACCAGTGCAATTTCCCTGGCGGAGTCTGGTGTTTCCACTTTCGAAGACCAGTTTGGATGGAGTCGTCATAAGGCGGCGGCTTTTATGGGAATTATCATCATTTTATTAGGTTCGGCTTCTGCCCTTGGCTTTGGCGTGCTTGATTTTGTTTCACTCCTTGGAATGTCGATTCTTGATTTCTTTGATTTTATGACAAATTCGGTTATGATGCCGATAGCGGCGCTGGCAACCTGTCTTTTGGTTGTCCGGGTGGTGGGACTTTCCAAAATAGCGCAGGAGGTAGAGCAGTCCTCCGGATTTAAAAGGAAAAAGATGTACTTCTTTTTTATGAAGTATTTGGCGCCTGTATGTATAGTGATTATTCTGCTCAGCTCCATTGCCAATGTATTTGGATGGATTAGTATGTAGGCGTAAAACAGGTCATATCAAGGGCTTTTGGAAAATCATTGATATTCGTTGATAAATTAGGTACAATATCAAATATCAATGGATAAAGGGTGATGATATTGGCATTAGTAAATATTGGCTCTGAAACGGAGCAAATTGAATATAAAAAAAGTATTGGCGAGTTAAAGGAAGCGATGTTTTCTATTGCTGCCATTTTGAACAAGCACCAGAAAGGTGAGCTGTATTTTGGTGTGAAAAATGATGGAACAGTAATCGGACAGGAAATAAATGATGAATCTCTGCGTAAGGTAAGTCAGGCAATTGGAAATCATATTAAGCCGGTGATTTACCCAGAGATAAAAATCCAGCAATTTGGTGACAGAGAGACTATCTTAGTTCGCTTTGAAGGCAGCAGATGCCCGTATCTTGCCTATAATATACCGAGAATAAGAGTAGCGGACGAAGATCTTGTTATGGATCAGAACACTTATGATTCAATGATACGTAAGCGTGATAATGTTGATTATTCATGGGAAAAGAGAATATCTAAGTATACAATTGACGATGTGAATAAAGATGCTTTTTTGGAGTATCTGAGGAAAGCAAAAGAAGCCGGACGAATTGACTTTGAGGACACAGATGTAAAGATTGTTTTAGATAAATTGGAACTGACAGAGGGAAACTGTCTTTTAAATGCAGGTGCTGCTCTTTTTTGTGATTGTGGTATTGCCAATGAATTGCAGATTGCGAAATTTGCATCTGATGAACGCCTGACGTTTACTGACATACGCAGATATAGAGGTTCTGTTATGGAATTAAAGAAAAAGGCAGAACAGTATATTATTGATGCTATGGATTGGCGTGTCGAGTTTGGAAATTTGACCAGAAAAGAAATACCGGAAATCCCTTTGGATGCGCTCAGAGAGGCAATTACAAATTCTTTTGGACATAGAATGTTTGACAGTGGATAGAGTAATGAAATTGCTATTTTCAAAAATAGAATTGAGATTTATAATCCAGGTGCTTTTCCTGCAAATAAAACACCGGAAAGTTATGTGGTGGGAAATCAGAGACCAATTCGTAGAAATCCTCTAATTGCTCGTACATTGTACTATTCTAAAGATATGGAAAGTTTTGCAACTGGATTAAAGCGTATTAAGGATGTTTGTGACAAAGCGGGATGCATGGTGGAGTTTGAAACACCAGATGATGGTTTTGTTGTTGTGTTTTATCGGCATGGAACTCAAAAATTGAGCGGTAGCGCTCAAAAAACCGCTCAAAAACCCACTCAAAAGGAAGAAAGGATCAATGCGCTGCTCGAATATTGTAAAGAACCGAGAGACAGAGATGAAATGATGAAGTTTCTTGGTATAAAACACAGAACCACATTCAGAAGCGATTACCTGAATCC
>VSNT01000270.1 GCA_009774465.1 Lachnospiraceae bacterium
ACAAATATGTACAATAAAACACATTGAATTTGTTTTATTCAAAGGGTATAATAAATAAAGATTTGAAAAACAATAAGGAGGAACTCATGACTTCTGCTACTATTGAAAAAGACCAGCTTCTCTTTGAGGCCGGTCAACCCGCAAATGAGCTTTTCTTAATCGTGAAAGGCAGTGTTTCCATTTCGTTTCCCGGAGGAAAATACACTTTATCAAAAGGAGATGTCCCGGGCATCTGTGAACTGTGTAAGGATGTTCATTTTATGACATGCAGGACGCTGGAAGATTCGCTCATAATGTCTTATCCTATTTACGATATTGCAACCCTGGAATCTTTTTTCCGTGCCAATCCTGATTCCAGTATTCTGTTTGCACGCTCTGCTTTCAGGCAGGTAAATTCGGTTTTACAATGTTATGAAAAAGCCCGTTTTTCCTGCAGTGAGCTTTATAATACCTGTACAAAGGATTACTCTCTTTACAATGTCTGCTGTATGCGGCATCAGGTAAGTGCCCAGAAGCTTTCCGGATTATCGGAACTGGCTCCCTGTGTAGAGGATTCCCCCTTAGAAAGCTGGGCAGTTTCCTACTATGATGGATTTGAATATCTTTTATCCGCCAACAGCGATTCTGCTGTTCTGGCAAAAGCAACTGCTGTACCGCTTGGACTTATCATAAGCCTTATTCCTGATTTTGAGAGAATTATTTCATCCATAGATTCACTGATGGATTATCAAAAGCAGGCCTTTGCCCTGTATTTAAATGAAGAGGGAAATGATTTATTAAGTTTATATATTGCCTTATATGAAAAATGCGATGCAGGTTCTTCCGATTTTAAGCTTTTACAGACATCAATCGGCCAAATGCTTCAACGCCTGCAGTCTCTTTCCGGCATTGACCAGGAGTTGTACGCCAAACGTTCCGCAAGCTTCCAGGCTGTTTTACAGGCTAAACCTGCCGAAACAAGTGCTCCTTCTGAAAGCGAATCTGTTATAGATTCTTCTTTCCTGGAACAGCTAACCGATTCCCTGCAGACAATTCTTTCTTATTCGGAAGCAGAGGAATCATTCTGCAGCCAGTTTAAAGACCTGATAGGCAGTTATCAGAATATGGAAGATAAAAATGCTTCGGACGATAATGCCAGACGTTTAAGACAGCAGATTACTTCTTCCTTTTATGAACTGTATAATTCCATCTTTTTCAAGGCTGCCAGGGATGCATCCATGCCTCTTCCAGTCCGTATGTTCCTTTACTTTGGCTATGTGGATGAATTGCTGGCAGGCACAGAAAATACCGCCTATTTAGGGAAGCTGGCCGACCGCCTTTCCAAAGAATCAAATTCTCAGACATTTACCCTTTTTGACTGGCTCAATGCTATTTTGAAAGGGGAGCGGGAACCAAGCAGGAACGAATTCGATGAGGATTATACCAAGTACCTGCACACAATGAAAGTTTCCGGCAAAATCAGTGCCCAGGAAGAAACAGAGTTTGCAGACGACACCTCCAAAAAAGTGGAATATGAGCTGAAAAACATGATGCCGCCTGTAAATAAAATGACCAGCGGACGTATTTCAACCTTCTGTCCTGTTTTTTCCGCCCACAATGTTTTAAAATCATTGGATGACTGCCTGGTTTCCAATAAAACGCTGCAGGCTTCCTTAACCTACAATATCTCTCTGGACTTTACTGCTTATTACAGGGAATATGTCTATACCAACGTGGAAGCAAACATTCCAAAGGAATTTTTCCACATGGAAAAACTGCCTGATTTCATCCTTATGCCGGGGGTAGGCACCAGAGGCGTTATGTGGCAGGAAATTGAAGGCCGCCGCAGAAACACATCCGCCCGAATGATGCTTCCCATGTTTTATATGGATGATTTACGTTCCGCCATTGTAAGATTAACCGGCGAATATCGTTGGGAGATGTGCAAGCGTATCCAGGGGCCGCGCTGGAATGACCTGTCCGAGCGTTCCCTGACCAGTGAATACTTTGACTACATCCAGTTTTATAAGAAAAATACAGAATTATCACCTACAACAAAGGAAAAAATTAAAACTGCCCTGCAGAAATCAAGAGGCAGCTTTAAGGAAATGTTTGTGCGGGATTATATTTCCTATATTTTATTTGAAGGAACAGGCTCCCCAAGAC
>VSNT01000271.1 GCA_009774465.1 Lachnospiraceae bacterium
ATAAAATATAATATCACCATTAGTTCTTATTTTTGTTAATATATCATCGCTCGTAGAATTAATTAAATTACCTGCCCTTTTAAATATTCTTCCTTTGATATATCACCAAATTCATTAGCATGTTTATTATAATGCGAATCTAATAAATCTTGATTCCTAAAACTAATACTGCCCTCAAAATCCAAACCTCCATTTCCAGCATTAACACCATTATCAACTTCCATATCCACCTGCTCAACTCTTGACTGTCCACTTCCTGTCGAAGGATCATCTGAATATGCCATTCCATCATGTCCGCTGGGATCATAATACATCACAGGATTATTTGCACAATAAGCATACAGGTTCAATCCATCACCCCTGTATGTATCTTCCTGTGTGAATCTCCCAATTATTGGATTGTAGTATCTTGCCCTTAAATAGTACTGTCCAGTCTCTTGGTCATACTGCTGGCCTGTATAGCGGATGCGGTTTTCTATGCTTTCCTTACCTGCAAGCACATTTCCAAAGGCATCATAAGCATAGCTGTTTTCTACTATACCGCTGTCTCCTGTGATATAAACAGTGCTTCCCTTCTCGTCCTAATGATACGTATGATATGCACGATCATTTATAGTCTGCACACAGGATAATCCCAGCCCCTGTAAGTGTCTTTTTACCGGACTACTGTTCTCATCACATTCTGCAAGGATTTCCCCATTATGGAAAATAAAGGTAAATGCTTTCCCGCTCTCACTTATCCCTGCACGCAGTCCTTCCCCGTCATAGAAGTTCTCCTGCTCCCTGCCTTCAAGCATCTTTACATATGTCTGCCTGTTTAACAGGTCATATCGGTAGCTGGCTGTCTTATCTTCCTCCTTTTCTTTTACCATACTTCCATTCTCATCATATAAATATTCTGTAACAACTGACAGTGTTCTTTCTCCGTCAGTAATGCCTCTAAGCATCTGTCCTAACCTGACTTGTCTTCAGGACATAGTTATAAACTGTTTTTTCGACCTATTTACTAATTATTAAATAGCTGACTTTTTGCTTTAATGTTACTATCCATTAAAAAGTTCCTTTAAATCCTTTACTCTTTTGGTACATTCACCATTTTTTCTATACAACTTATCATCTACATAAAAATAAAAATTAAAATTATTTTTCTCTAATACCTTTTTTAATAGCAAAATCGATTGTACAATATTTTTTTCCTCCAAGCCACCATTATATTGTTCTATACGGTTTAATACATTTGATGCCCCTTCTGAATCATAAATTTTTATATCAAATGTTCTAAATTCATTTTCTATTACTATTTTATAATTATAAGGAACATATTTGTATGATAGTTTAAAAAAACCTCTATTTCTAAAATTACACTCTTTTGAAATATTTATCATCTTATTAGCAAATATTAGTTCTATTTTTTCTTCAAAAATACATATAAATTTTTCATAATATAATTTATCTAACGGCATGCCAAATATCTCCTTCCTTTACAAATGTATAACCATTTTCAACAAGATATCTTAACTCTCTAGAATAAAAATCTTTACCATTAATATACTCTACTGGATTATGTGATAAATATATTTCTCTTCCTGAACTTGTTTGAATATCCAAAAACTTTTCATTAATTTTCCAAATTTCATCATCTGAGTATATTTTCGCAATTTCATCCCAGTTATCAAGTTGAAAAAATTGTGCATCCATATCTTTTGCTACATTTGTGTAAGCAGTAGGACCACCATCACCATACTTTCCTAAAACCACTGTGTCAGCTATGTCAGAGCCATGTATTGCTTTAAAGGCCATCTCCTCCGCATCTAAGGAGCTAAGAATTTTATTTGATGCGCCGCCCTCAAAATACAAACATACAATTCCAGCATTAACAATAAGATTACATAACCATATAGCAAACTGTTTACATATCCTGAATATTCACCATATTTTTTACTACATATTTTCCATCTAGAAAATCACATAAACTACTATATACTCGTTGTACTTTTTCTACAAAACATTTTTTATCAGTTTCTGAAGAAAATCCAATATATTTAAACTCCTTTTGATTGTTTAAATATAAAGATTCAAATTCATTCTGCAAATTTTCTAAC
>VSNT01000272.1 GCA_009774465.1 Lachnospiraceae bacterium
GCAATGGGCAGATAACATACGTAGAAAGCAGCAAAGTATAATTGTTTAATATGCGCAAATAATTCATTTATATACCAATATTCAGTTTTTGATTAGGATAAAACGGTGAGGAACAGCAGGAGCATGGTTTTATGATGCAAAAATGATGCATAGTTGGTTTATAATTAGGATAAAGAAAAAGCATGAAGGGATCGTTTGGGATGAATCTTAAGAAAAAATTTGCAGCTGGATTCATATTTATATTGACTTTAGCAGGAATCATTATTTCTTTATCAAGTTACGCATCAAAATCAGGAAAAAGCCACCAGGCAGCGGAAGAGATTGTTGATGGAGAAGAAAGCAGAAGCAGGACGCAGGATGAGCAGGAAGAAGAATTAGAATCATTACTGCCGGAAGACACAGATGCTTCGTCTGCAAAAGGAAGCGATTCCTGCTTTACTTATGAGGAGCTGCCGGATGGAACCCTGCGGATTACAGGCTATGATGAGGAGAAAAACACGCAGAATCCTTATCAGGTAACCATTCCTTCCACAATTGATGGAAAACAGGTGTCTACCCTTGGAAAGGAATGTCTGGGTGAGCCTTATGCAGGAAATCTGCTGGAACTTACGATTTCTGACGGGATTACCACAATAGAAGAAAATATAATTGAAAATGTCTCTGACATTGGTCTTATAAAACTGCCGGATAGTGTGATTTCTATTGATGAAAAAGCTTTTTGGAGAAATGACAGCCTGTGGCCGGTTGTGATTGCCTGCAAAGACACTTCCTATGCGTATCAATATGCAAAAGAAAACGGTTATGCGTATCAGGTGGAAGAGCCTGTTTTGTCGGAAAATGCTTTTTTAAAGGAGTATCGAAACAGGGCGACAATGGAGATTCCCTATTTTGCACATATAAGAACAGAGGGGGAGAGGTATGACTACCTTACGATAGAATATCGGGATAATGAAATTGATAAAAGACTGGAAGGGGAGCTGATTTATCATGAACCAAATGAATTTCTGGTGTTGATTCTGGACAAAAAGGATGGAGATATCCTGCAATGTATTGATTCCTCCTGCATGGATACTGAAAAAACAACATTCTGTTGGTTGGATGGTGTCTGGTGTCAGAATTTTTTATCTTTGGCAGACTGGAACTTTGATGGGGAAGAAGACCTGTGCTGCAATCAGGGGATATTTGGTACGGGAGCTGCATCCTTTTCTTCCTTATTTGTTTATGATGCCGATAGCGGACTTTATGAAAATGTGCCGGAATTTTTGGGGATTGATTCCCCTTCCTTAAGGCAGGATAAAGAGTGTATCTATGGATTTTCCAGAGATGGCGCCGCAACACATTATGTAGACCGGTATGAGTATGTGGACGACCAGCTTACAAACGTTGCAAGACTCGGACAGATCGTAAAGGAGGGAAGCGAGGTTGAGATTGTGGATGAACGTCTGATAGATGGAAAATGGCAGGTCTATCATCAGGAAACATTTTATCCACGGGATTCATCCGCAGAGGAACCCTGGCAGGATGCATATGAACAGTCGGAAATTTTGTATGTGAATGATGGATACTGGGATTTGTAATGTAATTAAATGGGTAAAATTATTTGAAAGCAGGCGATGTTTTGGTTTTTCGCCTGTTTTCACTTTCCATTTTTATATTCATACTCATCCATGAGATGTAACAAATGATTATATTGGATAATATCACAATCATCATCAGCGCTGTTGATTAATTCCCCAATAGCTTCTCTGGCGATTTTTTTGGCCGGGCTGCAGGAGATTTTGACGAGATAGTTCCAATATTTATCATAAGAGCCACAATAATATCCATCTAAATTGCTCAGTATTTCTTTGACCAGTTGTGAATAATGAGTTTTATCTAAACAGATTCTCTGGTGACTGATATGATCATATTTAATTTTTTTATAATCTGTTGATTGATCGGATGCAACTTTATTAGAATTATGTTCATTTACACAATCAATAAAGCGCATGGTATCACTGTCACATTTGAAGGGGGAGTATCCCAAAGTTTGTGTAAACCTCCAAACTGATGTAAGATAAGATTACTCAGTTTGGAGGTATTATTATGGC
>VSNT01000273.1 GCA_009774465.1 Lachnospiraceae bacterium
CAATAATTGTTTTCTCTTATTTCTTCACGCCAATTAAGGAAAAAATATTCAATAATTTTCCCCTTATATCCCAAGTATTTCAGCAACAGTATATGGATTCCCATCACAAAGACGCCGTAATGCTGTGTATTCATTAATCCCATTACGGTAACAGGTCTCTATATAACTTTTTACAATTGCATAATATTCTGCATATTCCAATGTCTGGAACTGACCAGATATTTTCATTTTTGATTTTGTTCCTCTTAATGAACGTTCTGACAGATTATTTGTAAAAGGTAAATCGAAATTAGTTATCCATGCAAAATAATTATTTTTATATTCTGCTATACGGTTAAGCAATTTCCGTTCCTCATTGCCATAATAACTGTTCTCTTCTTTATTGTTTGCAATTCCTTCAAGAACAATTTTATTAAACTTTTCAAAAAAGTTTTCTATCTCTTCATCTGTAAAGCTTTCCTTGCCTTTTAAGATTGCTTCTTCTCTTTCTTTGTATGTATCATTTATCAGTCCTTTCATTTTTTCTGCCCATTTATGCTCTTTAAGATTGTCTGCTATCTTCTGTAAGTCTCTTAATAAATGTGCATTACACTCTATATTGCTGAAACTATATGTTTCATTGTAATTCACTTTATTATGGTCATGCATTACAACTGTTTCCTCTGGCAGTACTGGCAAAATTCCATCACTATCCAATCCCTCCTTGTCTTTATGCAAGTGTGCCTTATATAATGCAAGATTTTCAGTTCCATAAAAACGCAGACATCCCCTAGCTGTGTTAATCATAATTACAGTATCATCCCAGTATAATACTTCTTGATGCTTAATTTCTTCTGTAAGTTCTTTTTCAAAATACTTTAATGCTTCTGCTGCTTTCTTTTGCTGTTTTATTATATATCCTTCACTTGGTTTTAACTCTTGCTGTGACAGACCTTCTATCATTTTGCATGTTTTATTTATACTTACATTTCCCATGTTCATTAATAGAAGTCCAAGTGTTTTTACACCACTTCCATACTGGTTCTCTTCTTTTAGATTACAAGGTATGGGCTGTCTGTATACTACACCACATTTTGTACATTCATATGAGTGGAAATGATGACGTTTCTTAACAACGACAACTTCATAGTCTGTTTCATCTTTTGTTATATCTTCATCCAACTGTTTCATTTTACCACCACATTCTGGACAGCTTACAACAGGATGTTCTATATTCTCTGTAATTTCATCTTCCTGGAATTTTTCCAGTTTTGACTGGATATGTCCTGGTTGCCCTCCTATATGTTTTTCTGTTTTTTTTCTTGAATTTGGGATTCTTTTTTTCTTATTAATGGGGGTTTTGCTTGTAGGAATTCCACTATTATTTCCATCAATATTTAAAAAACCATTCAGACGCAGTATTTCCTTTTTTAGTGCTTCTATTTCAGCATTTTTTTCTTCCAGTTCCTGTTCTAATTTTCTGTTAAGTCTGATTTCCTGTTCCAATAAAATGTGTTCATTCTTATACAGTTTCATTTCTTCTAATAATTTAGTATGCTCATCAAACAGTTTTTCATAATCATTGTATAGACTTTTTGTATAATTTCCACCCATATAAAACCCCTCTTGTTTTTTGGATAATAATATATTACATCTTTATAGAACAAAAAGCAAACTGAATTTAAAAAAATTGACTAAATAAACATTTGAAGCGTGAATAGTAACAATTTTTATCGCAAGCTAGATAAAAGAATTCAAAAATCCAAAAAAGCAAACAATATTTCTTCTATCCTATCGCCCCTTTTATACTCTCTGCAATCGCATCCAATTCCTCTTCTGAAGGTTTTCCATGTTCCCAAGAAAAGGATACTTTATCATCTTGATATCTTGGAAGTACATGAAGATGCAAATGGAATACTGTTTGCCCTGCTAATTCTCCATTATTTTGTAAAATATTAAGTCCTTCACACTGCAATGTTTGTTTCATAGCACAAGCTATCTTTTTTGCAACCACAAAAATTTTAGAAGCATCTTCTTCTGGCAATCCATAAATATTTGCAGCATGATTCTTTGGAAGAATAATTGCATGACCTTTTGACGC
>VSNT01000274.1 GCA_009774465.1 Lachnospiraceae bacterium
GTGTATTAGCTTATGAAAATTACAAAAATAAAGAGACTGCAGGTATTGATTTAGAGAAAATCCGTTTACTAAAAGAAATTTGTAAGGGGCTGTCGCTTTAACGATTCAGAAATCGTAAAAGAACAGCCTTATGTTTACTCTTTTTTAGGATAACTTTTAAAAAATTCCTATTTTCTGTTAATATTTTACAAAAAAGACGTACTTTAATAAGCCATCTCCCATGGCTCAAAAAAATTTTTTAAAAGGTCAAAATTTAGGCACTTTTTAGTGGAAATAAATGCATTCCCGTGTTACCTTTTTGAATTTTGTTATGGAGTTTTTTTAGATTCCTTGCCATAGCAAGTAGGATGCTTTCTGCAAGCACATTCGAGTTCCCTTTGCTTAGATATCTCCGAAACTGCATATCTTGTTTGATATCGCCAAAAGACCCTTCTACTTGAATACTTCGATTTGTTCGAAAAAGAGTTCCTTCTTCCGAACGAATCCGTTCGAAGTCTTCCTCTCTGTATTTCAAAAATGTTTTGGCAACTTGTAGCGTTTTGGTTCTTTCTTCCAGAGGTGTTTTCCAGTTGTTTCCTTTGATGCAATCTTTTTTATAGGGACAACCAGTGCAGTCTTCACACTTGTAAATCGTTTTTTCACTGCGATAGCCTGTTTTTGTTTTCGAATGTTGGATATGGTCTACCATCAGTTTTTTGTTGTTTTTACAAGTATAACTGTCAGATTCCGCATCATACTCCATAGTTTCCATTTTTCCAATATCATTTTTATACTTACGAGTTTTGGAACTCTCATAGTTTGTGGGTTTGATATAGGAAAGCTGTCCATTTGTTTCCAAAAAGTGATAGTTTTCTTCACTCTCATACCCAGCGTCCGTAGTGATATTTTTATACTTAAATTTCAGATATTCTTCTGCCTCTTTTAAAAAAGGAATGAGTGTCGTTGTGTCTGTTGGTTGTGGTCCAATCGTAACCCAGGAAATATATTCTGAGTCTACACCGTGTTGAAGATTGTATGCTGGTTTTAGCTGCCCATTTCCCATAGCATCTTCTTTCATCCGCATGAAAGTAGCATCGTGATCTGTTTTAGAATAGCTGTTTCTTTTTCCACAGATATAAATTTCCTGATTATATTTTTTGAGTCTGTCTAAGTAGTTTTCTAGTGTTTCTATGCTCTTTTGAAGTGGAGTTTTTCGTTTCCCAATACCATGAACAAAAACAACCTGTTCCTTTTGTTTTAAAGCATACAGTTTCTTTCGGAGTTTCTTAACGTGTTTCATTTTTATAGTATCTCCATGCACAATTTTTATTTCATAAAGCTGTTCACATTCTGCCACAAAATTAGCCAGTTTTATCAAAAGTTTTGCTTGATTTTTTGTGACTGCTTTCTTCCAGACAAAAGTGTATTTATTTGCACAAGCTTCGATCTTTGTGCCATCAATAAAAACAGTTTCTCCAGAAATTTCGCCAAGATCAAAAAGTGCATTCGACATTTCTGCAAGAATACGTTTGGAGCAAGGTGCAAAATGAATGCTTCGAAACCGTGCAAAAGTAGAGTGATCAGGTGCTGGCATACCTTCTAAAAGAAACATAAAATTAATATCTCTTTTACCGTTTAACTCCATAGAACGGGAAGAATAATCCCCATTCATATAAGAGTAAAGGACAATTTTAAGAAGTGTTCTTGGCGATACTAAATTTATTCTTTCATAAGTAGAATATAAGTCAGTCAAATCCATTGCCTCCACAAACTGACTTAGTAACCGCACAGAATCATCTTCTGGAATTAAAATTTCAAGATTGAGTGGAAGTTTTAGTTGATATCCACTCTGATTTAGGTTATAATTTTTTTGTAAAATATTTAATAATTGCATACTTATATTTTACAAAAACTGTCAGATTTTTTCTAGGTCTGACAGTCTTTTTTTTCAAAAAAAAGGAGCTACACACTAATACTTAGTGCGACAGCCCCTTTTTTTAACACTGTTATATTTTCAGAGATTATTAG
>VSNT01000275.1 GCA_009774465.1 Lachnospiraceae bacterium
GAAGCATTGATAATTGGCAGTTTTTGTGATATTCTTTCCTTGTAACAAATGAAGGGCAGTTTTGCAGAAATGTACACGTTCCTGTAAATATGCCCTACTTACAACAACTTGGCCTTTTCGTAAATCTCCGCCCGGTAGCGGAAGGTGGATAGCGGCATTCCACACTCCTTCGCCGCCGCTGTGCCAGTGATCGCCCCGGATTTCCACCGTTGGTAGGCACTATGGTAGTTTTCCGGGAGTGGCCTGGGCGGTCTGCCGAACCTCACGCCCCTGGCCTTTGCCGCCGCAATGCCCTCCGCCTGACGCTGGCGGATGTTCGTGCGCTCATTCTCCGCTACGAAGGACAGCACTTGCAGAACAATATCGCTGAGAAAGGTTCCCATCAGGTCTTTGCCCCTGCGGGTGTCCAACAGCGGCATATCCAGCACCACAATGTCAATGCCCTTCTCCTTGGTGAGAATTCGCCATTGATTTTGGATTTCCTCATAATTGCGCCCCAGCCGGTCGATGCTCTTGATGTAGAGCAGATCGTCCGGCTTCAATTTTTTGACCAGCTTCTTATATTGGGGCCGCTCGAAATCCTTGCCAGATTGCTTGTCCAGAAAGACATTCTTCTCCGGGATGGACATTTCCCGCAGGGCGATCAACTGGCGGTCCTCGTTCTGTTCTTTTGTGCTGACCCGGATGTAGCCGTATGTAGTTGAAATAGTTATCGCACCTCCCTTCGGCGCTGCCAGACAATATCATATCCCAGCGCGTCAGCCAATTCGATGGCCTCCCGGTAGCGCAGGGAATCCCGGCGCAGCTTGCCGGAGAGGTTGGGGACGCTGGCACTCCATCCGTACTGGTCGGCCAGCTTCTCCACAAGGTCGGCCATGGTCATACCTTCGCGGACAATATACGATTTGATTTGGTTTCTGGTGTCCATGTTCATCCTCCTTCATGTTGAAATATTTTGGTGTTCGCCCGTCAGCGTATCTCATTCCCGTAATAGCGGATGTGGTACGCTGGCGGGTGTAATTAACTGATGTGCGTCCATCCGACAGAGCAGCCGCCCGTGAAGCCCTGTCCACGAGGACGTACTCTGCATTTCACAGTTTGGCGTGACTTCATGCTGAACGGTGAAAACTCAAACGAGGTGGCGTACTGTGTTCGCTGTTGGGTGCGTCGCTGTTTCATATGGATTGCAGCATAAAAAGTTCTGTTTGTTCGCTGTTTTCACATGGATTGAAAACCAGCCTCGATTTTAAGGCCGATTCTGCTGCCGTTCTCCCCGAAAGCCGTTCCTGCCCCTGCCTGTCAGCGGCGTGTGGTCCCCTTTGGTGCGCTGGATGCGGCACTTCGCCGGAGGGCATATCCATTTCGGACGGTCATTCACTTGTCAAGGTGCCTGCCCTTACCGGGCAAGAAAGATATTAGCATTTTTATATGGCCTTTCCCGTATATCCAAGAGGTAGGAAATCTGGCCTGAAACGGGCAAATTTCCACGCTCTTGGAAATGCCGCCTTCCTTCGACAAAATATTGCCGGAATTTGTTGTATACTGGCGAAAGCGGTGATATTATGTACGGGGAGGAATACAAATGAACACAAAACTGACCATCCAAGAACGGCTTAAAGACCTGCGGGTAAATGATAGGGGGCTGACATTAGAGCAGCTTGCAGAAGCTACGGGGCTGGCCCGGTCCACGCTTGGAAATTATGAAACAAACGATTATAAGGACATCAGCCCGTTCAACATCACTATCCTCGCCCGATTCTATGGTGTATCCACCGACTACCTGCTGGGACTGTCAGAGCAAAAAAACCACCCAGATGCAGAGGTCCTTGACCTGCATCTGAGTGATGAAATGCTAGATATACTGCAGGGCGGAAAGATCAATAACCGCCTGCTCTGCGAAATCGTCACACACAATAAATTCCGCCGCTTGCTGGTGGACATAGAGGTTTATGTTGACCGTATTGCCAGCATGGAGATTGATAATCTGAACGCCGCAATAGCAGCAGCCAGGGCGGAGGTCTTAGCGAGGGAGAATCCAGATGAAAATGATTTGTATCTTCGCACGTTGGAGTCCGCCTGTGTGCAGGAGAATGATTTTTTCACCCATCTTGTCCATGAGGATATTGACGCTGTTATTGCCGACATCCGGGAGGCGCACAAAAAAGATAAAACAACTGCCGAAAGTCAAACAACTGCCGCAAAGCTGAAGCAAGCAATTGAGGATGCTATGCAGTTTGAGGGGAGTGATCAGGAAAAGCAATTACGAATTTACTGCAATCTGCTTGAAATTCCCTATGACGATATGCCGCCGGAAGAATTTGACGCGGTGCTGCGGTGGCTGAGAAGGTCGAAGGTCCTGCAAAGCGTGGCGGCAAAGAGTATGCGGGGCAAAGCGCAAATGACACATGGGAAAGGCAAACGAAAGAAGAAGTAGCAGGTTGGAATAGCGGGACGGCTGTCTATCGCATTGTTACTTTATGTGTCATGAGCATTCGCACCAGGGTTGTCATTGCCGTAGCCCTCCAGTAAGTTGATGACGCCCCATGCACCGAGGCCGGCGCCCAGAGCAATCACCAGAATTTTCAGGGTATCAATCGCACTTGCAAAAAAAGCCATAAAGAAAGTCCTCCTTTAATTTGAAATATATTGGTTTTGTGGTATGGCCGTATCTGGCCGGAAACGAAAAAACGCCCCAGTGCTTTAAGAAAATCTGCATAAAGCACAGGGGCGGCATAGTCCAGGATCATCCTGGAAAGGTATACAGTTGTCAGGGAGGGGCGCGAATCCTCAATAGAACCTCCTTCCGGTGAAAAGAGAAAGCCCGCCAAAGCCAGAGACTTTAACAGGCAGCTACATCATCATACAGCCGGCGCCTCCAAATCCTCCGCCGTGACCTCATAATTGCGGTAAAGCTCGCCAGGGCTGACGGGCAGCCTGGTTGAGAGGAATTTTTCAATGTCAAAAGCATTTTTAGGGGCATAATCCGACAGGTATTTATAGTTCGGGTGTTTCGTAATATCGTACTTGCGGGAGAGGAAAGGCCGGACGCCCCTGATCTGCAGGAGGCATTTCCCGCCGTCCATCACGGCCAGTTCGTCCACCGACATCAAATCCTTTCCCAGCTTCTGGAAATTCTGGCCGTGGGATTCCTGGTTGCCTTTGGTGACGCTGGTGTTATACATGTCGATGGTCTCTTTTCCGAGCAGGGAATTCCAGCTTTTCAGCGTGGTTTCCTCCTTGCCTCCCAGGAAAAGGGAAGCG
>VSNT01000276.1 GCA_009774465.1 Lachnospiraceae bacterium
ATGGCAGTAAGAGTAGCAATTAATGGTTTTGGCCGTATTGGTCGTCTGGCATTCAGACAGATGTTTGATGCAGAAGGTTATGAAGTTGTTGCAATCAACGACTTAACAAGTCCTGAGATGCTTGCACACTTATTAAAGTATGATACAGCACAGGGCAAGTACAAATACGCAGACAGCGTATCTTACGGAGAAGATTCCATTACAGTTAATGGAAAGACCATCACAATCTACAAAGAAGCTGATGCTAAGAATCTTCCTTGGGGAGAATTAAAGGTAGACGTTGTTCTTGAGTGTACAGGTTTCTACACCTCCAAAGAAAAAGCAAGCGCACACATTACAGCCGGCGCTCGTAAGGTAGTTATCTCCGCACCTGCCGGAAATGATCTTCCTACAATCGTATACAATGTTAACCATACAACATTAAAGGCTGAAGATACTGTTATTTCTGCAGCTTCCTGTACAACAAACTGTCTGGCTCCTATGGCTAAGGCATTAAACGATCTGTGCCCTATCATGAGCGGTATCATGACAACAGTTCATGCTTACACAGGTGATCAGATGATTCTTGACGGACCTCAGAGAAAAGGCGATAAGAGAAGAAGCCGTGCAGGCGCTCAGAACATCGTTCCCAACTCAACAGGTGCTGCTAAGGCAATCGGCCTTGTTATTCCTGAATTAAATGGCAAGCTGATCGGTTCTGCACAGCGTGTTCCTACTCCTACAGGTTCTACAACTATCCTGATTGCAGTTGTTAAGGGACAGGTTACCAAGGATCAGATCAATGAAGCTATGAAGGCTGCTTCTACAGAATCTTTCGGTTACAACACTGATGAAATCGTATCTTCTGACGTAATCGGCAGCACATTTGGTTCAATCTTTGATGCTACACAGACAATGGTAGCTCCTATGGAAGATGGAAATACACAGGTACAGGTTGTATCCTGGTATGACAATGAGAATTCTTACACAAGCCAGATGGTAAGAACAATCAAATACTTCTCAGAGTTATCATAACATTCGCTTCCAGCGAAGTTAAAACGTTCGCATTCAGCGAAGTTAAAACGTTCGCATTCAGCGAAGTTAAAACGTTCGCTTCCAGCAAAGTTAAAAATTGCTTCGCAGTTCTTTGCAGGGTTTATGAAAAGTAATGAAAGACCTTAAGGGTCCGGTCTTATGGACCGGGCCCTTGTTTTATAAAATAATGAATGGAGAAATCAATTATGGGATTAAATAAAAAATCAGTTGATGATATTAATGTAGCCGGCAAGCGTGTGCTTGTAAGATGTGACTTTAATGTTCCTCTTAAAAATGGAGAGATTACAGACGAAACACGTATTGTAGCAGCACTTCCTACAATTAAAAAATTATTGGCAGATGGCGGCAAAGTAATTCTCTGCTCCCATCTTGGCAAAGTAAAAAACGGCCCTAACGAAGGAGAATCCCTGGCACCTGTTGCAAAGAGACTTTCTGAGAAGCTTGGAAAGGAAGTTAATTTTGTTGCAGATTATAACGTAACAGGCGAAGCTGCTACAGCAGCAGTTGATGCAATGAAAGAAGGGGATGTGGTATTGCTTCAGAATACACGTTTCCGCGGTGCAGAAGAGACAAAGAATGGTGAAGCATTCTCCAAAGAGCTTGCAGATCTTTGTGATGTTTATGTATGTGATGCATTTGGTTCTTCCCACAGAGCACATGCTTCTGTTGCAGGGGTTACAGATGTGGTTCGTGCAAAGGGCGGCGAATGTGCAGTTGGTTATTTAATGCAGAAGGAAATCGACTTCCTTGGAAATGCAGTTGAAAATCCTGTAAGACCGTTTGTTGCAATTCTTGGCGGCGCTAAAGTAGCTGACAAATTGAATGTTATCAACAACCTGCTTGAAAAGTGTGATACCCTTATTATCGGCGGTGGTATGGCATTTACTTTCTTAAAAGCACAGGGGTATGAAATTGGTAAGTCTTTAGTAGATGATGAAAAGCTTGATTACTGCAAGGAAATGATGGAAAAGGCAGAAAAGCTTGGCAAGAAGATTCTGCTTCCCGTAGATACAACAGTTGCAGCAGCTTTCCCGAATCCTATTGATGCTGAAATAGAAGTATCAGTGGTTGATGCAGACAAGATTCCAGCAGATATGGAAGGTCTTGATATCGGAACAAAAACTGCAGAGCTTTATGCAGACGCTGTTAAATCCGCTAAGACAGTTGTATGGAACGGACCTATGGGTGTATTTGAAAATCCGATTCTTGCAAAGGGAACTATTGCAGTGGCAAAATCTCTTGCAGAGACAGACGCAACAACCATTATCGGCGGCGGCGATTCAGCAGCAGCAGTTAATCAGCTTGGATTTGCCGATAAGATGAGCCACATTTCCACAGGCGGCGGTGCTTCTCTTGAGTTCTTAGAGGGCAAGGAGCTTCCCGGTGTAGTTGCAGCAGATGATAAGTAAATAATCACTGGAAACCAGAACGCTGTGTCAGATAGGAATTAATTCAATACCTGACAGCGTAAATATTTCCCTTAAAGGGGCAGAAGGAGATAGAAAAATGGCAAGAAGAAAAATTGTAGCCGGCAACTGGAAAATGAACATGACACCCAGTCAGGCAGTGGCTTTATGTGATGAGTTAAAGGATTTGGTAAAATCTGATGATGTAGATGTTGTTTACTGTGTACCTGCAATTGATATTGTTCCTGTGGTAGAGGCAGTAAAGGGAACCAACGTTGAGGTTGGCGCAGAAAATATGTACTTTGAAGAAAAAGGAGCCTATACCGGTGAAATTTCCGCAGCAATGCTGGTGGATGCAGGCGTTAAGTATGTAATTATCGGCCATTCTGAAAGACGTGATTACTTTAAAGAAGATGATGCATTATTAAATAAGAAGGTAAAGAAGGCTTTAGAAGCAGGACTTACTCCTATTCTTTGCTGTGGTGAGACTTTAGAGCAGAGAGAAATGGGAATTACTCTTGACTGGATTCGTATGCAGATTAAGTCTGATCTGGTAGATGTAAGTGCAGATCAGGTTGCATCAATGGTTATCGCATATGAGCCTATCTGGGCGATTGGAACAGGTAAAACAGCTACTACTGAACAGGCACAGGAAGTCTGCAAGGCAATCCGTGACTGTATTGCAGAAGTTTATGATGCAGCTACGGCAGAAGCAGTCCGCATTCAGTATGGCGGTTCTGTTAATGCAGGAAATGCAGCAGAATTATTTGCACAGCCTGATATTGATGGCGGTCTGGTAGGCGGTGCTTCTCTTAAGGCAGATTTTGGAAATATTGTAAATTATTAATTAAAAATGAAAAAGGGTTTTGCCGGTTGGTTATACTGGCCAAACCCTTTTTTATTTTGTTGTACTATTTCCGCAAAGTATGCTACAATACCCTTTAGGGCTTTTTGCCGGAAAAAT
>VSNT01000277.1 GCA_009774465.1 Lachnospiraceae bacterium
CTATATTACTTTAGCGAAGGATTCCGCAGGAAAAATTCCTGCGGAATCCAATTTTAGAGAGTTCTTTAACTTGTAATGACAGTAGATAGAGAATAGGTTATCGTAACAGGGCAAGAACTGGAGCCAGTATATATGGGGGAAACGTATGCGTTCGTCACGTTGTTAGACCCATGAGAAGGGGTATTTGCAAAAAATTTGATTATGGTGGAATATCTATTGCTGGGAACATCTCCCCCAAATGGAGTAATTACATTAGAAGAGGTCTTTGTCACAACTCGTACAGAGGCATTCCCTTTTGCCTTGTCATTAAAGCCTACAACAATACTTAGAAATGTTGCATCGCTGCGCTGGGCCTCGAAGCTATAGGGCTGTAGTCCATAGCTGTAGAGTAGAACGGATTTACTCCCGCCTGCCGTGGAAGGTGTAGTTTCAAACATATAGTCATTGACCCAGGTAGCTCCGCTGGGAATTGTTTTTTGAAAAAAATGCTTTGGAAGAGTAATATAGGCTCCTAATTTTTTAAATGCCTCAGCGAATGAACCAGATTTGTCATATTGCTGAATTCCATATGTGATGCAACTTTCTAAACTTGTTTCATTTGTTGGTTTGATAGAGCCAATGCGAATATATATGTTGCGTATTGTGGCCGGGCCACCATAAGCAACATCAATCGCCATTGGCAACACTCCTGCACCATATTGAAGATTGGCATTAAAAACTGACTGCCGACAATTCTCAAAGTATTTATCGAAGTGTCCTTTAGCACGCTCAATAGACCCGGAATATCTTGCGGCAAACCATACCGCAGTTGCTTCTACAAACCATGAAGGAGTGTTTCCTGCTTGATACGCAAATTGAACAGTGTGGAAATATTCATGTGCAACAGTTTCCTTTTCTTGGCTACTCAATGTACTGAAATTCCATATAGTAATCACGCTAGAACCAGATCCAGTCGGATAAGTTATGCCTCTTGTCAAAGGATTGAACTTTGGATTTGGATCAGCACATTTTTCGGTGGATAAGTACACGTTTATTTGATTGCCACCAGCATCAGATATAGGAGCTTTGAACCCTGCACTGAGGCTTTTGCTTCTCATATCTAATAGAAAACTTGCAACTGCTTCTGCACTGGTTTTAGTTGTTTTTTTTGCGTTATAATGAACCTTGAAGTAGTTGTTATGTACCTCAGAGGTAAGAGTTGCTATAGATTCTTGTACCTCTTCAGGAAGAGTTTCGAGGCCATAGGTGGATACGTCACTACTCAAAGGGACACCGCAGAAGTCAAATGTACCATCATCCTCCATCATCTGCATACATTTTTCCAAATATTCATCTTCAGTAATTATGCCAACACTAAAAAGTTGATTGATTCTATCAAATGGATCAGTGCCTGATAGATCAACTGTTGTGGAAGGGGTAAATTCAATTCCACCATTGATTTTTACTGCTCCAGAAATCTCTACTCGGTTTGAATTATATACGTCTTGGCTATATGTAGGTGAAAAATCAAAATCGGCATAGATTTCCTCGTTACCCTCATTCAAGATAGTAATATTTGGATAGTCATAGAGAGAAGAAGAGGTCAACTCCACATCGCTGATTTGAGAGAGTGTGAATACATTTTGGTCGTTGTTAATACCGTAATATAGTTCGGTATGTTTATCAATGCCGAATCCTATGGGCAACGTATCCATTTGAACAGTCAAAGAAAAGACAGAGGATGGGGGAGTGAATGTAAACACGCCGTCGTGATTCGGATGAACCGTAAATGCAAGGGTTTCGTCATATTCAGTAACCCACTCTGTTGCGGTTTCCTCTCTGGGTATAGACTGGTAAACATTGATATTTATATTGGTTAAATCAATGGACTCGGAAGTAGAATCAACCTCTATTTTTCCAGAGAATGAAGATTCAACATTGGCAGCTGCGACGTTTGAAATGGAGAGCAACAATGAAAGCGATAGTAATGAACAGATGAATTTTTGCAGAGTTTTCATAAAAACCTCCAATCTTCTTATGTGGTTTCTGATATGAATTGGTTTATTGCGTCATATATTATACATATATCATCTCCATCCTTAAAGTATTGAAGCCCATCTGGATTTTCTAAATCGAGAGAAAAAGCCATATTCTCTGCACCCAAAATAGACGTTATACTATCAGCAGAAAAATTACCGTCAATGATAGGAAGAATTGGCCATTTTCCTAAATTATAAACTATAACACAGGGGGGTAATTTCAAAAGGGTTAATCCATCGTGGTAGAAATAGTTGATACATTCTTCCCCTAATTCGGCCTCCAATTTTTTACATAGCGCAGAGTTTTGAGTTACATAAGGAGTAAATTGATATCCATATATAATGACTGAATCGACAGATTCAAAAAGCGAAGTTAATAGAGAAACTGTGTCTGAATTATACTCACTTACATCAATCCAAAGCAAGATTGAATCGTCTATTGAAATAAAATCAAGGTTAGAGTTTGTAGAAAAAGATTGAAAGAAAATATGTTTAATTTTGCATTCAATTAATAGGCATTCTTTAGAAGAAGATTTGGAAAAAGTTCCAGAAAACACCTTATTAACTGTTACATCATAGAATCCACAGGGGTTAAGCCCTGACAGGTTGTGCGTTTCACTGAAATAAACATCACGCCAAGCATCAGCAGAAGAGTTTGGTTCAGGAAGGGATGTGCTATTAGATTGTATTTGACATGCGGAGAGATTTATAAATAACAGTAGAATACAACATATACCATGCAGAGATTGTTTCATACAGTATTTTTCTCCTTGATGTGTGCAATGGGATTAAGGATAGACTATAGTTATTATACAGTGTGAGCGGTGATGTGTCAAGGAGCTTTAGCGGTTTACCCGTTTATATAATGAACGGGTAAACCGCTATGACTATATTTTTAGGAATATCTTGACTGCCCCGGAAACTTATGCTATACTGACAGTGGGATGTTAGACGGCCCTCTGATAGCGGCTTTTGGCTGGGGCCGCTGCCGGTTGATCCCGATGTAACGTCTCTCCCCTGCTGCTCGTCTGGGCGAGGATAAACAGCTAATTAGGCCCAGAGCGTCCCGGCTCCTGGCTGGGGGTTTAGCAGTTTGCTAATCAGAAGCCGTTTAGGTCTGATACACCTATGTGGTACGTGGGCTTGCCGTAGTAACCTTTGTGAAATGGAAAGCGTACCATTGACCCTGATGTGAGTAATCCTTTTGAAAGCTCAGGTAAGTAAAACGTATCGTGTCCCTTCCCACCCTCTGAACGTGGCCGGTTGCACTGTATAAGCTGACCGGAGAGCTGCTCCCCTCGGATCGAGGAGCCGACAGAATCCTAACTGCCGTAGATGTTTAATAAATAGGGCTGCACACATAAGCAAGAAAAAAGTGTAGGGAGTTCTCCCAAACCCGTCACACATAAGACGTTA
>VSNT01000278.1 GCA_009774465.1 Lachnospiraceae bacterium
CCAAGCACCCTGCCAACATCCTCCAGTGACCGGGGCAGGGCGAGCATGGCCGCCTGTACCGCGCTGCAATGCCAGGACTCCGGGGGAATGTACCTCCCGAAATATTTAGAGAGGCAGGTGCGCTCAAAGTTGGCGTTGTATGCCGTCTTGGTCACTGACACATCGAAGATGGCTTCCTCCACCTCTGCCGGGAGCTTCTCCCCCTGCGCAAGGTCAATGATCTGTGTTTCCCCACCGTCAAAGGAAAAGGCAAATAATAAAATCTCAAAAGCAGGGCTGTCCGCATAGGCGTATACCCCGCATTTGATCAAATCCACATCGCTGAAGCACTCGATGTCAGCACTTAAAACTCTTTCCATTTCTTGGCTCCTTCCTGCGTATTCATCATGGATGACGGGCGGCAGTCACCCGCCGCCCCGGTTCCCTTATCCAAGAAAATCTTCTTCGTCATCCACTTCCACCGCGTCAAAGTCATCCTCCGCGTTCGTCCTGCCGCCCAGAGATTCCCCGTCACGCAGCTTCTGGATGTTACCAAGCCCTGCGGCGATTCCCTTATTGCCGTTGGTGGAAAAGCCGTAGAAGTTCACGCTGATCCTGCCGTAGCACCCGGAATACACCTCCGACTGGTCGAGGATGGGCTGCACGTTCCTGTCCACCACCTGCGGCGCCTGCTTACTGTTGGCGTTGAAGAAGTAACTGTCCGCATACGCCTCATCCTCCGGGCGGTCAATGTCGCCGTCCCTTAAAGGCAGTTTCAGGTTCGCCGGGACCTTCCCGCCCCACTTGGAGACGGAATCCTTTTTCGCCTGCTCGATTGCCCTCTTTATTTTCTCAATGGTCTCCGTGTCCGACTTCGGTATGATGGCCGATACGGAATACTTGGGGTCCCCGTCGCTCACGGCATTGGGCTCCCAGCAGTGCAGGTAGGAAAACCTGCACGGTACGATCACTTTTGTAAGGTTCGCATTTTCATTACTCATAGTATTCATTCCTCCTTAAAATCCGCCTCCGCGGTTGCTGCGGCAATCTCCTGCCTTTTATCCGATTCCGGCACTAAGGTCACCTTGCCCTGGGGCTTGTAGACCAGCTTCCCAAGCACCTCTGCAAATCTCTTCTTCCCAAGCAGCCGCTCCATCTCCGTGATGCCGATGAGCGTCTTTTTGTAGATGTCCGTGTACCCGGCCTTCTGCGCCGCCTGCGCCACTTCCTCCTCATCCGTGTATTTACGGTTGCTCCTGCCCTCCACCAGCTTGAAGCCGGCCCACTTCTTCCCCTTCGTGACCGCCTCGTCCTGTGCGTAGGCGTAGACATCCGCTGACCATTTGGCAAGCTCGTCCGCCACTTTCAGGACTTCCGCTATCTCCTCATCCGTAAGGAGCGGCGGAGCCTTGAACTCCATCTGTGCCAGCCTTAAATATTCCTCCGCCCTCGCCCTGCAGGTGTTCTTCGCCTTGCAGAACCGGCACCAGTCGCCGGAATGGTACTCGCCCTCGCCCTTGATGGCAAGCACAGCCTTTGGCTTCAGTTCCATCTCCACCCATTCCATCAGTTCCTTTACGGAAATTTCCCATGTGCTGACGGATTCAAGCCTCGGCTGGTAGATGGCCATGCGGATGATGTCAATGTCATAGAGGGCATCGAACAGTTCCAATGCGCCAAGCCCGTATAACATCATCTGCGGGTTCCATTCCGCATCCACCGCCACGCCCTTCCCGTACTTTAAATCAATGACGGTCAGAACTTTATCAGCGACAATCAGTAAATCCCCGGTACCGAACCCCTCCGGCACATAGGCGGAGTAGTCCAGCCGCTGCTCGATCAGCACCACCGGGTCGCTGCATTCCTGCCGGGCCAGCTCCACCTGCTCCATCGCAAAAGCCACATACCCGTCCGTGCATTCCTCCATCTCGTCACAGTGGTAATCCGACACCGGGCGCTTTGACCGCCTTTTTAATGCTTTTTTCAGCTTATGCTCCGCAAGGGCGTGGGCGGCGGTGCCTTCCTCGGCATAGACGCTGCCGCCCGGCTCCTCCTGAAACTGCTCCTCCAATCGTGCGGACGGCGTGCAGGAGAGCCACCGCTTGGAGGAGGATGCGGAAAGAAGTGCGTGTTTCCCCATCACAGCACCTGCGCTTCCTGCATCAGCGCCGGGTAATCCTCCGGCTTCACCGCCGAGAGCTTCGCCGCACCGTACTTCTGCAAAAGTTCCTTGATCTCCTTTGATTTCCCTTCCTGGGTCTTCTGCGCCATCAATGCACGGATGCCCTCCAGCGTGGCAGGGGATTCCTGCTGTACTTCCGCTACAGATTCCGGCTGTGCCTTTGCTGCATCCTGCTTCTGTTCTTTCACAGTTTTCTCCTTCTTGCCGCCCTCCGCTTTGGCAAGGCCCCGCAGACCTTCCGCCACGATGGAGAACCCTTCTGCGATTTTCATTAATTCACTTCCCATTTACATTTCCTCCGTTTCCTTGAATATGATTTCTTTTCCCTGTTCTGTGGCATAGGCGATCTCCGCCGCCATCCCTTCGGTGGCTTCCCCGAACACCCACACCTCGTCACACAGGGCGAGCAGCTCCATCCCCATAGAGATGCCGATCCGCCTTTCCTCCTCTATCCCCTCATTCAAGAACTGTGGGAATAAGAGGTGCGGCGCGATGGGGAGATGCCCTTCCTCACACGCCATGCGGCAGTAGGCCGCCGCTTTCCTTGCATTCCCTTCCATGTCGCCGCGGAAGGGGCTGCAGATAAAAAC
>VSNT01000279.1 GCA_009774465.1 Lachnospiraceae bacterium
TACGTGGTAAAGCACTGAAAAGTTCCACCACATTTTCCACCACCGAATTGATTATTCATGAACACTTTTGAACAGTCGAAGGGTGGAACACAAAAAACGAAACCCGCCGAAAGTCCTTGAAACACAAATGTTTACGGTTAGAGGGAAGTAATTTCAGATTAGGCGGTAGTGTAAAATAGTTTGTGTCTTTGGATAAAAACACCTCTTTTTTGGTAAGAATCAAGATATGACAATTCTTATCGAAAAGGAGGATTTTTTATGCCAGTGGCAAAGGAACAGATTCGACAGATTATTGCAGATAACAACTTAAACAGCGTGGCTGATGTCTACAGCCTGCTAAAGGACAGCTTCAAAGACATCCTTCAGGAGCTTATGGAAGCAGAACTGGATGCTTCTCTTGGTTATGAAAAGAACCAGAAAGAAAATGTCCAGACATCTAATAAGAGAAATGGGCATTCCCCTAAAACGCTAAAGAGCCAGTATGGTGAATTCCAGATCGATGTCCCAAGAGACCGGGATGGTGAATTCGAACCAAAGCTCATTCCTAAATACCAGCGGGATGTCTCCGGAATAGAAGAAAAAGTAATCTCCCTCTATGCAAGGGGCATGAGTACAAGGGACATCCATGACCAGCTCCAGGAGCTTTACGGGATAGAACTGTCCCCTGAAATGGTCAGTAAGATCACGGACAGGATACTGCCGGAAATAAAAGAATGGCAGTCACGTCCCTTGAATCCGGTCTACCCATTTGTATTCATGGACTGCATCCATTATAAAGTAAGGGAAGAGGGCCGTATCTTAAGCCGTGCGGCTTACATTGTGCTGGGTATTACGGCGGAAGGCTATAAAGATATCCTGAGTATTACTGTAGGGGCCAATGAAACAAGCAAGTTCTGGCTGGGGATGCTCAATGATCTGAGGAACCGCGGTGTGCAGGATGTGCTGTTCTTCTGTGTGGACGGGCTTGCAGGATTTAAGGAAGCTATAGCGGCAGTATACCCACAAGCCCAGATACAGCGGTGTGTTATCCATATGCTGCGCAATTCTTTCAAATATGTCAATTACAGTGATCTGAAGAAGTTTTCTTCTGACTTTAAAGCCGTGTATCATTCTCCAAATGAGTCATCTGCACTGTCTGAGCTTGAAAAGATCAAGGAGAAATGGGGAAAGAAATATCCCTATGCGATAAGCAGCTGGGAAAACAACTGGGAAGATGTCAGTTCTTTCTTCCAGTTTTCAGATGATATACGGCGTATAATGTACACCACAAATATCATAGAGGGACTCAACCGCCAGTACCGGAAAGTGACAAAGACAAAGAGCGTATTCCCAAGTGACAATGCGCTGGAAAAGATGCTGTATCTTGCCAGTGGGAATGTGATCAAAAAATGGACACAGCGTTACAGGAACTGGGATCAGGTACTGAACCAGCTGATCGTCCTGTACGGGGAGCGGCTAACCCGGTACCTGTAAAAGGAAAGGCTGGAAACTCCACACTTTTTTAAACGTTCCAGCCCAGCCTTATTCTATCGGCATTAGCAGTATTGCCAGGATCATCCAGCCTTATTCTGGAGGCCGGGTGTGGGCAGAGCCCACGAAAAACCCTCTTACTGCTAATGCCTGATTAGTATGCAAAAAATTCAAAAAACATGTATAGGAAGCAGGGGATTGGCAATACTATTATCAGAGAAGAAATTCGACAACATGAAAGTAGCAATATTCGACAGCAAATTTCTACATATCTGATTCCTATCAGAAAAGATTATTTCCCCATAGACACAAGATTTTTTACAGCCTCGATTAGGCGGTATAGCCCCAATTACAAGGGCTGTACCGTCTTTTCGAGTTCCTATGCGCCTTGCCGTTTTGGTTGCAGGTCAGAAAGGAAATTGATTTCCCCTACAAAGTTGAATACAATATCTACTTTCTGTACCCGTTTCCCGTCCACCTTTTCCGGCGCATGGACTATGATTTTCTTGATAAATTCATTGATGATTGCGGGGGTGAGTTCTTTTATCCCCACATACTTGCGGATAATTGCGGCGAAGCTGTCAAAATCGCTCTTGTTCTGTTCGTAGGTATCGACTTCCTGCTGGTCTGCTTTGACCTTTTCTTCCAGTTCCCGCTGTTCTGCTTCATACTCTGCGGACAGCTTCAAAAACCTGTCGTGGCTGATTGCTCCGCTTATGTCGTCCTCATAAATCCGCTTGAAGATACGGTCAAGTTCCGCTATCCGTTTTTGTGCCTGTCCGACTTCACGTTTCCGGCGCTTCATTTCCTTTTCTGTTTCGGCAGAGCGTTGTGCGTACATCATTTCATGGAAAGCCATGATGTCATCAAAGAAAAGGGCGGTCACGTCAAATATCCTGCTCCATACTATCTGCTTTAACACTTCCTCGCGGATAAAGTGAGCCGTACAGCTTCCCGTATTGCTCTTGTACTTTGCACAGCGGTAATGGTCTTGTGAGCCGTTGAAACTCTTACAGGTAGCAAAGTGTAATTTGCTTCCGCAGTCCGCACAGTATACCAAGCCGGAAAACAAGCCCTGTCTATCTGCTTTTGTGGGGCGGCGTTTGTTTGCCCGGAGTTCCTGCACCCGTTCAAAAACGGCGTCTTCTACAATCGCTTCATGGGTATTATAGAAAATTGCCTGCTGTTCCTTTGTGGTTGGAATCCGCTTCTTTAACTTGTGGGATTTGGAATAGCTTTTGAAGTTCACCGTATGCCCGCAGTAGTCCATGCGTTCCAAAATACCGACAATGGTACTATCTCTCCAATCATAAGGATTTTCAGGAAAGGTTTTTCCCTTTTTCTTTGCGTAGTGGGCTTTGGCAGTCAGCACCTTATCTTCTTTAAGGATTTTTGCTATCTGCATGGGACCTTTCCCACCGATACATAAATCAAAAATCCGTTTCACCACAGCGGCGGCTTCTTCGTCCACAATCCATTGCTTTTTGTCCGTAGGGTTTACCATGTAGCCATAGGGAGGCTTAGTCAGATGTTCCCCCGCCTGTCCCTGTGCCCGTTTGATTGCCCGTACTTTTTTGCTTGTGTCTTTGGCGTAAAAATCGTTAGAATATTTTCCATAAAGAATGATACGTTTATAGTTCCACAAATCCGACAAAATTGTAGTAGATTTTAATAT
>VSNT01000028.1 GCA_009774465.1 Lachnospiraceae bacterium
CTTACACTCTCTGAAATTCATGATAACAGAAAAACTTTACAATTAAAATAATAACTGTTAGAATAAAATCATTACGAAATTGTTACAATTTAAATAAATATTGTTGGAGTTTGGAGATAAATGAAATTTTTTACCAGTTATTATAAAAGATTAAAAATACAAAATATTAAAATTGCAGTACTGGCAGTATTTGTCAGTATATTTTTTCTGCCTTCATTTGTACCCTTTGAAAAAACGGGTAATAATATGTTCACAGTGATTTTAAACGGCAGAGAAGTGGGAGTTGTTTCCAGACCGGAGGAAGCGGAAAGCTTCATGCTGGAAGCAAGACGGCAGGTTGCACAGAAAAGTAAAGAGCTTGTGCTTGTGGAAAGCAATCTGGAAACTTCTGGGAAGGAAGTACTTTGGGGCAAGGTGGATGCGCCTGAGAGAATTATTGATCAGATGGTACAGGTTCTTTCCTCAGATGTAAAAGAAACTCTTCACAGGTCTTATGTGGTTAAAATCAATGAATATATGGTAAATCTCCCCAGCGAAAGCGATGTGGTAAGCCTCCTGCAGGCAGCCCTTGATAAATATGACAGTGAGGGAAACTATAAGGTAGAGCTGCAGTTTGACTCATCCAGGGAGCTTCCGGTTCTTACAACCAACATTTTGACAAATGAAGAAGTGATTGAGGAAGCCCGGGAAGCAGTAAATATGGAAGCAGGCATTCATGCGGAGCTTACCAATATTTTTGAGGAAGTAGAGCCCACTGTTGAAAAGGATTTTGAGGATTATGATCTGGGGCTTATCTCTATGGAATATGGGGATACCATAGAAATTGTGGAGGCTTATCTTAAGGAGGATAAGCTGACAAAACTGGATACAGCTATCCGGGAAGTAACGCAGGATGAGGAAAAGAGTGATGTGTATGAAGTAATAGCCGGCGACACTCTTTCTGAAATTGCAATTAAGACCAATATTCCTATGGACAGGCTGATTGAGATGAATGAATCTCTGGAAGACGAAAGATCTATGATCAGGGTGGGGGATGAGCTTATTATTACCGTGCCGGAGCCTAAGCTGGCGGTAGTACGTCAGGAGGAAATGTATTACGAAGAGGACTACGAAGAGGAAGTTATTTATGTTGACAATGACGACTGGTATACCACAGAGACGAAAACATTGCAGGAACCTTCTGCCGGGCACAGGAAGGTAATTGCCATAGTAAATTTTGAAAATGACAAGGAAATATCAACGGAGATAGTTAAAGAGGAAATTACCTATCAGGCAGTTCCCAAAATCGTTGAGAGGGGCACTAAAATACCGCCCACATATATCAAGCCTATTTCAGGCGGACGATTAAGCTCTTCCTTCGGAAGGAGAAGCCGTCCTACCAGAGGGGCAAGCACTTATCACAAGGGAATTGATTGGGCAACTCCTACGGGAACCGCAGTTTATGCATCCTGCGGTGGTACGGTGGCAAGGGCCGGCTGGGGAAGCGGCTACGGATATGTGGTTTATATCAATCATCCGGACGGAAGACAGACAAGGTATGGACATTTAAGTAAAGTATTGGTATCTGTGGGACAGACAGTCACTCAGGGACAAAAGATTGCCTTAAGTGGAAATACAGGGGTAAGTACAGGGCCGCACCTGCATTTTGAAATATTGATTAACGGTTCACAGGTAAATCCGCTTGAATATCTGAACTGATGTTTGATATTTACAAATAGTCACAATATGTTATAATGGACGTTATGAGAAATCATTGCCCTGATTATGGGGCATGAAAGTTTAGTGTAATTGTGCTCAGGAGAATTCGATTTTAATTATAGAGGTATACTATGGAACAGTATGCAATAAAAGGTGGGAATCCGCTGGTGGGAGAAGTGGAAATTGGCGGCGCGAAAAATGCTGCACTTGCTATTTTAGCTGCTTCTATTATGACGGATGACACTGTGGTGATAGAAAATGTGCCGGATGTTCGGGACACTAATGTTATGATGCAGGCAATTGAGAGTATTGGAGGCATTGTGGAACGGGTTGACAGGCATACCGTCAGAATGTGCGGTAAGGCAATTAAAGGTCTGGCAATAGAGAACGATTTTATTAAAAAGATACGGGCTTCCTATTATCTTTTGGGAGCATTATTAGGAAAGTATAAGAAAGCCCAGGTTACTTTGCCGGGTGGCTGCAATATAGGATTAAGGCCGATTGATCAGCATATCAAAGGATTTCGTGCTTTAGGAGCGGAGGTTCGGATTGAGCATGGTCTTATCATAGCAGAAGCGGAAAGGCTGAAAGGAAGCCATATCTATATGGATGTGGTGACAGTTGGAGCAACCATTGACGTTATGCTGGCAGCATCTATGGCCGAGGGGCAGACAATTATTGAAAATGCGGCAAAGGAACCCCATGTGGTGGATGTTGCCAACTTTTTAAACAGCATGGGAGCTGTAATCAGAGGCGCGGGAACTGACGTAATCAGAATCAAGGGCGTACCCAGGCTTCATGGAACAGAATATGCAATTATCCCTGATCAGATCGAAGCAGGCACCTTTATGTTTGCAGCGGCAGTGACCAAGGGAGATGTAATGGTTAAAAATGTGATTCCCAAGCACCTGGAATCAATCAGCGCCAAGCTGACTGAGATTGGCTGTGAGGTGGAAGAGTCGGATGATGCGGTCAGAGTGGTTGCAGCAAAGCCGCTTACCCACACTCATGTAAAGACGCTTCCCTATCCGGGATTTCCTACGGACATGCAGCCCCAGATTACGGTAGCCTTAGGCTTATCGAAAGGAACCAGTATTGTTACGGAAAGTATATTTGAAAACCGCTTTAAATATGTGGATGAACTTACCCGAATGGGAGCAAGTATTAAAGTGGAAGGCAATACGGCTATCATTGACGGGGTGAACAAGTACACTGGCGCCAGCATCAGCGCACCGGATCTTCGTGCGGGAGCAGCATTGGTGATTGCAGGATTGTCGGCGGAAGGCACTACAGTCATTGATGACATCAAGTTTATTGAAAGAGGTTATGAAGACTTTCATATTAAGCTTCAGAATCTTGGAGCGCAGATTGAAAAAGTAAATTCGGAAAGAGAACTTCAGAAATTTCGTTTAAAAACAGGTTGAATGAAGCATTTAAATATGAATATGGAACATGGATGATGGTCCGGACTTATTTCCAAAAGGAAGAGTCCGGATTATTTTTTTAAAAATATTATGTTCAGGCAACTAAAAGAGAGAACAGGTTATCTAATGGATAGAAACAAACAAATGGAAACGCCGCGGTGAAAAGTTATGATTGGTTTGGAGGAAAGTCTAAAAATGAATACATTAGTGAAGAGGGCACAGCGTGGAGACGCGGAAGCGTTTATCTCTCTGATGGAAGAATGCAAAATGTCCTTTAGACGGATTGCATTTGGCTATCTGGGGAATGACGAGGATGTGGCGGATGCCATACAGGATACCATATTAGATGCATTTGAGCATATTGGCACCCTTAGAAAAGCAGAATATTTTAAAACCTGGGTAATGAGAATACTGATAAATAACTGTACCAGAACCTGGCGGAAAAACAAAAAGAGTGTGGCGCTTAAGGAAGATGTGGAAGTTGAAAGTTACGATTCCGGAAGGGCGGATGTGGAATTTAAAGAGATGCTTATGAGCCTTCCGGAAGACAGCAGGACTATTTTTCAGTTGTATTTTGGAGAGCAGTTTACCACAAAAGAAATAGCGGAAATTTTAAATATGAAAGAAAACACCGTTAAAAGCAGGATTCATAGAGGCAAGGAGCAGCTTCGCATGAGTCTGCTTCAGGAATAGGAGGAGACGAAATGCAGAATTATTTTACGGAAAAGGATTTGCAAAGGGTGTTAGGGGCTGATTTAAGAAAAAGCAGCATTATTGACTCGAAAATGGAGGAGGCTTACAGGATGATAAGAAGCTCTGATAATAAGACAGGCAAAAAGAAGCGGCAGCATAAAGGTATCTTAAAGGGAATTGGAACAGGACTTGGCAGTGTGGCAGCAGTATTGGTTCTTACCATTACATTTTGTGTGATGAATCCTGTTATGGCAATGGAAATTCCCGTTATTGGAGGGGTGTTTGCAAAAGTGGCAGAGCTCTTTTCCTTTGGAAGGCTGCCGAAGGAAGAGATGACGGAATTATATACGCAGGAAGCTTTGGACGTTAAGACACAGGAGGTTTTGGAAACTGAGACAAAAGAGAATCTGTATCAAAAAGCAGACGGAGGAATTACGATTTCACTTACAGAGGAGTATGCATCCAATCAGGCGGTCTATGTAGGAATGTGTATTAAAAGTGAAGAGGAATTTCCGGAAATGCAGGTGAATGCAGACGGTTCCCAGTATCTGGGGATTATGGCGATTGAAAAATATTCCTTCCGCACCGATGAAATTAATTCTTACAGGATAGTGGAGGGAAAATTTGAGGATGCATATACTTTTATCGGCATTATGAGAATTGATTATTCGGAAATTGACAAGGATGACCGTAAATATCAGGAGGCATACAGACAGGCGCAGGAAAGGGGCGAAGAGCTTGCTCTTACAACGGAAAACTATTCTGAGTATATAGATCAGTATCAGATACCGGAAACTTTTTCTATGGAGCTTGATGTTTCGAAAATTGTAGGTTACCTGGCAAACCCCACGTCGCCGGTAACAAAGAGTGAAGAAGAGCTGAATCAGATGACAGAGGAGGAATGGCAGTCATACATGAAATCCCTGCCCGATGAGTGGCATCGATTTCCCAATTCCTATGAGAACTGGTGGCAGGATGGAACATGGGAATATGATTTGACTATTACAAAACGGGACAGTAATGCAAGGGTAGTTCAGGTAAATGAAACTAACGCACAGGGAATTGGATTGGAAAGCCTGGAAATTTCATCTGTTGAGATGACGTTAAATACAATAGAGCCTGCCGGTATGATGACATTTGCAGTTGCTTTGGATGCAGAGGGAAACAAGATAGAAAACGGAGGCAGTAATGCTTACGAACTGGCAATCGAAGGACATGATATTTCAAAGGTGTATATTTATATTTGTGACTATGATCAATATATGGATGAATTAAAAGGTTATGGAGTTCCCGGAAATGGAAACAGCAAAAGCTTTCAGGAGGTTTTGGAAGAACATGCATTATTTAAAACGGTAGTATCCACAACAGAGTAATTTCGGACAAACTAAATCAGGGCTTCTATGGTGATATCGGGACGGACGCTTAAATCTATAAAACCATGATCTGTCTGCACCGTAGGAGCCGAAAGTTTATTTCTGTTGACAAAAACAATATGACCGGTAAGCCCGTTGCTTAAACGGACTTCATTTAACAGGTAGGTATTTACCACATTTTCAAGGAAAGTAAGAATACATTGGGTATCATATTTTTGAAGGCCTTCGCTTTCAAAAAGGGCAATTGCCTTAAACGGGCACAAAGGACCGCGGTAGATGCGCGCGCTGGTCATAGCATCATAAACATCCGCAATGGAAACCATTTTGGCATATTTACCGATCTTATCTCCTGTCAGATGAGAGGGGTAACCGGTTCCGTCGCAGCGTTCGTGGTGCATTAACACTGCATTTAAAACCTCCGGATCAAGCTGGGAGGACTGTAAAATACGGTAGCCTTCCTGAGGATGGGTTTGCACCAGGGAGTATTCAGAATCGGTAAGCTTGCCGGGTTTTTTAATAATATTATCAGGAATCTTTGTTTTTCCAATATCATGAAGCAGGCCGCTTACAGTGGCCATGCAGATTTCTTCTTCATTCATGCGCATCCATCGTGCAAAAATATTACAGATAAGGGCTACGTTCATACTATGTACATAAGTTGCATCATCATATTCTTTCATACAGTGGAGCATATCAAATACGTTCGGATGAGTTGCACTGATATCCAGGATATTTAAAGTATGATTCATCAGTTTGTCCACGTCAAGAGGCGCGCCTTTTTCAACCACATCATTCATTACCGATTTAAAGTTATTTACATCTTCCTCAAATTCCTTGCGGAACTGGACGAAATCAGGACTCATCCGAATTCTTTCCGCGTAGGAAAGTTCGTAGGACGCTTTGTCTAAAGAGGTCTCGGGAACCTGGTCATCGACTCTGACAGACAAAATAGAATAAAAGGCAAGCTTGGTGATAGTGCGGTCATTTAAAATAATGCCTTTAGGTAGAATGAGCTGATTATTGTAATTATAAACATCCTCGGCGGTAATCATGCCGGGAATTAAATTCTCAGTATTAACTCTTTTCATACATGCCCCTTTTTGTAAAACAGTGTTTGCAACCCTAATATAAATTATAAGTTTTATGGAAATTGCTGTCAATAAAAGCCTAAAAAGAGATTGTTGTTACAAATAAAATTTAATCTTTGGTTCAGGTTGCCATAAACGCTTAAGTCCTGTAAAATATGTAATGGACAATAATGAGCATAGCGCAGGAAATATCCACGTGGAGAGTGCTCATGTAAAAAAGGCAGGAGACAAATGAAAAAGACAAGTATATTTAAACAGCTTCTTTTACCCATGATAGCAATTGTATGTGCGTTGGCAGTATGCCTTACGGGAATTGTAACATTTATTTTTATGAAATCTTATGAAAGTGAAATCTTTTTGAGGAATCAGGATAAATCCCAACTGGTATCCGGTGAGATTGCGGCTTTTTTAGATGGAGCATATGGAATCACAGAAGAATTGTCTGTAAATCCAAGTATTTTGACGATGGAAACCAATGTACAGACGCCGATTTTAGAGGATTGTGTGAGGCGTAATCCGTATCTGGAATTGCTTTATATTCAGGGGACAGACGGGATGCAGACAGGACGGTCTTCCGGGGAGCTTGCAGACCGGTCTACCCGCTGGTGGTTTATACAGATGATGGAGGAACAGAAGGCATTTGTATCAAAATCCTATTATTCCGTAAATACCGGAATGCCATGTGCTTCCATATTTTTCCCCATGTATCAGGAAAGTGAACTTGCAGGAATATTTGCAGTGGACTTAAAACTGGATTACTTACAGAGCCTGATAGAGCAATTTTCTGATATGGAAAATGGAGAGTATTCTTTTGTTATTGATGGGGAAGGGGTTGTGGTTGCCCACCCTGACAGTGTTCAAATAGAAGAGCTTTATAATTATAAGCTGCTGACCAAAACAGTATCTGCCAAAGATGAAGCAGGGCAGCCGCTTACCGATGAAGCAGGTAATATTGTAACCGAAGAGCAGGAAATAAAAGTATCGGAAGATTATCAAAATATTATTTCGCAGGTGATGGCGGGAAACAGTGGAAGCGGTAAAATGGAAAATGATGGAGAATCCTATTTTGTAAGTTATGCTTCAATTCCTCTTAAAGGAAAATCGGATTCATGGTCCGTGATAACCCTGCATAAGGAAAAAGCAGCAATGGCGCCGGTATACCGCATCATTATCATAGCAGTGGCAGTGGATATATTTATTATTTTACTGGCTGTTCTGGTAGTTACATTGCTGGCACGTAAGCTGACCAGCCCGATTGTGGCCATTACCCGGTTAATTGGAAATGCTTCGGAGGGAGATTTTACGGTACAGGCGGAAGAAAGCAGTAAGAATGAAATTGGAACTCTTTCCAGAAGCTTTAATAAAATGACCGGAAAAATAGCTGCAATTCTTACGAAAATTACTGCTATCACCGGAGAGGTGATGGAAAGCTCGGGAGATTTGAAACAGATAGAAGAGGATGTGGATGCAACCAGCCAGGCAGTCCGGAAGATATCAGATGGCACGGATGCGCAGAGCGCCTGCGTAAAGCAGGTTGTGATGCAGGAAGAGGAACTGGAAAATAAATTTGGGCAGCTTAAGGAAAAAAGCGGGTTTTTGCTGGTAGATGCACAGAACACCATTCTTTCCGGAGAAAAAGGTATGGAGGGCGTTGCTGATCTTAAGAAGCAGAATGAAGCTGCATCAGGAAAAATGGCGGAGGCCTTTGTAAAGATTCAAACGCTGGAAGAACAGTCTCAAAAGATTTCAGGAATCTTAAACACCATCAATGAGATCTCTTCTCAGACAGGACTGCTTGCTTTAAATGCGTCTATTGAAGCAGCCCGGGCAGGCGAGCATGGAAGAGGATTTGCAGTGGTAGCGGAATCTATTGGAAAGCTTGCGGCTGATTCAAGAGCGGCAACTGCCGATATAGAAAACATTATTGTTGATTTGTGCAGGGATGTGTCTGACACAGTTGAAAATATAGAAGCTGTCCGAACAGGAGTGGATGGACAGACTTATGCGGTGGATAAGGTGCAGGAGACCTTTGCAGACTTCCGCGCACTGGCAGAAAAGACAAGGGAATCTGTCAGGAGTATGGAAGAACTGATAGAGGAGATGCATCAATGTGACCGGTCAGTGGTAGATGCTGTGGAGCGCATACAGGATATTTCTTCAAACACAGCAGAACTGACAGAAAAGGCAGTGGATTCTTTAGAGGAACAGCTTCGGGGAATTAAAAATGTGGCAAAGCGTATAGATGATTTGTCTATGGTTTCTAAAGAAATGGAACAGGAAATGACCAGATTTAAGCTGTAGGAGGAATCCTGTATAGGAAAAGTAAAAATCACAGTTTTAAAGAAAGAGTTTTATTCTGATTTTGCAGAGGAATATTTAACGGAAGGGAAAGAAGCCGGTGCCTGTTCTCTTTTAAATGAAGGCGATGTATTTATTTATGAGGGCAGTGCCAGAATGCCGGAAGGATTTTGTCCCTGGGCGTGGATCGATATTTACCCCAATGTAAGCGCCATAGCCTGCGGCGCAACCTATACCCCCTGGAGCAATAAAGAGAGGCAGACTATCGTGTGCTGTACAGACGGAATCCGCCCGGTTGTTTTTAAGGTGGAAGCATTTTAGTGTAGCATATTGACAAAACATTGCAGATGATGTAATCTAGGTACAGACAGGATATGAAAATTCAATATTGTGCAGAATCTCTTATTCAGAGTGGTGGAGGTACATAGGACCTGAGAAGCCACGGCAACCCCATAATGGAAGGTGCCTACCTGAGCGAGCAAGGAGCCAACTGGCAAATCGAACAATAAGAGGATTTGATTATCGATCGTCAGGTCCGCTTATTTAGATAAAATAAGCGGACTTTTTTCAGCAATTAAATAAAACGAAAAGGAGAAAGAAAATGGAAAAAAGATTATTTACTTCCGAATCAGTAACAGAAGGACATCCCGACAAAGTCTGCGACGCCATTTCAGACGCCATTCTTGATGCATGTATGGAAAGCGATCCCATGAGCCGCGTGGCATGTGAGACTGCTACCTGTACAGGATTTGTGCTTGTGACAGGAGAAATCACCACAAAAGCTTATGTTGATATCCAGAAGGTAGTGCGCGATACCGTTAAGGAAATCGGCTATACCAAGTCAGAATATGGTTTTGACGGAAATACCTGCGCAGTACTGGTTGCAATCGACGAACAGTCCGCAGATATTGCGATGGGTGTTGATAAAGCATTAGAAGCAAAGAAGGAAGAAGCAGAAAGCAAAATGTCCGATGCACAGATCGAGGCAATCGGTGCAGGCGATCAGGGTATGATGTTTGGCTATGCGACCAATGAGACAGAAGAATATATGCCTTATTCTATCTCACTTGCACATAAACTGGCGCTTCAACTTACGAAGGTTCGTAAGGACGGTACATTAAAATATTTAAGACCGGACGGAAAGAGCCAGGTTTCCGTAGAATATGATGAAGCCGGAAAGCCCATCCGTTTGGAGGCAGTTGTTTTATCTACTCAGCATGATGATGATGTGACACAGGAGCAGATTCATGAAGATATTAAGAAGTATGTGTTTGATCCCATCCTTCCCAAAGAGCTTTTGGATGAAAATACCAAGTACTTTATCAACCCTACCGGACGTTTTGTAATCGGTGGACCTCACGGGGATGCAGGTCTTACCGGACGTAAAATCATTGTAGATACTTATGGCGGATACGCACGTCATGGCGGCGGAGCCTTTTCAGGAAAAGACTGCACCAAGGTTGACAGAAGTGCTGCTTATGCAGCCCGCTATGTTGCAAAGAACATTGTGGCAGCAGGACTTGCTGATAAATGTGAAATTCAGCTTTCCTACGCTATCGGCGTTGCACAGCCCACTTCCATTATGATTGATACCTTTGGAACAGGTAAGGTTTCTGATGAAAAGCTGGTGGATGTGGTCAGAGAGAATTTTGATCTCCGTCCGGCAGGAATTATCAAGATGCTGGATCTGCGTCGCCCGATTTATAAGCAGACTGCTGCTTACGGACATTTTGGACGTAACGACCTTGATCTTCCCTGGGAAAAACTTGACAAGGTGGATGTACTTAAAAAATACTTATAAGATTTCCAATTATAGAATATTGAGATTATAGTTAAAATGAAAGATGCATGAGAAGGCTGAAGGATGCTTTTTCATGCATTTTCATTTTGTCTTTTCTAACTGTTCATGTGTGTTACAGCGAACACATTAGAAACACTGTGTAAAATTTTGAATTGTACTGCAGAAATCTGTGGGAATGCGATTGGGAGGCAATAATAGCTATACTAATGTAGAGTATGATATGTTGGAAAAAGCATTTTTTGATAAGAAAAATAATTTGAGGAAATAAGAGTGAGGTTGAACAGATGGTACTTTTAGTAGTTGATACACAGAAATTGATAACTATTCCGGATTTATATAACTTTAATACATTCGAGAATGCTGTTAAAACATTAATTGCAGCTGCCAGATACAATGCTGTTGAAGTTATTTATGTAAGGCACGATGATGGTGTTGGCTCGAAATTGACAAAAGGAACACCGGGTTTTGAGATATATGAAGGTTTTAGTCCACAACCAGATGAGAAGATTTTCGATAAGACGGTAAATAGTTCTTTTAAGAGAACAGGCTTGTTGGAATACTTGACGGAAAAGAATGTCCGTACAGTGGTGGTGGTTGGATTACAGACGGATTATTGTATTGATGCAACAATCAAGTGTGGATTTGAGCATGGTTTTAAAATAATCGTGCCGGAGAATGCGAATTCCACATTTGATAATGCTTTTATGACAAGTGAGCAGAGTTATAAGTATTATAACGAGTTTATGTGGAAGGGCAGATATGCGGAGTGCATTTCTGTGGAGGAGATGACTGACAGGATGAAGGGGTAAGGGCAGAATGGAAGAGGTTATTAGAAAACATTTTAAAGACTAAAAATATAGATGGTTATCAGATTATGGACGTGGCTGTTATAATGGTTAATGTAATGCGGTTATGCATCGGGTTATATTTTGAATTCTCTATTATTTAAGAATATTACACATTGACAAAATGGTCTATAAGGAATAGACTACCACTAGAAGGTCTATCGCTTGTAGACTAAACGCGGAAACTCGCAGCTATGAAATATAACCCGCACAGAAGAAAAGGTTGAAAAATCCACTGATGTGCTGATTTCTCACCCACGAGTTTGTGCCGGAGCCACAAACTCGATATCCCAGAGCCAAATTTGAAATTTGGCTCGCGGCCTTCGCAAAAACAGCTCCAGCATGGAAGGTTGAATAAAAATGCGTATTCAACCTATTGATTTGTACGCGCGCAGCAACGCGCAGATGGGTATAAAAATGGGAAATTACAAACTTGCAGAAGCAGAAGAAAAATTTGCCGAAATTATATGGGCCCGTGAACCCATCAGCTCGCCGGAACTGGTAAAAGTATGTGAAAAGGAAATGAACTGGAAGAAATCAACTACATACACCGTATTAAAAAAGTTGTGTCAAAAGGGGATTTTTCAAAATGAAAACGCCATTGTAACAGCACGGATGAGCAGGGAAGAATTTTATGGAATGCAGAGCCGGAAGTACGTGGAGGATGTGTTTGCGGGCTCACTCCCTAAGTTTCTTACCGCCTTTTGCGGGGGGAGAAAATTATCTTCGAAAGAAGTGGAAGAGATGCAGCGGTTTATTGACGAGTATCAGGAAAACAGTTAAGTGAATGGAGGAAAAATGAGCGGATTATTTATAACAATACTAAATATGAGTTACACAGCATCTATTGCTATTTTGGCAGTTTTGCTGTTAAGGCTTTTTCTAAAGCCGGCACCAAGGATTTTTTCCTATGTCTTATGGCTGGCGGTAGGTTTGCGGCTTTTGTGTCCGATTGCCCTGCATACGGATTGGGGACTTATTCCTGCTGAAAAGCTGGTGGAAATTGGTGATAACACCAACCTTTGGGTATGGGAAAGTGACAAGGGCAGGGTAAACGGATTAAAAGAACTATATGATGTATACAATGCTGATGAATCAAAACAGATTAAACCTGATGAAGGCAGTGACAATGTCCTGTATAACGGAAAGGAATACTCCCTCCGGAAAGTGAATGCCTTTTTTCTAAAAGTAGACAACATTTGGACAAAACTGGCTGTAATATGGGGAATAGGCGCATCCCTGCTGATCGTGTATGGAGCAGTCAGTTATTTTATTTTGAATTCACGGTTAAAAAAATGTGGTAAAAACAATGCAGGTGAATATCAAATAGAAAATCAGGGTTTTACAGTGATAATTTCAGATAAGATCAAGACGCCTTTTGTGGCAGGAGCATTAAAACCTGCACGAAAGGCAGCGCCGGTCATACCGGTGATATATCTGCCCGAAGGGCTTGACCAGGTACAGACGAAAATGATTATGGAGCATGAAAAAATGCATATCCGGCGAAAGGACTATCTGATTAAGCCAATTGCATATCTGGCGCTGTGCCTGCATTGGTTTAACCCGCTGGTGTGGCTTGCTTTTTACTGTATGGAGCAGGATATGGAGATTTCCTGTGATGAAGCAGTACTGAAAAAAATAGGATATGACAGCAATAAAGAATATGCCAGAACACTTTTGGCATTTTCAGGAGAGCGTGACGCAAAGTTTGGTTATCCCATTGGTTTTGGAGAAAACAGTGTGAAAATAAGAATTAAAAAAGCAGTGGAACAGAAGAAAACGAAAAAATGGGTGGTAATTACAGTCGCTGTGGTGGTGGCAGCAGCAGTTGTTCTGCTGCTTGTAAATGGGAATGATACGAGACAGGAACCTTCCCTGGTAACAGGAGAGGCATCTGGTACAGGCCAGGGGGAGGATTATCGTAATGGGGTAGCAGGAACGGATGTAAATGAGGAAACGATTGTTTATCTGCCGGATGAAAAAATTACAACCACAGAAATTGCAGAAGAGACCTCTCAGGCAACAGAGCATTTTTACTATGTCGGGCAGCCTGGTGAAGAAAATAATTTGCCGGATGATGGAGCCTTAGTGGCGTCAGAAGGTAAAACAGATTATTCGGAAGCGGAATATATTTATGAAGAAACAAGCGCAGTTGGAATCATGAAAAATTCTGTGTTAAAGGTGGTGGAAAAATATGAAAGTTTCGGCCTCAGTGCGGAAGTTTTTGAAAACGACTATCAGCTTTACTTTCATGGTGAACCAATAAGGTTTTTTGCGGATAATGAATATGGATGGAATTCCGACCTGTTCAGCGGGACGGTACTGTCAAGGCCTGCCAGTGATGAAAATGGGCATACCGGTGTGATGACACAGTATGATGAAAACGGAAATGTAGTGGGGATGGCTCTCCTTTCAGAGGAGGAAATGAATAAGATTTTCGGGGATTGACATTTTTTGTCTACAGGTGTAAACTATAACTGTCTACAAAAGTAGTCTGTAGCATATGCCAGAAGAAGACATAAGGGAAGGCAGGTATAGATTAATGGAAAAGAAAGTAACAGTTTCGGATGCGGAACTGGAAATTCTGGAAGTATTGTGGTCGGCGGATGCTCCTTTAAATGCCGGTGAAATCCGTACTCGGCTTGAGGAGAATAAGAACTGGGAGAGAACGACGGTTTTGACATTGATTCAAAGGCTGTTAAAAAAAGGAGTGATCAGGCAGGAAAAGAGGGAAGTATATTATTATGTTCCCTGCATAAAGCGTGAGGAATATGTAAAGGAAGAAACGAAACATTTTGTGGACAAATTTTTTAAAGGCAGTTCAAGAAATCTGGCGGCTGCACTGGTAAACAGTGAGGCACTGACGAAAGAAGACATAGAAGAACTTCGTAATTATTTCAACCGGACAATGAATTGATACAGATGGGAGTGTGGTTATGAATATGTTAAAACAGATTTTTCTATGCGTTTTGTCATTGTCTCTGTCAGGTGCATTGACTGGGCTGCTGATTTTATTGATACGTCCTGTAACAAAAAGATTCCTTTCCAAGCGCTGGAATTATTATATCTGGCTGCTGGTGATTGCAAGGCTGATGCTTCCTGTTTCTGTTGAAATGGATTTTTGGCATATGACGCTGCCTGTATCTGTGAATGGAACACAGGAAGAAAATGAAATGTTTAAGTCTGATGAAGCGAAAGAGACAGAAGCAGGAAATGCCGGCGCAGAAGATTTGCCGATACTGGAAAAGCCTAAAGCGCAGAAAGCAGGATTTGAACCGATCACTGATAAGCCAATTCTGCCCAAGCCGGATCTTTGGCAGGCAGCAGGAATCCTGTGGGTTTTAGGAGTGTTAATTACTTTACTGGTAAAAATAACAGATTACCGGAAGTTTACAAGTTGTGTGAAAAAAGACTGGACGCCTGTTTCAGACAGTCAGGTGCTTGATGCGGAAGAAAATATATGTAAAAGGATTCGCATGAAAAAGCTGCCCAAAGTATATGAAACCGAAGCAATATCCGGCCCTATTACTGTTGGGTTATTTAATCCGGTGATTGTCCTTCCAAAGCAGGAAAGGGAGATGGAGCAGCTTCCCATGATTCTTCATCATGAATTGGCTCATGTGAAAAGAAAGGATTTGTGGTATAAGTGGCTCTATCAGATTTTACTTTGTATACACTGGTTTAATCCGGCCCTTTATCTGGTGGGCAGAAGGTTAAATACAGACTGTGAGCTTTCCTGTGATGAAATGGTACTTGCATGTTTGACGAAAGACGGAAAAAAGGCGTATGGCAATATTCTTTTAGATGCGGCACAGAAAAGCATAAGCGCCGGAAGAAGGATACCATCCTTAACTCTTTTGGAGAAAAAACAGGATTTGAAAGAACGTCTTAAAGGAATTCTCCAATATAAAGAAAAAAGTGGATTGAAAGCATTGCTGTCCGTATTTTTGTCCACAGGATTAATTACCTTGTCTGCCTGCAGCAGTATAGAAGCTGGTCCGGATTCCATGCCGGTTCATATTGCAGGAGAAAACTGGGATGAGGAATATACTTCCTTTTGGGATGAGATGACATCATGGATGATGGCTTCCAGTGTGGAAAGTTTTCTTGCAGAGCCGGTATATGTGAATAAAAATGGAGATGCATGGCGTGCATACGAAGATGATGAGCTGATTGCCGGAGCGGATGTAACAGATCAATACCATATGTACATTTATAAGGGCGGTAAGCAGATTGAATGTAACGGAATGTTTTTAAACGGTGCCAATAGTGTGTTGATTGTCAATGCGTCTAAGGAGACAGAAATCCAGATAAAATCAGTATTTGAAGTGTTAAACGGTAAATTTAAGCTGGTTCATGTTTTGCCGGATGGGACAGTGGAGGTAGTTAATGAAACGGGAGAAAAAGAAACTTCCCACATTACAATGAATGAAGGCAGGAATGTAATCAAGTTTGTAGGGCAGGAAGCCAAAGTAAGAGACTTAAAGGTTGATTTTTCTTTTCATGAGAAAGACTTTGAATCTGTTTTTTACTCGGAAGATGCTGAGCAGGCGGAAGCAGTTAAAGAAAGGATAAAGACAGGCGATATAAGCAAAGAGGAAGTGCTGGAGCTTTTGTACTATATGGACAGTGAAGACTTAAGCCATGCATTTGCCCGGCTTTTAAATCAGGGGGAAACTTTTGATAAAGATGAACTGCTGGATATCATCATTTATTCCGATTCAGAACTTTCCGGAAGGTATCTTGCCGAAGCGGTAAGAAACAAAGAAGTGGCGGTGCCTGCGGAGACGACAATTTCAGATATTAAATATTATCTGGGAAAAGACAGCTTAGAGCAGCTTCTTCTTGCACTGGAAGATGAAATTACCTTTGATATACTGTATGACTGCGCGCCTTATTTATCTCAAAACGGTCTGGGAAACTGTCTGGCACAATACATGGAGGCGGGAAATTCGCTTACCGGCCTGCAGTTCCAGAAAATAAGTATTTACCTGGATGAAGATACACTGAATCAAATAAAATTATGACAAACATGAAAAGAAATGCCCTGGGACTTTCCAAGGTGTTTCTTTTTTGGTAAAATTAGCATAAACGTAAAAATTGTTTCAGTAGGAGAAATTATATGCCACAAAAACAGAAAGACATGATTGATTATATTGTCATATGCATAAATGAATTTGCAAAAAGATATGCTGTAAACATTAAAGAAGCATTTAATTATTTATATCAATATAAAGGGATTGCATTTTTGGAAGAGGAATATGATGTAGAGCATACATTTTCCTTTGAGGATGCAGTGGATCATTTGACAATTATATGCCAGGAGCATGGAGGAACATTAAAATGACTTTATATCATGGATCGAATATGGAAATAGAAGATATAGATTTGGATAAATGCCGGCCTTTTAAAGACTTTGGACGTGGTTTTTATTTAACATCACTGAAAGAACAGGCAAAAAAAATGGCGGAAAATACAAGTCGTATTTACGGAGGAATGCCAGTTGTTACGATTTATGAGATTGATGACAGGATTTTTTATTCAGGAGAATTGAGTATTAGAATCTTTCCTAATGTGCCGACTATAGAGTGGGCTTTATTTATTTATAATAATAGAAGGCGCGAAGGAATAGAGATAGAAAATTCTGAATGTAATAAAGACAACAAATATGATATTGTTATCGGGCCGGTGGCAGATGATAAAATAGCAGTAACTTTAAGAAGGTACATGGGGGATAAAATAGATATTGAGGGGTTGAAAAAACAATTTACTTATCATAAATTAACAGACCAGTATTCTTTCCATACATTAAAAGCAATACAGCATTTAAAGAAAGCAGGTGTTTTAAATGAGTGATCAGCAAGTGTTGATTGAAGGAAATATTCAGGATGTAGTTAAATATATAGTGGAAGACACCAGAGTTTCCATTCAGGATGCATTGTTTCAATTTTATCAATCCAATATTTTTGAAAAACTTCAGGATACATCAACAGGACTTTATCTTGAAAGCGCTGCATACATTTATGAATTGTTTTTGGATGAATGCAGGTATGGCAGAATTATACAGAAAGATTTTTAAAAGATAAATTAAATTAGGAGTACATTTATGGCATTTACACATCTTCACGTCCACACAGAGTACAGTCTGCTGGATGGTTCCAACAAAATTAAAGAGTACGTAAAACGGGTAAAGGAACTTGGCATGAACAGCGCCGCCATCACAGATCACGGGGTTATGTATGGGGTGATTGATTTTTATAAGGCATGTAAAGCAGAAGGAATCAACCCTGTTTTGGGGTGTGAGATTTATGTGGCGCCTAATTCCCGTTTTGACAAGGAGCTGACAGGCGGCGAGGACAGATACTACCATCTGGTTCTGCTTGCGGAAAATAATACAGGCTATGATAATCTGATGCGGATTGTGAGCCGGGGATTTACCGAAGGATATTACTATAAGCCCCGTGTGGATATGGAGATTTTAAACCAGTTTCATGAGGGGATTATTGCACTTTCCGCCTGCCTTGCAGGAGAAGTGCAGCGGTATATTCAAAAGGGACTTGTGGAGGAAGCAAAAAAAGCCGCCCTTAAATATAGAGACTGTTTTGGAGAAAATAATTTTTTCCTGGAGCTGCAGGATCATGGACTGCCGGAACAGAAGATGGTGAACACTACGCTTCTGCAAATGAGCAGGGAGCTTAACATTCCTCTGGTAGTCACCAATGACGTACATTATACTTACGCAGATGACGTAAAACCCCATGATATTCTTCTTTGCATTCAGACCGGGAAAAAGCTGGCGGATGAGGACAGGATGCGCTATGTGGGCGGACAGTATTATGTGAAAAGTGAAGAAGAGATGAAGGGGCTTTTCCCCTATGCATGGGAAGCAGTGGAAAATACCCAGCGGATTGCCGACAGGTGCCATGTGGAAATTGAATTCGGCGTCACAAAACTGCCTCATTTTGAAGTACCGGAAGGGTATGATCCCTGGACTTATTTAAATAAGCTCTGCTATGACGGATTAAAAGAGCGGTACGGGGACGAAAATACCCCTGCCGGAGATTCAGGCCAGACTTTAAAGGAACGTCTTGACTATGAATTAAATGTAATTAAAAGCATGGGATATGTGGATTATTTCCTGATTGTATGGGATTTTATTAATTATGCCAGACAAAATGAGATTATGGTAGGGCCGGGAAGAGGCTCCGCTGCGGGAAGCATTGTTTCCTACGCTTTGAAAATTACAAATATTGATCCGATTAAATATAATCTGCTGTTTGAGCGTTTTTTAAATCCGGAGAGAATTTCCATGCCGGATATTGATATTGATTTCTGCTACGAAAGAAGGCAGGAGGTAATTGATTATGTAAGCCGAAAATATGGTTCAGAAAAGGTGGTTCAGATCGTAACCTTCGGTACCCTGGCCGCGAAGGGCGTGATTCGGGATGTGGGACGGGTTATGGATCTGCCTTATGCCTATGTGGATTCTCTGGCCAAGATGATTCCAAATGAACTGAATATTACAATAGACCGTGCCCTGCAGATTAATCCGGAGCTTCGCAAGCTATATGAAACAGATGAACAGGTGAAGGAACTGATTAACATGAGCAGGCGTTTAGAAGGTTTGCCGCGTCATACTTCCATGCATGCTGCCGGAGTAGTGATCTGTTCCAAACCGGCGGAAGAGCTGGTGCCCTTATCACGAGGAGCGGACGGTTCCATTACCACCCAGTTTACCATGACCACCATTGAAGAACTGGGGCTTTTAAAAATGGACTTTCTGGGGCTGCGTACCCTTACGGTGATTCAGGATGCAGTTAAGCTGGTGGAAAAGGGGAAAGGCATTCACATTGATATAGACAAAATTGATTATGATGATAAAAAAGTGCTTGCCTCTATCGGAACAGGAAAGACGGACGGTATGTTCCAGCTTGAAAGCGGCGGTATGAAAAACTTTATGAAGGAATTAAAGCCGGAAAATTTAGAGGATATTATCGCAGGAATTTCCCTGTACCGTCCGGGGCCTATGGACTTTATCCCCAAATACATTAAAGGAAAAACTTCTTCCGGTCCTGTCAGCTATGCCTGTCCTCAGTTGGAACCGATTCTGGCGCCTACCTACGGGTGTATTGTTTATCAGGAGCAGGTAATGCAGATTGTGCGTGATTTGGGGGGATATACCCTTGGACGGAGCGACCTGGTACGACGTGCCATGAGTAAAAAGAAGCAGGCTGTAATGGAAAAAGAACGGGACAACTTTATTTATGGAAATAAAGAAGAGGGAGTGCCCGGGTGTGTGGCAAATGGGATTCCTGTGCAGGTTGCCTCTCAGATTTATGATGATATGATGGACTTTGCCAAGTATGCCTTTAATAAGTCTCATGCTGCCTGCTATGCAGTGGTGGCTTATCAGACTGCTTATCTGAAATATTATTATCCGGTAGAATTTATGGCGGCCCTTATGACTTCTGTTATCGATAATTCCAACAAGGTGGCCGAGTACATTATGACCTGCCGGAGCATGGGAATTACCATACTGCCGCCGGATATCAATCAGGGGGAAAGCGGCTTTTCCGTATCAGATAAATCCATCCGGTATGCGCTGACTGCAATTAAAAGCGTGGGGCGCCCGGTGATTGAATCCGTGGTGGAGGAGAGAAAACTTCGGGGGCCATATACAAATCTTAAGGACTTCATTACACGAATGTCTGATAAAGAACTGAACAAAAAGGCAGTTGAAAACTTTATTAAGGCGGGAGCCTTTGACAGCCTGCCGGGCACCAGAAAACAGTTTATGACCGCCTATGTTCAGATCATGGAGCGGATAAGCCATGATAAAAAGAACAATATGGCCGGACAGATCAGCCTGTTTGACATTGTTTCGGAGGAGGAAAAAAAGGATTATGAAGTAAAGCTTCCTGACGTAGGAGAATATTCAAAGGAAATGCAGCTTGCTTTTGAGAAGGAAGTACTTGGAATTTATATCAGCGGCCATCCTCTGGAAGAATGGGAAGAACTTTGGAAAAAAGGAATCACCAACACCACAGCGGATTTTGCCCTGAATGAAGAAACTGGAGAATGCGCCCTTAAGGATAATGCCACAGCAGTGATTGGCGGGCTGATTGCAGATAAAAAGATCAAGTACACCAAAAATGATAAGATAATGGCTTTTTTGCAGGTGGAGGATTTGCTTGGAACTGTGGAGGTAATCGTTTTTCCCAGAGATTATGAAAAGAATAATGCCAGACTGGTGGAGGACAATAAGGTATTTATCAGGGGAAGGGTATCTTCGGAAGAAGAACGGGACGGAAAGCTGATTTGCGAAAAGATAACCGGGTTTGAAGAAATTCCCCGAAAGCTCTGGATTAAATTTTCTGACATGGCAGACTATGAAAAGAATGCGGAGGAGCTGTTTAACCTTCTTGCAGATTCAGACGGGCAGGATGGAGTGGTGATTTATATTGAAGCGGACAGAACTATGAAAAAGCTGCCGCCAAACAAAAATGTGTGCGCAGATGAAGAGCTGCTTACCCGCCTTAATGAGAAATTTGGGAAGGATAATATAAAAATTGTCTGGGATAGGGCGAAGCTGTGAATCCTTACTTGAAAATGCCTGAAAATCAGGTTAAAATAAACGTAGCAGTACAAAGAAAGGACTGACACATATGGCAAAAGAGATTAAGACAATCGGTATTTTGACCAGTGGCGGTGATGCGCCCGGAATGAATGCGGCAATACGTGCAGTGGTGCGCAAGGCCATTGGTAATGGCGTGAAAGTAAAAGGAATTAAAAAAGGGTATCAGGGACTTTTGAATGAAGAGATCATAGACATGGAAAAGAAGGATGTTTCCGATACGATTCAGAAGGGCGGTACCATCTTGGGAACAGCCAGATGCCCTGAATTCAAGCAGGAGGAAGTGCAGGCAAGGGCAGCGGAAATCTGCAGAAAGCATGAAATTGACGGCGTGGTGGTTATCGGCGGAGATGGTTCTTACCGGGGCGCCCAGGCACTGGCAAGACATGATATCAATACCATCGGGATTCCGGGAACCATTGACCTTGATATTGCCTGTACAGATTATACCATAGGGTTTGACACTGCCATTAATACGGCAATGCAGGCCATTGATAAGGTAAGAGATACCTCATCTTCCCATGAAAGATGCAGTATTATTGAAGTTATGGGCAGAAACGCCGGTTACATTGCTCTCTGGTGTGGTGTGGCAAATGGAGCCGAGGACATTCTTCTTCCTGAAAAATATGATTTCAATGAGCAGAACATTATCAATAACATTATCAATAATCGTAAAAAAGGAAAAACCCATCACATTATTGTAAATGCGGAAGGAATCGGTCATTCCACATCTATGGCAAGAAGAATTGAAGCGGCCACAGGCATGGAAACCAGAGCCACTATTTTAGGCTACATGCAGAGGGGTGGTTCGCCTACCTGTAAAGACCGTTTTTATGCGTCCATTATGGGCGCCTATGCGGCAGATATTTTGTGTGAGGGAAAGAGTAACAGAGTGGTTGGCTATCGGAATGCAGAGTTTGTGGATTTTGATATTGAGGAAGCGCTTAACATGCAGAAAAATATTTCAGAATATCAATATCAGGTCAGCAGGCTGCTGTCACAGTAATGGGAAGGGAATATGATTACAAGTTTAACAAACAGAAAGATAAAATTAATAGCTTCTTTAAGAGACAGAAGCAGGAGAAGAAGTAAGGAAGGTCTTTTTATTGCGGAAGGCATTAAGATGTTTGAGGAAGCACCAATTGAATGCCTTAAGGAAATTTATGTGAGTGAACTGACCTGGCCGGAATTAAAGGCGGATAAAGCTTTGTGGAAAAGGCTGTGCGTCTGTATGGAAGCGAAGGTTCATGTGGAGCAGGTTTCAGAGGAGGTTTTCAGGGAAACATCGGATACCCAGACGCCTCAGGGAATTCTGCTTGTACTCAAACAGTTTTCATACAGGACAGAAGATTTAATTGAAAAGGCGAAGGCAAAGAAAAAAGCGGAGAAGAAAGCACCTCTGTTTTTGCTGCTTGAGGATATTCAGGATCCTGGAAACCTGGGGACCATGATAAGAACTGCAGAAGGAGCCGGAGCAGACGGTGTGATTATGAGCAAGGGAACCGTGGATATTTATAATCCCAAGACGGTTCGGGCTACTATGGGTTCCATATACAGAGTGCCCTTTGTGTACACGGAAGATTTGGGGGCTGAGATCAATCGGCTTAAGGAAAATAAAATTAAAGTCTATGCGGCTCATTTAAAAGGGAGAAAACTTTACGATCAGGTTGCTTACAGGGGAGGCAGCGCTTTTCTTATTGGAAATGAAGGAAATGGCCTTTGTGAAGAGACTGCAAAGCTTGCAAATGCCCGTCTGAAAATACCTATGGAAGGCGAATTGGAATCTTTAAATGCGGCAGTGGCAGCTTCTCTGCTGCTTTATCAGGCGGCAGGCGCTCAGCGCAAATAGTGGGAAGGGAAGAGTTTTCCTGCAGGTTTACATTTACAGGGACGCCTGCTGGCAGGAACAGCATAGTGTGAAAAATCACACTGATGTGCTGATTTTTCACACGTCTATTTGTGCCGGAGCGTCACGAATAAGCCTTGATGGCAAAACTTTGTTTACAAAGTTAGCAAATTGGAGATTTGCGTCGCCCCGTCGCGTAAACGCTCCGGAATGGAGATTAAAATGTTTCGGAATGGAGACAGTATGAAAACAGGATTTATCGGACTTGGCAATATGGCGAAAGCCATGATTGGCGGTATGCTTGCCAAAAAAATTGCCGGGGCGGAAGATATTTTAGGGTATGCAAAAACAGAAGAAACCAGAAACAGAGTAAAAGAAAAATACCAAATCCGAATTTTAGAAAACAACTGTAAAGTAGCGCAGGAGGCGGATATATTGATTTTGGCGGTAAAGCCCCAGATGTTTGAAGAGGTAATCTCTCAGATTAAAAACAGTATTTCCGATGATACCCTGGTGATCAGTATTGCGGCAGGAAAAACAATGGCGCAGATACAGGAGGCTTTTGAAAAGAAAATTAAACTGGTACGCTGTATGCCAAATACGCCGGCAATGGTGGGAGACGGATGCAGCGGCGTATGCAGGAATGAACTGGTTTCTGATGAAGAGATGGACAGATGCATGGAACTTCTTGGCAGCTTTGGAACTGCCAGGGAGGTTCCGGAAAAGATGATGGATGCAGTGGGAGGCGTCAGCGGAAGCTCTCCCGCATTTGTATTTATGTTTATTGAAGCTCTGGCGGATGGAGCTGTAAAGGCAGGAATGCCCAGAAGGCAGGCGTACCAGTTTGCAGCGCAGACGGTCTATGGAAGTGCAAAACTGATGCTTGAAACCGGGATGCATCCCGGAGAACTTAAGGATATGGTGTGCTCGCCCGGAGGAACTACCATTGAGGGTGTCAAAACGCTGGAGGAAATGGGCTTTAGGGGTGCAGTGATGAATGCAGTGGAAGCCTGTGTCGAAAAATCGAAAAAATTGTAAAGAAACCGTAATATTTTATATAAAAATAATTGAATAATCAGCAGTAAATCCGGTTCTATTTACCAAAACTTGACAAATAACAGGCGATTTGGTAATATAAACTCCAAACCTATTGTAATAAATCCGTAACAATTAAGTAAACGGAGTATTTTGGAGGTAGCAGAATGAATCGGAGAAATAGGCTGCTGGCGGCGGTGGCAGGGATTGTTTATTTCCTGCTTTTCTTTTCAGCAGAGGAAATAACCGTTCAGGCAGGTGAAAAGGGAGGCTATGATTTTTCCGGCGCCGGTGTTGCAGAGGTGCTGGATCCTGGTGCATTCAGCACAGAATCCCCTATTGAGGAGCAGAAGGAACTGAATATTAACCAGAAGTTTGAGGCGGAAAAGGAGCGGATGGAAGAAGAGCTGACTATGGCCAATGTCCAGAATGCGTTGAATATCAGGGCGCAGGCGGATGAAAATTCCGAGAAAGTAGGTCTTTTGTACAAAGACTGCGGGGGCGTGATTCTGGAAAGAAAAGACGGCTGGACCAAGTTTCGTTCCGGTAATGTAACAGGCTGGGCAAAGGATGAATATCTTTTGTTTGGAGAAGATGCAAAAGAAATGGCAGAGGATGTGGGAAACTGGATCGTAACGCTGGAAGGAAGCGCTGTCCGGGTAAGGATGGAGCCTGACAGTAATTCTGATTTTTATGGAGTTCTGGCCCATGAAGACTCTGTTGAGCTGGTTGAGATCATAGATGATCAGTGGATCAGTGTGGACTTTAATGATGAAATAGGCTATGTAAATACAGATTATATTAATGTAAGATTTCATATTGATGAAGGAGAAAGCATAGAGGTAATAAGGGCAAGAGAGCGGGAGGAAGAAGAGCGCAAACGCACTGCAAACAGAGGTGCAGTGGCGGCGGATGCGGATGAATTAAGACTCCTTGGCGCACTGATTTACTGTGAGGCCGGCAATCAGTCCTATGAAGGCATGGTAGGTGTTGGCGCAGTGGTTATGAATCGAGTGAAGAGCGGCGCATATCCAAATACCATACATGCGGTAATCTATGCGTCGGGACAGTTTACTCCGGCCATGACGGGAAAAGTGGCAAGGGTATACGAAGGAACAGTGCCTGATTTGTGTATGCAGGCAGCCCAGGCGGCCCTGAACGGAGAAACTACTGTTGGAGACGCCACCCATTTCAGACGGGCAGGCAGAAGAGAAGGTTTCGTTTTGGGAGATCACGTATTCTGGTAAAGACAAAACAGTTGACACAATGCATTGTGTCAACTGTTTTTACATAAGGATGATTCGCGGAGCGAAGCATCTGCTGTTCAGGATAACAGCCCATGATGGAACTATATGGTTAGGGTTGCTTCTGACAGTTTAATGTAGTAAAATATTTGTTAACAAGGTTTCTAACGTAAGGATGGCTGCAGGACATGACACATGCTGCTTAAAATGAGAGCGGTTCGCGGAGTGCGGCAGCTGTTGTATGTGTAAAGGAGGGAGTATGAATTTAACGACGATTTGGCTTATTGTTTTTGTTGCCTGCATTGTCATTGAAATCATCAGCATGGGACTTACCACGATCTGGTTTGCAGGAGGCGCATTGATTGCTGCTGTGGCAGCGGCGCTTGGCGTTCCTCTTTGGATTCAGATTGTCCTTTTTGTACTGGTATCTTTGGTTCTTTTGTATTTTACTCGTCCAATTGCGGTAAAATATTTTAATAAGGACCGGATCAAGACCAATGCGGAAAGCCTGATTGGTAAACAGGCCATTGTGATCAGTGAAATTGATAATCTGCAGGGAATCGGCCAGGTAACCGTGGAAGGGAAGGAATGGACTGCCAGAACGGTAACCGACGGCGTGACGCTTCCTACAGGAAGTGTAGTGCTCATTCGGGCAATCAGCGGCGTCAAGCTGATGGTGGAAGAAAAACCGCAGTAGTAAATACTGCACATAAATGATTAGTTAAGGGGAATGAAAGGCCCCGGAAAGAAGAGGAATGATATGGGATATTTATTACTTGTGTTATTTGTTGTAATTCTTGTTTTGCTTGCATCCTGTGTAAAAATTGTACCCCAGGCATCTGCATATGTAGTGGAAAGACTTGGCGCTTATCAGGGAACCTGGTCGGTTGGGCTTCATTTTAAACTGCCGATTCTTGATAAGGTGGCAAAGAAAATCAATTTGAAAGAGCAGGTAGTGGATTTTGCTCCTCAGCCTGTTATCACAAAAGATAATGTAACCATGAGAATTGATACGGTAGTATTTTTCCAGATTACAGATCCCAAGATGTTTGCCTATGGCGTGGAAAACCCCATTATGGCAATTGAAAATCTGACTGCCACCACACTTCGTAATATCATTGGCGATCTGGAACTGGATCAGACGCTTACTTCCAGAGAGACCATTAACACTAAAATGAGAGCTTCCCTGGATGAAGCAACCGATCCCTGGGGAATCAAGGTAAACAGAGTAGAACTTAAAAATATTATTCCGCCTGCTGAAATCCAAAATGCAATGGAGAAACAGATGAAGGCAGAGCGTGAACGAAGAGAAGCGGTAACACGTGCGGAAGGTGAAAAGAAAGCCAGCGTAACCGTTGCAGAAGGTAAGAAGGCAGCGGCAATCCTGGAGGCGGAGGCTGAGAAGCAGTCAGCAATTCTCCGTGCAGAAGCCCAGAAGGAAAAGATGATCCGCGAGGCGGAAGGTGAGGCAGAGGCAATCCTTAAGGTACAACAGGCAACTGCGGATGGTATCAGAATGATTCGTGAAGCGGGAGCAGATGAAGCAGTGCTTCGCATTAAGAGTCTGGAAGCATTTGAAAAGGCAGCAGACGGCAAGGCAACCAAGATCATTATCCCTTCTGAAATTCAGGGACTTGCAGGACTGGCAGCTTCCGTTAAGGAATTGATGAGTGATAAGTGAAAGTCCGTAATCTGAATACAGGATACGGATGTAAGGAAGGCATGGTATATAGATGGATTTAAAAGGCAGAAGTTTTTTAAAGCTTCTTGACTTTACACCGGAAGAGATTTTATATCTGGTGGATTTGGCAGAAGAATTAAAGGCAAAAAAGAAAAAAGGAATATTAACACAGGATATGCACAGAGGGAAAAATGTGGCGCTGATCTTTGAAAAGACCAGCACCCGTACCCGCTGTTCTTTTGAGGTGGCGGCACATGATCTTGGAATGGGCACCACTTATTTAGAGCCTGCCGGCTCCCAGATTGGTAAGAAAGAAAGTATTGCGGACACTGCAAGAGTTCTGGGAAGAATGTATGAAGGAATAGAATACCGGGGGTTTGAACAGGAGATTGTCGAGGAATTGGCAAGGTATGCAGGGGTTCCTGTCTGGAACGGACTGACCAATGAATTTCATCCCACCCAGATGCTGGCGGACGTCCTGACGATAAGAGAAAAGCTGGGACGTATCAAAGGAGTAAAGCTTGCTTACTTAGGAGACGCCCGTTATAACATGGGCAATTCCTATATGGTTCTTTGTGCAAAGCTGGGAATGCACTTTACAGCCTGCACAACTCCAAAGTATTTTCCTGATCAGGCGTTGGTTCAGGAATGCAGAAAGATTGCAGAAACGACAGGAGGTTCCATTACCTTAACGGATGATGTGATGGCCGGAACAAAGGACGCTGATGTGGTCTGCACGGATGTATGGGTATCTATGGGAGAACCGGATGCTGTATGGGAAGAGAGGATTAAAGATCTTTCTCCTTATCAGGTTAATCAAAAGGTTATGGAAAATGCAGGAAATCAGGCGATTTTTATGCACTGTCTGCCGGCATTTCATGATTTGAAGACGAAAATTGGAGCGGAAATCAGTAAAAAGTTCGGCATTACTGAGATGGAAGTGACGGATCAGGTATTTGAATCTGTTCAGTCAGTGGTATTTGACGAGGCGGAAAACAGAATGCACACAATTAAGGCGGTTATGGCAGCGACTTTGTGAAAGTAAGCTGTTTGTAATGGGATGGCAGCATGGGGATTAAAATGGAAAAAGTAGTGCTCTGCGGAGCAAATGCCTATGAAAAGAAATATTATTTTAATGAGCAGTTTGCAGGCATACCTGATTCTATTAAGGAAGAACTGCATATCATCTGCGTGTTCTTTACGGAAGAGGTGGGAGGTATTTTTACCATTGAATTTGAGGCAGATGGCAGTGTTGCCATGCGCACTGAATTTGCACCGGAGGATTATCTGTATGATGAGGTGGGAAGCGGCCTTTTAGTGGGAGAGGTGCGAAGAAAAAGGCAGGAGCTGTTTGAATCCTTAAGTCTGTATTACCGGGTGTTTATCCTTCATGAAGATGTAAGTGAACTTTTATAGTAAATGACATGACAGATTTCTGCTTCCGATGTCTGCTAAAGTCATATATGGGACTTTGCAGGGATGATAAAAGTAAAGGGCTGATAAAGAGCATGACGGACAAAGTAAAAAAGCTGCAGATAGGAAATGTGGTTTTGGATAATAATTTGATATTGGCACCTATGGCAGGCGTAACCGACCTGCCATTTCGTTTGCTTTGCAGAGAACAGGGAGCCGGACTTGTATGTATGGAAATGGTCAGCGCCAAGGCAATTTATTATCACAATAAAAATACGGAAGAGCTGATGGAGATTCATCCCGGGGAACATCCTGTTTCCCTGCAGCTATTTGGTTCAGATCCTGACATTATAAGTGAAATGGCTAAAAAAATTGAAGAGCGTCCATTTTCCATACTGGATATTAACATGGGCTGTCCGGTGCCCAAGGTAGTAAATAATAAAGAAGGCTCTGCGCTTATGAAAGATCCCGCATTGGTGGAGCAAATCATTACAAAGACGGTAAAGGCAGTTAAAAAGCCGGTTACAGTGAAGTTCAGAAAAGGCTTTGATGACAGCTCGATAAATGCAGTGGAGATTGCCAAAATAGCGGAGGGCTGCGGAGCGGCTGCCGTGACGGTGCATGGCAGAACGAGAGAGCAGTATTATGCTGGAAATGCGGATTGGGAAATTATAGCCCAGGTAAAGGAAGCTGTGTCGATTCCGGTGATAGGAAATGGCGATGTGACAGACGGGGCATCTGCAAAGACTCTGCTGGAGCAGACAGGCTGTGACGGTGTGATGATCGGCCGGGCTGTCCGGGGGAATCCCTGGATATTTAAAGAGATTCTACACTATTTGGAAACGGGAGAAGAGCTGCCCCAAAGACCTGTAGAGGAAGTGCGTGATATAATTTTGCGTCATGCAAAAATGGAACTGGAAGTAAAAGGAGAATATACCGCGGTAAGAGAAATGCGTAAGCATATCGGCTGGTATACTGTAGGATATCCAAATTCCGCATCCCTTCGAAGAGAGATTAATGGAATGGAATCCTTTGAAGAGCTTGAAGCAGCAGTGAGAATGATTTTCAAACCGGTGAATAAATAATTTAGAACAGATGAATTATTCTGATTTTATGGAATAGGAAAAGTAACTGCTACATATGCTTTCCTATGGAAACGGATTATAAACGCATTTTTTATGAATCAATTGTATGGAAAGCATATCCTGAAAAGGGACAAAACCTGAAAAAGACAGGGCTGACTTTAAGGAAGCTGGAACGGGAATTCCCCTATCTTCTTGGAGGAGGGAGAAGAAAAATAAAAAAACTCCAGGTGTATTTTACCCTTTTGCCGGAATACGCCGGGAAAAAATTGATTGGAGGTAATCCCAGAAACTGGAAGAAGGAATGTGCCCGGAGCCTTTTAAATAATGCATGGGAAAGGGCATATATAAGCCTGGGCTGTACGGAGCGGATTTCAGCGCTGCCCTGTGAAGGCTGTGGAGAAAGCGTGCCTGCAAAGCTGCTGGCCGCAAGTCCTTTGGCAGAACTTCCGATAGAACTTTGGGCGGTGCGTCTTTATCAGACAAGACCTTTTGACAGTCTTTGTATTCTGCTTCCGGAGGATGCCGGTGAGAAGGAAATGGAGCGGTTACAGGAACTGTTGGAGCCTTATCTTTCAAGAATGAAAAAGATTGTCTATAAAGGCGCGGAAAGCAAAGCATCAGCCCTGTTTGGTGCTTATCTGTATGAAGAATTTGGGATTGTTATGATGGAGGTACAGAAACTTCCGCAGGATATGCCTGTGCTTGATTTTTGTACGCAGGAGTATGACGAAGGGAACTTGAATTCTGTTTCTGGAGATAGTAGGAAAGAGATGCCCCATAATTTACAGGAAAATGGAAAAAGACCTGTGTATATAAGCAGTGTTGAGATTTTGAAATTCCTTGACATTGCGGTAAAAAATGGTTATAATACGAAAGTTAATTAAGACCTTATATGATATTAAGCAAACATAAAAGATGGAAGGGCGATTAGCAATGGAAGAGAAGAAAAACATACTTACCTATGAGGGACTCAGAAAATATGAAGATGAACTTCATGACCTTAAGGTAGTAAAAAGAAAAGAAGTGGCGCAGAAAATCAAAGAAGCCAGAGAGCAGGGGGATTTGTCCGAAAATGCTGAATATGATGCAGCAAAGGATGAACAGCGCGACATTGAAGCAAGAATTGAGGAACTGGAAAAGATTTTAAAGAACGCAGAAGTGGTTGTTGAAGATGAAGTTGATCTTGACAAGATCAATATCGGCTGCTGTGTAAAAATTCGAGATCTTGAATTTAATGAAGACCTTGAGTATAAAATCGTTGGTTCCACAGAGGCAAACAGTTTAAAGGGAAAAATTTCCAATGAATCACCTGTGGGAAAAGCTTTAATCGGCAAGGGATTAAATGATGTGGTTGAAGTGGAAACCCATGCAGGCATTCTTAAATATCAGGTTCTTGAAATTCAAAGATCCAACTAAATTTTTACAGTAGTTAAGATTTCAGGCGGGCAGCTTTATGAAAAAAGGAGTGTTAGAAGTGGCAGAACAGCAGAAAAATCAACCGCAGAACAATCAACCACAAAAGGAACAGGATTTAGGGCAGCTTCTTAAGGTGAGAAGAGAAAAGCTTGCAGCACTGCAGGAAGCAGGAAAAGATCCCTTTCAGATTACCAAATATGATGTCACCGCCCACAGCAGGGACATTAAGGAAAATTATGAACAGATGGAAGGAACTACGGTGTCTGTTGCCGGACGTATTATGCAGAAGCGTGTGATGGGTAAGGCATCCTTTTGTAATATTCAGGATTTGAAGGGGAATATTCAGTCTTATGTGGCAAGGGACAGCATTGGCGAGGAGGCTTATGCCGACTTTAAAAAATATGATGTGGGTGATATTGTAGGTATTACCGGGCAGGTATTTAAAACCAAAACAGAGGAAATTTCCATTCATGCAACAAATATTGTTCTGCTTTCCAAGAGTCTGCAGATTCTGCCTGAAAAGTATCATGGCCTTACCAATACGGATATCCGTTATCGGCAGAGATATACAGATTTGATCATGAATGAAGAGGTAAAGGAAACCTTTGTCAAAAGGTCAAAAATTATTACTGCAATCAGAAGATATTTAGATGAGCAGGGCTTTATGGAAGTGGAAACTCCCATGCTGGTGTCCAACGCAGGCGGTGCTGCTGCAAGGCCCTTTGAGACACATTTTAATGCATTGGATGAAGACGTAAAGCTTCGTATTTCACTGGAATTATACTTAAAGAGACTGATCGTGGGAGGACTTGAGAGAGTCTATGAGATTGGCCGCGTGTTTAGAAATGAAGGTCTTGACACCAGACACAATCCTGAATTTACATTGATGGAGCTGTATCAGGCGTATACGGACTATAATGGAATGATGGATTTAACGGAGAATATGTTCCGCTATGTGGCACAGGAAGTTTGTGGAACCACAACTGTTCCCTATGGAGAGGAAATGATTGATTTGGGTAAGCCTTTTGAGCGGTTGACCATGATTGATGCTGTGAAGAAGTATACCGGCATTGATTTTGATCAGGTTCCGGATACTGCCGCTGCCAAAAAGCTGGCAGACGAGAAGGAAGTCCATTATGAGGACAGGCATACAAAGGGAGATATTCTGAACTTATTCTTTGAAGAATTTGTGGAAGAGCACTTGGTTCAGCCTACCTTTGTTATGGACCACCCGGTAGAAATTTCACCTCTGACCAAGAGGAAACCGGACAAGCCGGATTATGTGGAGCGCTTTGAATTATTTATCACCGGACGCGAGATGTGCAATGCTTACTCTGAATTAAATGATCCCATTGATCAGAGAGAACGCTTTAAGGCCCAGGAAGCTGCATTGGCAGCAGGCGACGAGGAGGCAAATACCACCGACGAGGACTTTATGAATGCGCTGGAAATCGGTATGCCGCCTACCGGAGGAATTGGATATGGTATTGACAGACTGGTGATGCTGCTTACCAATTCGCCGGCAATTCGGGATGTTTTATTGTTCCCGACAATGAAGACATTGGATAAATAAATCCAGTGTTTTCAAGGGTTTCAGGCACTTACACCATCGATTTGACATCAATTTGACATCAAATTTACATCATTTGGTGGACTTATATGGACTGATAAATCACATTTTAAGGGTTTTACTCTATCAAAACAAAATAGTTGAATGGTATGTAAAGGACATTTTCCAAGTGCAGGAGAGTGTCCTTTTTTGTTCAATAGCCTATCTGTAAAGTCGAGATAAGTTTGATGCTATGGTCTGGTCAATAATTATTTGCAAAAAATTTATTTTGGGTATTGCACTATCACCTACATAATGTTAAGATGTCTACACACCTACAAAATGTTAAGGTAAAAGGAGGACAAAATGGCACAGCAAATTTCTGAATCCGAACTGATACTAATGAAAATTATCTGGAAGAATGGAGGGGCAGCTTTATACTCCCTCATCATGGAGGAATTGGAAAAAGACAAAAACGAATGGAAGAACAACACCGTACTCACGCTGCTTTCCCGATTAGGCGAAAAAAAGTTCTTGAAAGTCAAAAAAATCGGCAGGAAGAATGAGTATGTGGCTACGGTAACAGAAGCAGAATACCAGACCATGCAGACCCACAGCTTTCTTGATAAAGTCTACGGCGGGAATGTGAAAAACTTAGTATCAACCTTGTTGCGGCAGGATATTCTTTCGGCAGACGAATTGAAAGAGATTGAAACATTTTGGAGAAAAGAAAATGAATGAATTTATGAAAATATTATTGTCGCTGTCTGTTTCCGGCGCACTGTTACTGCTTCTCATTTTGGGATTGAAGCCGCTGTATAAAAACAAATTCAGCAAGCGTTGGCAGTATTATATCTGGATAGTTGTTGCTTTGCGTTTTCTGCTTCCCTTTACTCCCGACACTACGATTATTGGAAGTCTGTTTGAAAAATTCGACACAACAGCAATAACAAATGAAATCCCTACAAACCCCAATGTACCCGTTCCCGCAGATACGGGTAACAGCAAAGCAGAGCCGATACAGACAAACCGGGAAATAACCACCGCTGCCATGCGTGAGCCAGTTGACAAATATGTCTGCCTGTTTTTTATCTGGTCAGCATTGGCACTGGTTTTATTTGTCCGCAAAGTAACGGTTTATCAAGGCTTTATCCAATACATCAAAGCAGGAAATAAAGAAGTATCAGATATAAAAATCTTGAATCTGCTATCTGATTGTGAAGAAAAACTGAAAATTAAGACAAGGGTAGAATTATCCTGTAATCCGCTGATTGCTTCCCCTATGCTGATTGGTTTCTTTCGACCAAGAATCATTTTGCCTGTTGGCGAATGGGAAGATAAAGAGTTGTCTTATATCTTTGTGCATGAGCTGATTCACTACAAGCAGAGGGATATGTTTTATAAATGGCTGATACAGATTGTTGTGTGCGTCCA
>VSNT01000280.1 GCA_009774465.1 Lachnospiraceae bacterium
CGGCAAAGCAGCTTATCTTCTCCCTGGCGTCCGTTGCGGCGGGAGGCGGGATAGTGCTGCTGTTATACCGCTATATCGGTCTTACCCCCAGTGTGTATGTGGCAATTCCGGTTGCCGCCCCGATAGCGCTTGGAGGGTTCTATTCATTTAACGGCATGGGGTTTTACGAGTATATGGGAAGAAAGATGCGTATGCTCTTTGCAAACCGTCCGCTTGCCTATGTGTCCACCGAAGGGGAGGAAACAATCCATGAAATCCGCATGGAAGAAGAAGCGGCGAAAAAGGCGGATAAGAAAAAGGGCGGAAAGAAAGGCAGCGGGAAAAAGAAAACCAGTAAAAATAAAAAGAAAGGCAGGAAATGAGAATGAAAAAGAGGACATGGAAGGCAGTGGCAGGAATCGTTGCAGTAGTAGTGGGAGCCGTTATCGGCACAGTCATTTACAGGGCAAAACACTGAGAGGGCGTAAACAGGCAGGAAAGGAGACAGGCGCATGAAAAAGAGGACATGGAAGAAAGGCATTCCGGGGAAAGTCGTTGCGATTGTTGCGGTCATCGCAGCCGCAGTCGGCGTGATCGTTTACAAAATCAGGCATCAGGGGGAAATCAGGTGATTAAAAGTATGGGGGAAATGATGGCTGTCGGGTGGTCTGATGGAATGGACATTCTGGAAGAGGTCAGCCGGGAACTGGCAGAGAGATTGGTCAACAACAGACAGCCGTTTGTCCTGGTTCATGTGGAGGGCGATGGGGAAGTGGTTTTTGAAGGAATTGCGGAATACCACCCTCCTGAACTCACACTGAACCTGTCGGACAGGCGGGGGACACTCACGGAAGAAATGAAGGGAATGAGCGCAGACGAAGTATTCTACCATGAGGATTTCTGCAATGACGGAGGTCTTGTTTATCTGGAAGAGGGTACGGAGATGACGCTGTATGAACAGATTGACAGTGAGGTGAATTTATCCGCTTTCCATTGTTATCTGTGTTCGGGCAGGAACATGGGCGATGTGTCAAGACTGCCTGCCGGAAGCTACCTTATGATTGACTGTAGCGAAACCATGCACAAGGTCAGGGAACAGCTAAAGGAAGGACGGGAGGAACAGAGCCGTACAGAACACCGATAAAAAGAAGCAACTATAAATGGAATGACTGACCTTTACAGGTCGGAAGGTTCCGGTATCATGCAGCCGGAATTTTCCGGCTGCAATGCCTTATGGCAATGCTGAAAGCAGCATAGAAAGGGAGGTCAGATTTGGGCTTATTTGCAGACGGATTCAAGGAGCTGAAAAAAGCAAGTGAACCGCTTTACAAGACTCCGAAATCCATACAACAGACGATTGAGATTATGAAGGTGGCAGAGAACGGCATATTTGAGGTGGCAAGGAACCGCTTCTCAAAGTGCTACCGTTTTCAGGACATCAATTACACCACCACCAATGAAACAGAGCAGATTGACATCTTTGAGCGGTACTGCAAGTTTTTAAATTCGCTGGACGTGAATTTCAAGATCACAATCAACAACAAGAACAAGGACATGGAACAGGTCAGGGACTATGTGTTCTTACAGAAACAGGATGACGGCTATAACGGTTTCCGAAAGATTTACAACGACATCATTGGTGCTAGAATATAAATAGTACAAGTTAGACATGGAAAATTCCTAATATAAAAGTATAATAAAGAACAGATGGAGGAAGGAACATGGCTACGCAGTACACAGAAGATTTTAAGAAGGATGCAGTAAGATACTGGAAGGAACATCAGGAACTGGGGATCGCTAAATGCGCAAAGAACCTGGGCATTGGCAAAAGTACTCTTTCCAGTTGGGGAAAGGCATATGCCGAAAATGATGGAACAGTACCTGCCAGAGGAAGGGGAAATTTTGAAAGTGATGAGGCAAAAGAAATCGCACGCCTGCGCAGAGAATTGCGGGATACCAGGGATGCTTTAGATCTATTAAAAAAAGCCATCGGCATACTGGGAAAATGACAGAGGCTCTTTTTCTTGAAACTGCCCATCAGGAAGAACAGTTTCGGGAAGAAGGGAAACGCCGGCTGAATGTCTCCGGTGTGCTGAGGATATTAGGCGTTTCAAGGAGTGGTTATTACGCATGGAAGAAACGGCTTCCTTCGGACAGGGAGCTGAGGAAACAGAAGTTAAAGGAAAGGATCGTGGAAATCTATCATGTCTCTCATCAGAACTATGGAGCCCCAAAGATCACAGAGTGCCTGAAACAGGAAGGAGAAAGGATATCGGAAAAGACAGTGGGCAATTATATGAGGGAGCTGGGGATAAAGGCACAATATATAAAGCCCTATACTGTGACTACAACAGAACCGGATTTCAGCAGCAGACTAAGAAATATACTAGATGAAAAATTTGACCCGGAAGACCCGGATGCTGTCTGGTGCTCGGACATTACTTATATCTGGACCTTTGAAGGCTTTGTGTATCTGACAAGCATTATGGATCTGTTTTCAAGGAAGATCATAGCATGGGTACTCAGTGACACACTGGAAGCAAAATGGGCAGTGGATGCAGTAGAAAAAGCAAAAGCGGCAAGAAATGTGGAAAAACCAAAGATTCTGCATACAGACAGGGGAATCCAGTATGTCTGCCAGGAATATATAGAAGCTACAGAAGGGATTCAGAGAAGCTACTCAAAGAAAGCATATCCATGGGACAATGCATGTATTGAATCATTTCATTCCCTGATAAAAAGGGAGTGGTTAAACCGGTTTAAAATATTCAATTATAATCATGCATACAGGCTGGTATTTGAATATATAGAAACTTTTTATAATACAGTAAGGATTCATAGTCATTGTGGATATCAGTCACCAGATGAATATGAAAAGAGTTATATGAAAAAAATGAGAGATTTGGAGAAGCAAGCAGGATAAAATAACATACGTTATACAGAAAAGTTCACGTTTAACTTGTTCTTTTTCTTGACATAGTACCA
>VSNT01000281.1 GCA_009774465.1 Lachnospiraceae bacterium
GATGATAGTGCTATATTAGGACCAAGTCAGAAAGTGCTTATAAAAGAAGCCTTTATCTGATTTGGTCCATTTTTTTGCGTTAAAAATTTGAAATAAAAAATGAGGGGATGTGCGGAATGGGAATTATTTACAGCGTCAGCAATTTTAAGGGGGGCTGTGGTAAAACATCAACAGCCTTAAATTTGGGAGCTGCATTGGCAGCTGCTGGGAAGTCTGTTGCCCTGATTGACAACGATGTTCAAAGCAATCTCACAGCGTCGCTGGGCTACACCCCTGCCGAGCAGCCTCATACCCTTGCCAACCTTTTACTGTCTGCCATCGACTACCCAGAGGATCTGGATTTTCACTTGCGGAAGACTATCGTCCACACGGACACAGGCATCGACCTCATCCCTGCCAACCGCCGGCTGTCGGATGCTGCTGCCCGGCTTCAGGTCATGCAGCTCTCTCAGTACAATGCTGTTGGGGATTCTGATCGGGCCAGCGAACGTGTCATGTCTGAACTGTTAGAGCATCTGCGTCCCTGCTATGACTACATTATCATCGACTGCGGATTGAAGCATGAATTGCTGACCGTCAATGCGCTGGCAGCGTCGGATTTCTGTATCGTTCCGGTCCAGGCTCACTTTCTGGCCAGCGAGGGTATCCCGGAGGTGCTGGAGTTGGTAAGGTCAGTGCGGGAACGGTTCAACCCCAGACTCCAGGTCGCTGGCATCCTGCTGACCATGTACCAGTCCCGGCCTCAGCTGTGCCGCAGCGTCCGGGAAAGTGTGGGCGAGATCTACGGCGAGACGTTTCATGTTTTTGAGCGGCCCATAGAATACTCCATCAAGGTAGCGGAGTGTCCCGCCGCCGGGCAGAGCATTTTTGACTACGCTCCGAAGAATGCTGCCGCTGAGTCCTACCGCAGTCTGGCAGAGGAGGTGCTGAGGCTTGCCTAAAGCGAACATGAACGATATGTTGAAACGGCGCATGGCCGCTACCCAGCAGGCATCAGAGTTACAAACCAGCGATGAAGCCTACCAGCGGATTTTCCGTGAAAAGGCACCAGTTGGAGCCTCCCAGCTCTGCGACCTCCCGCTGGACAAGCTGGTATCCTTCTTCACGGCGGATATCGGTTTTCGCCCCTACCCCAGGGCCAAGCTGGAAGCCTTTTCAGAACAGCTTCAGGAGGATGGACTGTTTGTCCGAATTATTGCCCGCCCTATCAGTACAGATAAGTATGAGATCCTGAGCGGTCACAATCGAGTTGCGGCTGCAAAGCTGGCCGGGTGGTCTATGATCCCTGCGGAGGTAGTGGAGGCAGATGATGCCAGGGCCATTGTGATTGCCACTTCCACCAATCTGATCCAGCGACAGGGTCTCTCCATTATTGAGCGTGGAAAAGCGTATAAAGCCTTGCTGGATGCCAAAAACCGTCAAGGATACCGTTCTGATATGCAGAGTTCAACTTCTGGCGAGAATCACCAGAAGTATTCCGCTCGGGCCTTGGTCGCGGAATTTTTCGGTGTTACCGAGTACGAGATTCGGAAAGCTGTCAAGCTGACCCAGCTGATACCGGAATTGTCCGATATTCTGGAGGACAATCCCAAGCAGCTTAACTTCGCCTGCGCCGACCTGATCGCGGACTATGACACCGAGTCTCAAAAGGCGTTCATTGAGATATGCTCCATTGAGGGGTATCAAATCAACAAGGCCGCCATGCAGCACATTACTCGTAAATGCCCGCCTCCCACCGCTGACCGTCAGGCCGTGTTTGCCGCCTGGCGCGAGGCCCGGGCGGCGGCGGAGAAACGCTTGACAGCCCCGCCCAGGAAAATATCCTTTGACCGCAAGCAATTTGCCCCCTATCTGGAGAAGTTCAGCAGCGACCGGGAGATTGAAAAACTGTTCCTTGAGTTCTTGCGGGAACGGGCCGGATGACGTATAATGGGCAAAATACAGATTGCGAGGGGTACATATGAGCGAACAGGAACTTGTCCAGCGATTTGAAGATCAGCCTATTCGTGCCGCATGGGACGAGGAACTAGAAGAGTGGTATTTTTCAATCATTGATGTGATTCAGGTGCTCATTGATCAGAGTGACTACAACACCGCCCGAAAGTATTGGAACAAGCTCAAACAACGGCTGAAGGACGAAGGCAGTCAGTTGGTGACAAATTGTCACCAACTGAAATTGAAATCTCCCAAGGACGGAAAACGGTATGCGACCGATGTGGCAACAATACAGCAGTTATTCCGTATTATACAGTCTGTGCCATCCCCCAAGGCGGAGCCAATCAAAGTTTGGCTGGCCCAGGTTGGCCGGGAGCGTATTGAGGAGACTATCGACCCAGAACAGGCCATTGACCGGGCTTTGGAAACCTATCAGCGAAAGGGATATTCCCCCGATTGGATACATCAGAGAATCCTTGCCATCCGGGTCCGCAACGAATTGACGGCTGAGTGGCAGGCCAGAGGGGTAGAACAGGGTCGGGAATACGCTATTCTCACTGATGAGATCACCCGCGCTTGGTCTGGTATGACGACGAAGCAGTATAAACAGTTGAAAGGCTTAAAAAAGCAAAATCTGCGCGATAACATGAGTACCACAGAGATCATCCTTAATATGCTGGCAGAAACCTCTACAAAAGACATATCGCAGAAGGAGCAACCGGAGGGCTTTGAGGAGAGCCGGCAGGTAGCGAAACGCGGCGGCCGTGTTGCCCACATTGCCCGTCAAGCGCTGGAGGCCGAGACTGGAGAGCCAGTAATCACCTCTCAAAACGCCGCACAGTTAAACGCTATGGTCACACAGATGATCGAGACGGTGGCCTCTGCAAATCCCGAGGAATTGCCGCCTGTGAAGGACAAGACAACCGAAGAATGAACCATGCTGTACAGCCTGGCGCCGCTTCTGCGGCCCAGGCTATTTTCATGCCTTGGAGGAGGTGACAACGATATGAACAACTACCAACGGGCCCACAGTCCCTTTGAGGACTCCGCCACTCAGCGATTGCGGCGCATGGGCCTGACCACCGAGGACGGCTCCCCGGAACGGGACGCTATGGCCGTATTTAGCAGCATATTCGCCGGCCAGTTTTTTGATGATCTGTGCGACTATTATCAGGACTACGAGAACGTCCAGGAGACCATAGCCCAGATTTTCCACACGGCGGAGCAGGCCGATCCCAAGCAGAAATTTTTGATGATCTGCCTGCAATATGACAGCATCTACCGCTCCCTGCCCGACCCAGTCTGGTGGATCAGCGGCAGCCCGGATTTTGCGGAGCTGTTTGCCGAGGACTTTCTGACTCACTTGAAACGTCTGGCAGAAAATACATAACGGAGGATGAGAACATGGATCGTATTAAAATTTATAAGCCCCCGGATAGTCCTGCCCAGGCGGCGGAGTTCATTGAGGGGCTGGAGCCCAAGCTGCGGGACAAGCTGGTCCGGCAGATTTTTTATCTCTCCCAGACGCCCCTCCCGGAACTGAAAGAGCCCCACTACAAGCACTTCTCCATTGAAAAGTATCAAAGCCTCTATGAGCTCCGGGAGAAGGGCCGGGTGGTGGTGCGGGTCATCTTCACCCCCTGTCCCAACGGGGAGTATCTGCTCCTGCACGCCTTTGTGAAGCGCCAAAAGCGTGACACCGAA
>VSNT01000282.1 GCA_009774465.1 Lachnospiraceae bacterium
TCTTCACAGCCTCCAGCCGGTGTAGTCCCGCCACCAGGGTATAGTCCCCGGTCAGCGTGATCGGATTCAGCAGGCCGATTTCCGAAATGCTGAACGCAAGTTCCTCAACGTCATGCTCCAAAGCGGCGCGCCGCCCGGGATTCACCTTGATTTCGTCAATTCTGACCTTCATGCTCAATGTGTCCTCCCTCGTTTCTGCCAGATAATATCGTAGCCGAGTACGTCTGCCAGCTCAATCGCCTCGCTGTACCGCAGGGTGCCGCGCTTGAGCTTGTCCGAAAGATTTGGGACGCTGGCGCTCCACCCATGGACCACCGCCAATGTCCGCACCACCTCGCTCATGGTCGTGCCCTCCTGCACGATATGAGCCTTGATCTCGTTTCGTATGTTCATATTGAGTTCTCCTTAAATTGTCATATAGTTGCCGTTCTTACCTGAAACCCGTTCCTGCCCCTGGCTCTCAGCGGCGTTTTGTCCCCGTTGGTACGCTCATATCATCGCATACTTTGCAGGGGAGCATATCCGTTTCAGACGGTCATGCGATTGTCAAGGTGCCTGGGTATTTCTGCATGACCTATCATACTAAAAATTTTCGCTCTTTCCCGTATATCCAAGAGGTAGGAAATCGACCCTAAAACGGGCAAATTTCCACGCTCTCGGAAATACCTCTGATTTTCGAAAAATATTGCCGATAACGGTTGTATAATGGTGAAAAAGGCGGTATTATTGTGGGGGAGGGAATGATATGGACGACGCAAAACTGGTCATGCACGAACGCTTTTGGGAGTTGCGGAAGGATCGGGGCCTGACGCTGGAACAGCTTGAGAAGCAGACCGGCATTTCAAAATCCGCATTGGGCAGTTATGAAGCCGAGGGCCCGAAAGATATTAGTCACTGCGCTGTTGTCAAGCTGGCGGAGTTCTATGGCGTAACCACGGACTATCTGTTGGGATTGTCAGCCATAAAAAATCACCCAAACGCAGATTTGAATGATCTGCATTTGAGTGATGAAATGATCGCGTTATTGAAAAGCGGCAAGATTAACAACCGGCTGCTCTGCGAACTCGCTGTTCATGGAGATTTTCGGAGGCTTATGGTTGACCTCGAAATATATGTTGATCGGATCGTCAGTACGCATATCCGTGATAACAACGCAATGCTCAAAGCCCAGCGTAAGGTGGTGATGGAGCGCGAGGACCTGGATGACAATGAATTAAATATGCGCACGTTGGAGCTGGCCCAGGTGGACGAGGACGATTATTTTACCTATACGATTTTTGAGGATTTGCGGCCCATCATCCGAGACGTTCGGGAGGCACACAAAGCCGACATTACCACTGCTGATGTCGATGCAGAATCACCGACAGAGAAAGCGGCCCGTCAGCTTGAAAGTGCCCTCAGTTACGAAGGAAGTACAGAAGAAAAGATAGTAAAAGTGCTCCTGTCACAGCTTGCGATTGACTATGATACGTTGACGCAGGAAGAATTTGTGACTCTGATAGGGATTTTGAACAAATCCGAGCACATGAAGAAACACATTAGCAAGCGGGGCAAGGCTTTTGCTCCGCAGAGACGCAAACGGAAAAAGCGATAAATCAGGCGGTTAAACGAAAAAGTGGGCGGAGAATGGAATTTTATCCATTCTCCGCCCATCTTTCGTGCCCAATCCTGTCTGACAGATGCCGTAATCGTAATTTTTCCGGATTACTGTTTTACGGACACCCATCTAACGCAGGGGCGGGGAAGGACAAGCCTTATTGGCGCAATCAATCAGGCTTGATAGAACGATTGTATCACCGTACATCCTTTCTGTCAAGCCGGAAAGGAGAAAAAATTGAAAGTTTATTTAAAGCTTCCCGGCGGCGTGGTGCTCTGCTGCATCCGCAAGCCCCGCCCTCCCCGCGAACCGATGGACAGCGGGAAGTTCTACGCGCTGGTATGTCTGGCGGCGGGGGCTCTGCTTGTGGCGCTGCTACTGGGAAGCTCCGCGATCAAGTGCTGGGGGAGGTGAGATCGTGAGCGACTTTCAGGAATACTATGACGCGCTGGAAGAGGCAGGCCCTAAGATGAAAGAGCTGGTCCTGGACCGCGCGGCCAACGACAGCGAGATCAGTTTGCCTGAGCTGCAGCAGCTTGTCAGACGGGCTTATCCGGAGCAGGCGTAAAGATATCCCCGCCGGGCAGCCACCCGGCGGGGAAGAAGCCAAATCATCCACGAAAAAGCCCCTTTCCTCCATTGTAACGGGAAAGCGGGCGGAAGTCAAGGAGGAATTATGCCAAAAGTAATTTTAGGAGAACAGAACAAGCGAGAAGAAGCCCTTCGCGCTTATATCAACGAAAAAAAGGGAGAAGGCAGGCCATACAAAACCAGCGGTGATTTCGCCGAGAAAGCTATGGGGGTCACTCCAGAGTCCTTTTCCAAATGGAAAAGGCGAGGGTTCCCCGCTTTTTTTCAAACGCTCTGCCGGATGTTTCAGAAGACGCACATCACAGACCGCCAGCTGTGCTTAATTTTTGGCGTGGAGTACAAGGGGAGGACGAGAGATGACTGCTAGACAGCGGAGGCTGGGAGGACCGGCCTCTGGGCGCATGGCGGCAAGCCTGATAGCGCTGGCGCTGGGGGTTGAACATGGTCCAGTAGGCAAGGAAGAATTATGTCAAAAGTAATTTTAGAA
>VSNT01000283.1 GCA_009774465.1 Lachnospiraceae bacterium
GAAGTTTTTGTGGGGATTCCTTGTTTTACAGGACTCTATGCAATAACTTCGGAATAACTATTTCCTCGGCATAACCCGAACACGGGGTCCAGGTCGGCATAGTAAAGCTCGCCCCGGTGGAAATCGTGAAATCTTTGTTCCATATGGTATCTGCCTCCTTCTTCTGGTATGTAAAGGGCGGCCCAGGGCGGCAGATACCGCATCCAGACCGCCCATGAAAATTTCATAAAGCGTGTTTTTGATCCCTATTTGTCCCCGACACCCCGGAATCACGGGAATCATCAGGCTCGTCAGCTTGCGAAGCTGCTCTCATAGGCATCTAACCTCCCCGCCTTCTTTACGGCCGGGCCGCGAGTTACGGAAGTATCATTATCGCTGTCTGTTGTCATCGCCGAGCCAAGAGCAACTTGGCATTTTCAGTCGGATGGATCGCTCCTCCCAAAACCGGGGATCGTGGCGCTCCGCTGCACAGGCTATTCCAGACAGTAACGTGGTCCTGTTTCCAGGACTTCCTGATGACTGCGTATTCAGTTTTCAAAGTCCACACCAGCGGGTCGCCCCGGCTGATGGTTTAAGTTTAGTGGAAATCGGGCGGTATTCTTATGGCGCAGGAGTACCAGCCGCTGGTCTTGTTACGACCAGTCACATATCCTCCCGCAGAGCCACCAATGTTTGGATAACAGCATCCAGCTGCGCCCTCACCTCTCCGTCCGAGACCTTCCCCAGCACCAGATAGTCGAGGCTGGCATTGAAAAAAGCGGCAAAGTCGATCAGAATATCCAGCGAACAGCCGCGCTTGCCGGTCTCGATCTTTGCCAGATGGACGGTGCTGACATTCAGCCGTTCCGCCAACTGTTCCTGTGTCAGCCCCTTTTCCCTGCGGAGCTTCTGGATGCGTCTGCCAGTTTCCAAAGTGTCATAGCTCATAAAAAGTCCTTTCCCGGACACAGCGGGGAAGGACTTTTGCATGGTTCAGGCTGTTTCCCTGCCGTGTTCGCCGGCCACGGACAGCACTTTGGCAAAGGGAACTCCGACAGCCCCTTATGTACGAAAAAGGCGGCGCCATGTGCGGAAATGCACATAGCCCCGTAATTGCCTGACAGCACAGGAGAGCATGGCACTTCCTATGGCTGGCCCACCTATCCGCCCTTATCCGGCGTTGATGGACTGCCATATGAGATACCTTTGCCCTAATGCATATCAGGCACGATATTTTTGTGGATAGATTGTGAAACCTGTCCTTATGTGTCTATTCTATCGGGTGGTCTTCTGAAAGGACAGGCCAGACTATGGCACTTTTGGCGGCGCATAAGTTTAGGGAAATCGCCGTTATCCCGGCTTTCATACTCTGTATCCAGGCTTCCGGCGGACGCTCAGACAGATCATCAGGCGGAATTATGGACACGAGACGGTGACATATCATGGCACTTTCTATCCTGAAAAAATTTCTGGCAGAGTGTCCTTAACCGCTCAAAAAAAGCGCCCACCACATGGTGAGCGCATCAGGCGAAGCAGCATATTCGGTTTTATCTTTTCAGGTGATCCGGCACGATGATCTCTCCAACAGGGATTTCCCGCAGTTCTTTTTTCAGTGTATGGGTAAATCGGATGGTTCCCGCAGTACCGCCCTTTTCCCGACCATCGTAGACAGCGATCACCCGGTCGGAGTGTTCCACCATGTAGCGGTTGCGATGAGAGTAAACGCTGGGCTGATACTCCTCCCGGATCACAATAATATCTACACAAGCCTCCAGCATCTCATAGGTCCGCTTCTTTTGGCGCAGATTGTCAAGCCGTTTCTGGTAGGGGATCACGGCCACAAGCTCCAGCGCCGGATTTGACTTCCGCATTTCCAGCACGATTTCGGCAAAATACTGGTCTACTCCCTCGGTAAAACCGCTCATAAAGCGAGTAAAGCCGTCAGCGACCGCCTTCTCAATCTCCTTCCGTAGAGCCGCCTTTACGCGGTTGATCTCCTTTTGGGGCAAATCCCTATGTCCTGTGACACAACAAGTCTTTTTCTGCATCTGTCTTTCCTCCGTTTGATATTGATGGGCTGACCGGCTACTGCTGTTTGGAGTGGCTCTGTTTCAACATACCCGGCCACAGCTCCAACGGTCAAGGATGTCGCAAGGCAACACGCATGAATAGGTATAACCTTTTATCACTGTCAATAATAGTAGATGTAATTTAGTAAGTCAATGTTAATGCCCTTTTTCAATTTGCGGATACAGTCATTTCATGAGGTACAATCTAATACAAGGCGGAGGTGAGGATGATGTATGAAGATTTTCTCCCGGAACGGCTGGCAAAGCTAAGGATACAAAAAGGCGTATCAGCCCGTGATATGTCCCTGTCGCTGGGACAGGCAAACAACTATATCAACAACATCGAAAACAAGAAGTCCCTGCCCTCCATGCAGGCATTCTTCTATATCTGCGAGTACCTTGATGTGACGCCCCAGGAGTTTTTTGATGACGGGAACGCCCACCCGGAGGCGCTCCAGGCATTTATAGCGGAGGCGAAAAAGCTGGATTCCCAATCGTTGGAATAGAT
>VSNT01000284.1 GCA_009774465.1 Lachnospiraceae bacterium
GACAACCCCCATGCCCATATCATAGCCCCTATTCGTCAGATAGGCGCAAATGGTTTTTTTCGCACCAAGCTGGAGACTAGGCAATTCAACACGAAGAAATATCTGTATTCCATGCGAAAAAGCTGGGCTGATATACAAAACCGGGAATACGAGCGAATGGGACTCCCGTTCAGAGTGTCCCACGAAAGCCTATATGTCCAGGGTATCGACCGTAAACCGACAGTCCACCTTAGCGCAAAGGAGATTTCTTTTGAACAGCGAGGGATTGCAACGCGCCGTGGCAATATCAATCGGCAGATATTAGCGGAGGAGCGTGCAAAGGAACGCCAACGCCAACAGGAGCGTGACCGGCAACATGAACGGGATCGTTATTACGAACGCTCCCGTTAGAGCTACACCATTTTTGCTTTACATTTTGGAGAACGTATGTGCTTTTAATTAGATTATATATCCTTATTCGAGGAGGTGAACACTATGCACAAAAGCATTCTGAAACTGGAAGCATCCGGCAGCGCATCCACATTCAGGACAACCATCAAGACCCGCCACGGCAGAGTTCTGTTCCTGTCGCTGGAGATCAACGATTCCATTTGCACCATCCGGGACTGCTTCTACATTGACCGCAACCAGGGCAGGGAAGGGGAAGCACGTTACAAGGCCAAGCCCAAGAAGCTGCGGACGCTGCAATTTCCAGTGGAAGACCTACTGGCGGTCATTGAAGCGGAGTTGGACAAGAAGTTTTACGGCGTGGAGTTCGTGGAGACGGGGCAGACGCCCCTCTCCCTGGACGAATACCTGAATTTCAAGACCAGCAAGTCTAACAGGAAGTATCGCTTCCTGATCATGGTCGGCGATGGTGACAGCTATAACGGGCTGCCTATGAACTTGCGGACGCGGCTCAAAACCAAACTCCACAGGTCGGTGTATGTGGAGCTGGCCTACTACAGGGACGGGAAGGGCGTTGTCCAGCAGTGTTACTACTACGACCGGGAGTACAGGAGGCAGGGCATCAAAATCACGCCGCCGATGCTGATAAGCTGTTTCCTTCCCTACACCAAGCAGGGGATCTTAAACCTGCTCAACCACGAAATATGCTGTGATTTCACGCATATGTTAGTCACGGAAGGGCTGGATCTGGATTCCAACACAGTGCCCCTCTGCGGGGCAATCTAGGAGGTGACAACATGGCAAACCTGAAAGAAGAGTACACAGACACCAGGGATCGGACGCACAAGGTCGAACATATCCTTGTGCCGATTGAGGACAAAGAAACCCGAGAGCGTATCGTTGAGGAACTGCTTCAAGCCTTGGCACGGACGGGGAAGAAGATTCCCGCCTGATGAATCTGCCCAAATTCTAACATAGGGAGGAGGTGTGTGTCAAATGGCAATCGTGCTCTATGCCCGCAAATCTGTGGAGCGGGAGAACAGCATCAGCTGCGAGACCCAGCTTGAGTACTGCAGGTCTGTTATCAAGCCCGATGAGCGGGACGAAAAAATCATAACCTTCGTAGACAACGGCTTTTCCGGCGGCAACGTCAACCGTGACGGCTTTCAGAAAATGATGAAACTGGTGCGGCAGGGGAAGGTCAAGAAGGTCATTGTCTACAAGCTGGACCGTATCAGTCGTTCTCTGTCGGATTTTGTAAACATTTTGCAGGAGTTCAAGGCACATAAAGTCGAGTTTGTGTCCTCCCAGGAGTCATTTGACACATCCTCGCCTTATGGAGAGATGATCGTCAAGCTCCTGATGGTGTTCGCTGAGTTCGAGCGGACTTCCATTATCAACCGCGTCACCCAGGCATACGCCCACCGGAGCGAAATGGGGTTCTATATGGGCGGCAGACAGCCCTACGGCTTTGAGCTGGTTCCGACTGTCATCCACAACGTCAAGACCAAGAAGCTGAGTCCCATCCCCGCTGAGGTAGAGCAGGTGCGGTACATTTTCGAGGTCTACGCCCAGGAGAGCGTGTCCCTGCGACGGCTTCTGGATATTCTGGTAGCCGAGGGGAAACAGCCCTTGAACGGTAGCAGTTGGACAACGGCGAAGCTGTCCACGCTACTGAAGAATCCCATCTATGTCAAGGCCGATTCCGATGTGTACGACTACTACGACCGTCATGGCGTTCAGATGGTTACGGACGTATCTTTGTTTACAGGGGAATACGGAGCGCAGCTCTACGGCCATACCAAGCACGACCCGGATGCGCCCGATTGGTCGGATATGAAGCTGGTACTCCTGACCCATTCCGGTATCGTGGATTCCGACATCTGGCTCAAATGCCAGCGAAAACTGGAGAAAAACCGGCAGATCGGGAACAGTGTCAGCAACCCCACCAGTTGGCTGGCTGGGAAGGTGGTCTGCGAGAAGTGCGGCCATACCATGACTACCATCAAGGGGAAGGTCAACAAGAGCGGCGAGATACGGAGGTACTTCAACTGTACGGGCAGATCGCACAAGAAAACCTGTACCGGGCCAAAGGTGACGATCTACGCCGAGGACTTGGAGAACATGGTCTACGAGTGCATCTCCGCAAAGCTGGCAGACCTGAAGGAGATGAACCGCACCACCAAAAGGGGCGACACGGCGGAGGTCAACGAACTGAAGCTGAAGATCAAGGCTATTGAGAAGTCAGAGAAGCAGCTTCTGGATACCATGCTGGCAGGCGGGTTCAATGATGATCTTTTGGCTCTGGGGA
>VSNT01000285.1 GCA_009774465.1 Lachnospiraceae bacterium
AAAGCATATGCAGGCTTACGGGGCAGCTCTACCGCTATGAGTTTGACAATATCCTTATGGTCTACAAGCAAAGACCGAGGGCGACGCTGATTGCGGACTTCGACACATGGAAAAAGGTAGGGCGGTATGTAAGGCGTGGCAGCAGGGGCATCGCAATCTTTCCATCAAGAGCCTTAAAGCCGGATATGCGGTATGTCTTTGACATATCCGACACCGGGGGCAGGGAAAGCCGCCTGACTTGGGAGTTTGACAGGAACACCGTGAAGGCATATGCGGCATGGTTAAGGGAAAAAGAGGGCGCTGTTCTGCCGGAAGGGAAAGAATCTGATAAATCTTTCCTAAAAGACTTTACAGAAAGGCAGATCGGAGTCATAATGGACTCAGAATTTGGTGAACGCATCATCGAGTTCGCAAATCTGGCAGGAAACAAGCAGATAACAGAAAATGGCAGAGCGCAAGAGATTACGGCAGTGGAAGCGTTAAAAAGAAGCGTCATGTATGCGGTATTTACAAGATGCGGCTTTGACCTTCCCACTGAAAAACAGGATTTCTCCTTTATTACCGCATTTACGACAGAGGAGGAGGTCTACCGTTTAGGATCTCTGCTCAGCGATATATCCTGTGAGGTGCTGAGAGGCATTGCAAATGATTTAAAGCAGATGGAAGAAAGGAGTATTGCAGATGGCAGAGATAACATTGACGTATCACGAGGGAGCGGACGGGATGCTGTACCCGGACCTCACGGCACCGGAGGAAACGGTGAGCATGACGAACTTAGGGAAGTTCGCAGTGAGGGCGATGGAGTACCTCAAGGAGAACCACAACAGCAGATACCGGACGTTGCAGCGGTTCGGGAAACTGGCGGAGAAGATGCAGGAAGTGGAGGACGAGGCGAACCGGATGATGGACGAGCTGGAGAGCAGCTACCTGAAGAACAACCCGCCGAAGGACAAAAACTCGACAATGGAAATGTGGCAGCTACGGCAGCAGGCGAGGATGCAGGCGGAGGAGATCGTGATGAACGAAGTCGTGATGAAGTTCCATTAGGGGACAGCGAACAGCAGAATATAAGACAGGCAGAACTTAACCGGGAAATTGAGCGGGAATTAAATGAAATCAATTCTTTAGGGAGTTCGGAAACACAGAAAGGAAGCTATGAACAGGCTTCCTTTTTGATTGCGGCAAATGGGGATTTGGAGATTCCCAAAGAGTATTCCTACCAGAAGCCGGAACAGGTGCTTACCGTTCCGCATGAGTATATAACGCAGATGCTTATGCAGGGCATTGGATATGAACATGGGAAAAGGCGTATTTATGCAATGTTTCAGGATATTTCTGATTCAGGGGAGCGTGTAAAGGCAATCCGCAAGGAATACAATCAGCTTGGTTCAAGCTGGAAACTGGAAGGGGACGGACTGCATGGATATGACGCATCTTCACAAAAAGGAATCCGTTTCCAGTGGCGTGAGGGAGGGACGGAAAAAGAGGGATATGTAAACTGGAAAGCCATAGAGCGTGAACTGGGCGCATTGATCATGACCGGAGAATACCATACCCCGGCAAAGCCATTTGATCCTGACAAAGTATCGGCGGCAGCATGGCAGGAGCCTATGGACAGGTTTTTCCAGAACAGTTTCCAGAGTCCAATCCCGAACATGCTGCTGTATGAAGTGTTCACGAAAGACCTGCCAATGAGCGACAAGGCGCAGTTTATTGACAGGGTACTCTTTAAAAATATTTATGGAGCCGGAATAGAGAACAATTTTAAAAACCAGTACGGAAAATGCAACATTGAACAGTCCGACGAGGGAATTTCCATTGAATTTTATGACGGCGAAGGCACGAAGTGGAAAACGGAGCTTGACTGGTGGGACTGTGCGGCTTATGTGGAAAGCATGATAGCAGACGGCGCATACCAGACACATGCGCCTTATTCTGAAATTGACCAGATGATGGAAGAACGCCCCGCCGCAACGTGGATCAGTATTTTAAAAGAAGATACGGACAGGTATCTCTCGGAGGATGCGGAACAGCACCAGCAGAACCGTCTTGAAAACCTGCACACGGTCCTTTCCCTGAAAGGCATACAGGAACAGATGGAACTTGCATGGGACGATGCCTATGATGAGGTTATTGCCAGCGACGGAGAAAACGTGTGGCATGGCAGGCAGTTTTATGACTACCTGTTCCATGAGGTGCTTGGGCTTGATGACTTCCACCGGGACAGCAGTATTCCGTTTAATGTGCAGAAGCAGCTTGAGCATGACAGATTTTCAAGCCATAACCCGGACAAGACCGTGTTTATCCACCGGAAAACGTCTGACAAGGCGGAACTTACCGCCGAAGAAAGGGAAAAGCAGGAAGAAAACCTGTGGCTGGAACCGTTAAAGAGATATTTTAATGAGGAAATCCAGTATATATCCGTAAAGACGCTGATTTATGACATTTTTACCACAAACTTAAACATGGAAAGCAAGGCGGGGTTCCTTGCAAGCGTGTACGGGGAACAGCGGGAAGGCTTCTTCATGTCGGTGTACACGGACAATTCCTATGGCAAGTGCAAAATCAGCAGGGATAAGGACGGCATTGCAATCTCCTATCCACGGGCAGACGGCGGGGAAGGGGAAAAGCGTGTGGATTACCACTACTGCGCCGACCTGATCCTGCACATGATAGAGGAAAATGATTACCTGACAGAAGGAATCTTTGAGCGTTTCAGGGAAGCGCCGGGGGCATTTGCGGCAATGCCGTGGTTCATGGAAATCTACCATGAATACAAGGAGCGTATGCTTCAGGAGCCGGACTTTGCGGCAGTCAGTATTGACGGGCAGGAGGAAGAACGGCAGGAAGGGCAGAAGCCGGAGGCGGCAGCGGAAGAAATAGCAGAAACACAGCAGACAGCGGAAAACGGACAGGACGAAATACCGGAAACATGGCAGGCGGTGGAAAACGGACAGGACGAAATACCCGAAGCATGGCAGAAGGCAGACAGCGGGCAGGAAGAAACAGCAGGGACACAGCAGGAAGAAACAGAGGAAATACAGCAGGGACAGGGAGACACGCAGGAAACGGCAGAGCGTGTGGAGGGGGAAATCCTTAACCCTGACGGGAGCGTGGCAAAGCCCGCTGCGGGCAGTCTGTTCCCCGAAGCACTGCGGCAGGTGGAGGAAATGGACGGCGACCTGCGTGATGCGCTGGAAACCTACCTGACAAAATGCTCCGCAGTCGTGCCATACCAGCCGTTTTTGCAGATGGTGGCAGAAAGCAGCCTGCCAAAAGAGGACAAGCTGCATTTCTTAAACCGTACCATAAACCATCTGGAAGATAAGGAACAGACAAAGGCATACCACAACAACGCTTACGGTCTGGTGGAGTATATCCAGAGCCGGGATGCCTTCATGGTAGACCTTAAAGCAGGCGACGGGGAGCGGAAGAAGTTTTCCGCAACCTACGAACAGATTTATTCCATCATGGAATACCTGATAAAAGCGCAGATGTTTACCGGGGAGATACGGATGTCATCATACCTGCGTGATTTTGCGAAGCTGCCTTATGAAAAGATGTCTGCGCTGGAAAAGCAGTTTGACGATAAGCTGACTAATCTGCGGAACAGGCAGCGTAAAGGGAACTTCCACTTTGAGGAGGCTGAACTGCCAAAGGGCGGACCGAAAACAAGATACCAGTGGAACGTGGAGGCAATCCGGCTGTTGAAGCAGATCGAACATGAGGGCAGGACAGCCACACCGGAAGAACAGAAAGTGCTTGCAAGGTATGTAGGAT
>VSNT01000286.1 GCA_009774465.1 Lachnospiraceae bacterium
CTGTACCTCCCGGCAAACGGATCGATCCACAGCCCCTGCGTCATTTCTTCCTGTAACAGCTCCATGACCGGTTTTATCTGAAAAGTCCATCTGTTTGGCATTGCCCATCTCCGTTCTATCCGTATATTCTGCTCAGCCTGCATGGGTTCCCACCTCCCCCGTCAGTTCCGAGTATGGAATTTTCTCCCCGCCACGTTCTACAGACACATTCTCCGCAGAGCCGATCTGCTCGATATAGCGGTTCACGATCACATCCGCAAACTTCTCATCCAGCTCTATGGTGTAGCAGATGCGGTTCGTCTGCTCGCAGGCGATCAGCGTGGAGCCGGAGCCGCCGAAAGGGTCCAATACAATGCAGTTGCTCATACTGGAATTCTTGATGGGATATGCCACCAGTCCTACCGGCTTACTTGTTGGATGGGTCTCGCTTTTCTTCGGGCGGTCAAATTCCCATATGGTGGTCTGCTTCCTGTCGGAATACCAGTTGTGCTTCCCGCCCTTTTTCCATCCGAACAGGCACGGCTCATGCTGCCACTGGTAGGGGCTGCGCCCCAGCACAAGGCTCTGCTTCTTCCAGATGCAGCACCCGGAAAGATAGAAACCCGCCGCCTGAAACGCTTTCCTGAAATTCAGCCCTTCCGTGTCGGCGTGGAACACATAAATGGAGGCATCGCTCTCCATGTGCTGCTCCATGTTCACGAATGCGGCAAAAAGGAAGTTATAGAACTGCTCATTTTCCATGTGGTCATTCTTGATCTTCCCGGCGCTCCCTTCGTAATCTACATTGTACGGAGGGTCTGTCACCACGAGGTTTGCTTTCATCCCTGCCATCAGCACATCGTATGTCTCCGGCAGGGTGGAATCCCCGACCACCAGCCTGTGCCTGCCTAGCGTCCACACGTCACCCATCCTTGCCACGGCGGGCTTTTCCAGTTCCGCGTCAATGTCAAAGTCATCCTCCGTCACTTTCTTATCATGGACGGAATTGAATAGCTGCTCGATCTCCGGCGGCTCAAAGCCCGTGAAGGACACATCAAAATCCGAATCCTGCAGGTCGGCGATAAGGTCAGCCAGCAGCTCCTTGTTCCATTCGCCCGTGATCTTATTGAGGGCGATGTTGAGCGCCTTCTCCTTCTGCTTGTCAATGTCAATGACGATACAGTCGATTTCCTCATAGCCAAGATCGGAAAGTACAGACACGCGCTGGTGTCCCCCGATGATGGTCATATCTGAGTTGACGATCACCGGCTCCACATAGCCGAACTCCGTGATGGAGTTTTTTATCTTCTGGTATTCCTTATCGCCCGGTTTCAGCTTCTTCCTCGGATTGTAGGATGCCGGACGGAGGTTCCCGATGGGAATCCTCCGCCACTCCATTGCTGACACAGTTTCCATTCCATTCTCCTTTTTCCCAAAGAGAAAGACACCCGCCAGTTCCCCGGCAGATGCCCTTCCCGTATTTTCCGTTATTCCCTTCTGACTACAATGCCGACCTCCATGAGCAGGCTGACATCCTTTTCACCCTTCCTCTCTGCGGAAAGCCCCACTGCGCCGATGTCCTCTGACCGGAACATGAGCATCTTCTTGTCCGGGTCAACGCCCAGAAAACATGGATACTTTTCCCCCAGCCTATCAAGCGCCATCCAGAGAAGCGGATGTTCCGGGTGTTCATACATCCAGAGGAGCAGGATGATTGCCAGCGGTGCCTCCTTCTTTGCCTCTTTCCAAATTTCTTCACATAACATGCCTTTCCCTCCTTTGCGTCTGGTAGTGGCATGTTACCTCTGAAACCCGGATTTATCCAATAGAATTTTTTGCCCCTCCCGGCAGCGGGATTTGTTCACTTTGCACCTGCCTCCCAAACCTTGCCTTGATATAGCAGTCGTAGCTGCAATACTTCGGTTTCCTGCTCCGGTAAAAGGAAAACTCCCTGCCGCAGCATTCACATTTCTTCGTGCAGAAGGCTTTCCTGTTCCCCTCCTGCGGATGTGTTTTCCACCACTGCCTCCGGCATTTTTCTGAGCAGAACTTCCTCGGCCTGCCAGTCCCTTCCTGCTGCATCTCCTTCCCGCAACAGATACAG
>VSNT01000287.1 GCA_009774465.1 Lachnospiraceae bacterium
CCACCATGCGGCCCTGGGGCACGTCCTCGTAGAGGCCGCCGTTGGTGTTGCTGCCGCCGTCCTTGGAGTACTCCTCCGCCAGCTTGGCGAAGCCCTCCTCGGTGCCGTCCCAGCCGTCCAGGATCTCCTGGGCCTTGGCGGTGAGCTGCTCCTCGGTGGCGGTCTCCCCCTCGGGGAGGTCCAGGCTCTCCGCGGTCACCAGGATGTGGCGGACGCTGTACTCCAGGGCCTCCCGGCGCTCGCGGCCGTTGAACACGGCCACATAGCAGCGGCTGCCGCTCTCGTCCACCAGGACCTCGGCGTCTCCGGCCTTCCGCCCCTCGTCGAAGAGCCAGTCGCCCAGCACGCCGGAGCTGTAGCCCATCTCCTCGTTGGCTGTGTAGACGGCCTTCTCGTCGTAGTCCTCGGGCAGGGCGCGGCTGGTCTTATAGAGGTCCAGGATATCCTCCGCCATCTCCTTGGCCTCGTCCATGGCGGCGGCCTTCTCCTCGTCGGTGGCCTCGATGGTGTTGCCCTCGTCGTCGGTCTTGGCCTCCGGCTTGCCGGAGATGGTGATATAGGCGGCGTCCACCACGTCGTAGGAGTTCTTGTTCTCCTCGTAGTACTTCTGGATCTCCTCGTCGCTGTAGACAAAGTTTTCATCGCTGTACTGGGTGGCATACTTGCTGGCCAGCACCTGATCCTCCAGGCAGGACTCAAAAACGCCGGAGGTCATGGTGGCGCCGTAGAGGGCCTTCAGGTAGGCGCCGTAGCCGTAGCCCGCGGCGGCGGCGGCGGACTTCATGCCGTCCACGTTGGCCTTCACGGTCTCCTTGTCCTCGGCTTCCAGGGTGAGGCCCGCCTCCTTGGCCGCCGTCTTGGCGGCGTGGATGAACTTCATGGTGTTGACGGCTTCGCTCTTGAAGTAGTCGTTCCAGGTCTGGCTGTCGTCATAGGACTGGGTCTTCAGGCTCTGAAGATACTCCTGGCCAAACATGGAGGCGTAGTTGTTGCAGATCTGCTGGTAGTAGTACGCCACCTGGGGCACGGTGTACTTCTCGCCCCCGATGACGGCGGCGGTCTGGTTGCGCTGGATGATGCCGGAGTTATAGACCACCAGGGCCACGGCCACCACCACGAAGATGGCGGCTACGGTGCCGTAGAGGATGTTGGACTTGCGCTCGGCGGCGCGCTGCTCGGCGGCCCGGGCCGCCCTGGGGTCCGCCGCGCCGCTGGCGGAAATTTCCTGACGCTTTTTCTTTTCTCTGGATGCGCTCATGTGTTGTTCATTCCTTCCAAACTTTTCTGCCGCCGGAAAAGACTGGCCTGGCGGCGATCATCTTTTTTGATTTCCCCGCAGGGCTCAACAAACAATAGTATACTCGAACCTGTCCCGTTTCGCAAGTAAAAGTTCTGTGAATACGCAGATTTTTTCTTCCAGGGGCGGGCCGGAGGCTATCCGGCCCAGGCCAGGGCCATCCCGGAGGCCTCCGGGACCCCTTCCGGGGCCCAGGAATGATCGTTCTGCCGCAGGAAATTGCTGGTCACATTGAAATACATGTGGGCCATGTACGGCGGGACCTCGAAGGAGGCCACCGGGTCGTCCCAGGTCACGTCCACGGCGTACCAGTCCTCCCCCAGCTGCACCAGGTTCCAGGCGTGTTCCTCCGTGCCGCCGTGGGAGGTCCCGTTCACCGTGAGGCAGGGGATGCCGCACAGCTCCATGAGCAGCTGGAAGGTGGAGGCGTAGCCCGTGCAGATGCCCTTCCGGCCCGTGAGGAAGCCGTAGGGATCGTCGTTGTGGGGCATGGGCTCCCCGACGGGGCCGTTGCTGAGCTCACCGGGGTCGTACTCCGCCCAATCCAGCATCCAGTCGTGGAGGGCCAGCTCCCGCTGGTAGAGGGACAGGTCCGGATCGGTAAGGGCAGGGATCTGCTCCAGTACGGCCAGGATGTCCAGGTCCTCCTGGTACAGCCCCGTCCGGTCGCCGGAGGTCCAGGCGGTCACGATGCGGGCCTGGTCATAGGTCCAGGGCTCCGCCGGAGGCGCCGGGTCGGGCGTAGGAGCGGGGTCCGGTTCGGGAACAGGGTCCGGTTCGGGCGCGGGCGCCGGTTCGGGCGCGGGCGCCGGTTCGGGCGCGGGAGCGCTATCCGGTTCCACGTCCGGCACAGGCTCAGGCGCGGGGGTCGGAAC
>VSNT01000288.1 GCA_009774465.1 Lachnospiraceae bacterium
GTTTGGGTACTTTCTTCGAGGAAACACGGTACAGCGGGGTGTTCGAACTCTACTACGTCGATCTCACCACTCCGATCTCCCGTATGGGTCACGGCTTGGGTCCAACCGGAGCCGCAAAATCAAACCACCAGAAAAAATACTCCCAATTCGCTTTTGTGTTCCCGGTGACTAAAATCCGATGTTCTAGTGTATAAGCATTCATTTCTACAAAATTATCTGAATTTATCTTGTCCATGATGCGTGTGCAAATTTCAAGAAGAAAGCTGCCCCAAAATCGGAGCAGCTTTTTTTCAAAACAAGGGCATGAATCTACTTAATATTTCTCAAAGCGTCTAACACATTTTCCAGTTCCGCTGTATCAGTAAAAACGCCAATATAGTAATCTCCAGAATGAATATAAGCCGCCTCATCTTTTTCAAGAAGCGATATTGTTATATCCTCCTGACTGGAATAAATGCTTATATCAGTTTCCGGTTCATAGTTCATAACACATACAGTAAAAGAGTCTCCGAGTAGTTCCGGATTGGGTACAACCTCTCCGCCGTCCTCTGCAAATTCTGGTTCTGGTATCTCGCCGGTAATGTATTCAATTCTCAACATATTATACTGGGTTCCATCTTTCATCGTTGTGTTATAAACGCTTCCGCGCCCATAGTGAAAACCGTCTGGCAACTGATTGGGAAGGTGTTCTGCTAATGGATGTGCCAAGGTTTCTTCTTCTGTCAGGCTTGCCACTTCTGCCGATTATACATTTTCTTCGCTCTCGGTGCTAGGATATACGGCAACGCTGTATGTTGATGTCATCCCATCGCTGTTTCCGGCATCAATTCCAGCAGTGCCGCCAGTACCGGGAATCGAAATTCCACCGGGTATTGTTGAAGAATCCTGCTGTAAAAGAGCAGTAGTGCCTGCAACAATAAGGCACAGGCAAGCTGCCATTGCACCCCAAGCCTTCCAATTCATTTTTTTCTTCATAGTTATTTTAGCCCCTTTCACAATGTCGTCATCAAGTTCACCAAGGACTTCAAAGAAATCTTCTTTTCTCATATCTCAAAGCCCCTTTCTGTCAAATATGCTTTTAACTCTTTTCTTGTCCGTTCCAGTGTCTTTGATACGGTTCCCTGCAACATTCCATTGTCATGTGCAATTTCTGTGACTGAGTCCGCATACCAATAGCGCCGTACAAATATATTTCGCTTGCTTACCGAAAGACTTCTGACGAATGAATTGATAGCCTTTATTAGTTCCTGACGGTCAATGATTTGCTCCACATCATCAACGTCCGATATGCAGTCGGTCAATTCGTCTAAAACAAGTGTTATTTTTTCCCCACCGCGTTTTTCGGTATGATTGTGCTTGTACCTGTTAAAAGCTAGGTTCCGTGTGATTTTACCGAGGAATGTTGCCAACTGTTCAGGCCAATGGGTTGGCATGGAGTTCCAGGCGTTTAGATAGGTATCATTGACACATTCCTCTGCATCTTCTTCATTGTTTAAAATATTCCTTGCAATAGCTTTGCAGTAATGACCATATTTATCGGATGTTACTTTTATGGCTTGGTCATTCCTATCCCAATAGAGCTGGATTATGCCATTATCATCCATACAAATCCTCCTTCCATCTATATACACAACTTCTAGGCAAAAATCTGACACCTATTTTGAAAAATTTTTTTCTTATTATATCATACTGCCTACATGATATCATTAAAAATGGGCCAGAACAGTGTCTGGCCCATTTCAAAATCATTATTATCACACCACATTAGGGAATTGACCTTTGGTGTTAATGTCAAGCGGACGAGATTTTATGCTGTCATAGGATTCTTTGTAATCATCCCAACTGTCTGCAAGAGTACGTTTGAGTAGAATAACCCTTTCATCCAGTGATAAACCTTTATGTATCCATTGCCATGTAAACAAAGCCATGTATTGATTCAAATACTTTGTTGCTGGGATACGTTCTGCTGATTCTGGCATGAATTTTTCTATCTGTGAATGAATTCCATTGACATTTGCAAGATTATATCTGCCTTCAGTGTGCTTATCTGCTTTGATTTGAACATGACGAATATTTTCGCTCTTTGCCAAAATCGGATAGGCTGAATGACTGTCAGTAATTAGAGTGCTATCACTATCAAAATGCCCTGATAACAATTTTTTAACATCTTCTGTTTCTAATCTGCCAACAGAAACAGGTTTTGCTATTAAGTTCTTTTCATCATCCGCCGCAACAACAATACAGGCCTGTTCATTGCTGATTCCTCTTTTGTATCTCTTGGTGTTCTCCCGCAGTTCCTTTAAATAACCTGGTATTGATATTACCCTCGTCCATAGACCATGCTTTTTCAAATATTCCTCTTGATCTGCGTTGGAACAGTTATGCCTGGGAAATCTTTTCAATGTGAATATGAAAAACTCCGGGTCGCGTTTACCTTTAAATGATACAGTACAAAAACATTCATCACATTGCACTTCACCGTCAAAATTGAAATTATGTTTCCCCTCTGTATCTAATAAA
>VSNT01000289.1 GCA_009774465.1 Lachnospiraceae bacterium
GCATTCTTTGCTTCACAATCCCCTTTGAATTTGTTAAAATAACAACATAGGTATTTTTCGGGTTACGTAAGAACGCGGACTGGAATCGGTTAATGGATTCCGGCGCGGCCGGAAAGGGAAATGGGGGATTGTATGACACATCAGGAAAAGGCGGAGCAGCTTCTGCATCAGCAGTATCATTGTTCGCAGGCGTTATTCGGGGCGTTTGCGGAAGATTTTGGGATGGATCTGAAAATGGCGTTGAAAATCAGCACATGCTTTGGGGGCGGTATGCGCCAGGGAGGGGTCTGCGGCTGTATAACGGCATCCCTGATGGTGTTGGGAATTGCCCTTGGCTTCTATGATTCTCAGGACAGGGAGCTGGAAATATACGGGAATAAAAAGACAGATGAATTTATCAGGCTTTTTACGGAGAGAATGGGCGGAGCGATTAATTGCAGGGATATTCTTGGGAAGGATATATCGAAGCCGGAGGAGATGGCGGCGATCCGCCAGGAAGGGCTGATTTTAAAGAAATGCCCAAGGGCGCTGAATGCAAGCATCAGCATACTGGAGAAGATGCTGGAGGAATATTTTAAGAGCGCAGTGGAGAACAGCATTGAGTTGGAAGATATTGCGAGAATGGACGAAATGCAGAGCATGATTAAAAATATCAGCGCTGTCCGTAATTTCAGAAGGAATGTATACAATCTGATATTTTCTTCGCCAAAGGATATTGCATTTGTCCAGTTCGATATCCGCAAGTTTAAAATTATCAACGATTTGTACGGGGAAAAATTCGGGGATGAAATTCTGAGCTTTATCATCCAGCAGCTGGAAGAATACTGCCATGAGAAGCAGTTTTTTATTAATCTGCGCAGCGATGTGTTCATGATCGTGACGGAATATGAAGAGGAAGGGGAGCTGACGGAACTGGTCAGTCATTTGGATGAAAGGATCAGCAATTTTAAGGATGTCAAGCTTCAATTATCTTATGGAATTTATACCGTGGAAGATAAGACAATGGAGCTGCGGCATATGGAAGACCGTTCTGCCATGGCAAGGAAGGCTGCTAAAAATAATATTCTGACAAATGTGGTATTTTATAAAGAACAGTTCAAGGTATCTTTATATAACAGGAAATTTATAGAAGAAAACATGCAGTCTGCAATTGAGGAGAGACAATTTATGATGTATCTCCAGCCCAAATACAGCATTACAAAGAATGAGATCATCGGGGCGGAGGCTCTGGTAAGATGGCGGCATCCTGAAAGGGGGATGATTTATCCGAACCAGTTTATTCCGATCATTGAGGAGAACGGCTTTATTAAAGAGGTGGATTATTATATTTGGGCAGAAGCCTGCCGGTTTATCAAGAGATGCGAGGATGTCGGGATTACATCCTGCCCGGTTTCGGTGAACGTGTCGAGAGTTCATTTGCAGGACAATGAGTGTATACAGACGCTTGCTGAGCTGATTCAGGATAATCATATTTCCAAGGAACTGCTGGAACTGGAAATCACGGAGTCGGCTGATGACCAGCAGATATCCATGAAGGCCCTGCAGTTGAAGGAAGCAGGGTTCACGCTGCTGATGGATGATTTCGGGAGCGGCTATTCTTCGTTGAATATTCTGCTGGAAACGCCTTTTGACGTGATAAAGCTGGACAAGAAGTTTATGGAAAATATGATGGTGTCCAATAAAGGGAAATTAATACTGGAACAGGTGGTTCTGATGGCGGACAAGCTGGAGCTTGGTCTTCTGGCCGAAGGCGTTGAGACGAAGGAACAGATTGACCTGCTGGAAAATATAGGGTGCGACCAGGTACAAGGATATTATTATGCCAAACCTATGCCGGAGGAGGAATTTTTTACTCTTTTAAAGGAACAGCATGCGGCGGGGGCTTAAGATAGAGAAAAGGAGAGAAAAAATGGCTGATAAGAAATTAGTGGAAGCAATTACATCTATGGACGAGGATTTTGCCCAATGGTATACGGATGTGGTGAAGAAGGCAGAACTGATCGATTACTCTAATGTAAAGGGCTGTATGGTAATCAAACCGGCTGGATATGCAATCTCGGAATTGCTCCAAAGGCAGCTGGACGATATGTTTAAGGCGCTCGGCGTGGAAAATGTATAT
>VSNT01000029.1 GCA_009774465.1 Lachnospiraceae bacterium
TTATTATTTACTTTCAAATCCTTAATCTGTGAAATTAACTCGTAAAAAAGTGTAATGGCTTCTTCCATCTCTCTTTTTTCAATAAGAAGATTTCCTCCATACCTGCTATTAGTTTCCCAGTCAGAAATATCACTTGCTCTTCTTTTTAAACCATTTGAAACCTGAAAACCATATCCTTCCACCAAAAAAATCAGTGCAGCCAGATCATGTGTCCTGAATTTCCTTGTAGTGTCATCCATTCCATAGTGATCATGAAGCAAATGTTTTAGCGCCTTTTCAATGCCCTGTTGAATATGATAGGCAGCCAGGTCAAACAGTCCTTCATCATTCGTAGGATTACTTGCAGGAGACAATAAAAGCCTGGCAGCAGTAATATCATCCATAGCCTTTTTAAGATTCATATACCACCACTCCCTTTTCATCGATCTCATTTTTTAGTTCATTTCCAATATGGCTATATACCAAAAAATCACAATTATAATCACATACCTGATTTATGGATGCTCTCAAGTTAAACAATCTTAAATCTTTGGTATCACAGGTAATATCAAAGCAAATATCAATATCACTGTCATTCTGGCATTCTTTTGTCACACTGCTGCCAAAGACAATCAGGCGCTTCACAATAGACGTATTTTCAGCAATTTTACATACACTATTTACAACATCCCTTTTCTTCTCATTTACTAAAGATATGTCTTTCATATACTTTCTCCCTTACGCCAATCAGGCCCATCAATAACAAACTATTCTTCACACCACTGGCACCATTTAATTGATTATATTATATGCTTTTCCTTTGCTTTTATCAACATCTCTTTCTTCTTTTAAAACGTTGGAAACATTTCTAACCTGACCAAATCAACTTCAATTCTGCCCATAATACGCATGTTCCCCATGCTTCCTGTAATAATGTTTATCCTGTATTTCTCTGGGGGCAGACATATTTCGGGGATTAATCGCCTCACAATGTGCTGCCATTTTGGCAACCTCTTCTAACACCACCGCATTGTGAACCGCATCAGCCGCATTTTTCCCCCAGGTAAAAGGGCCATGATTTTTACAAAGTACCGCCGGGGTTGCCTGATAATCAATTTCACGCGCCCCAAACTCGTCCGCAATCAAAGTTCCGGTGTTCTTTTCATAGGCTTCTTCAATTTCCTCTTTTGTCAAGTTACGGACGCAGGGAACTTCTCCATAAATATAATCCGCATGGGTAGTTCCATAGCAGGGAATCGGCCGGCCAGCCTGTGCCCAGCTTGTTGCCCAGGAAGAATGGGTATGTACAATCCCGCCAATATCAGGAAACCGGCTGTAAAGAACCGCATGGGTTGCCGTATCCGAAGAAGGATTATATTTTCCCTCCACCTTTACGCCATTTAAATCCACCACAACCATATCCTCCGCCTTAAGCTTCTCATACTCCACTCCGCTTGGCTTTATCACAAACAGTCCCGACTCTCTGTCAATACCGCTGGCATTTCCCCAGGTAAAAGTAACAAGTCCAAACTTTGGAAGCTGCATGTTTGCTTCATAAACTTCCTGCTTTAACTGCTCTAGCATATTACTCCTTTCCCATCACCATTCTAAGGTATACATGGCAATTTCATCAATTTCTCTGTTTGCCGAAATCAAAATATCCTTTCCTTCATCCACATAATGAAACACATTTGCCGAACCACAATCCCTGTCAATCAGTTCATGGCAATACCCCTTTTTCTCATCCCACCAAAAGACAATCAAATTGCGCTCTGCCTTCCGATGTCCTACAATCAGCGCCTGTTTTCCACATAAGCTTCCGCCATAAATTGCATGGGTAAACTCCGCCGGCTTTTCATACTCATAAACCTTCTTAAAACCTTCTTCCTTCTTTTTATAAATACAAATTTTATCCCCATGAAAAGGAGATAAAACCGCCAGTTCCTTTTCGCCGTCCCTGTCAAAATCCACCAGCACCGCATCACTTGAAGGGGTGGTAAGAAGCTGCTCTATTTCCCACGCTCCATCTGCATTCACCGGAGGCAGGAAACGGAACACACCGCAGTCAGCAGAAATCAGGCAGGAATCCATATCATTTTCCCGGATTCTGTAATACCCATGATTTTTCAGCATATTTTCTTTGATCACCTGCATCCTTAGCTGATGCGCTCCATCAAATCCGCTTAAATCCTCCGGAAGTACCGCTGCATAAACCTTCCCCGGCACAGACCAGTCATCTTTAAACCTATGCCCTGATTTCAGCGTACAGGCAATCAAATGATTGATTCCATTCCTTTTTACAATATCAAAACGATGCACATGAGGAAGTTTTACAAGGGTGCGCACCTCCCATTCTCCATCTTCCTTATGAGACACAATAACAATCTCCGCGTCAGCAGAATCATTTGGAGAATAAAACTTATGGGTAGCCAGAAACTGTCCATCCCTTTCCGGCACCTGAACCATGCTCATGGCTCCTCCCGCCCCATCCCACACGGTATCCAAAAGCTTCCCCTTCCTGTCAAACAAAAGGCACCTGTCTGTCTTCTCCGCCGCCACTAAAATGCAATCCTGCCCCCGGTCACATAGTGGTGCAATTGAATAACACTTCGTCAGCCTGGAAATTATTTTTTTCTCCACTTTCATCCCCTCAGCTCCTTTCCTTCTATTCCATCCGCTCCAAAATCCCCGAAAACTTCCGGTGGGCAAATGTTAAATCCCCCTGCCAATCAGGATTCCCCGTATACCAGAACTCCGTCACAAACTTGCGTACCTGCATCTCCCAGGCCTTTTCTATTGCCTCCTCAAAAGCCACATGTCCGGTTCCATAGGGAATTTCCCTGAATTTTCCCGGAACCGCTTCCTTTAGATGCATTGCAAGAAAATGCCCTCTCCCCAGTTCCAAATCCTCCAATACATCATTTTTGTATGTACAGGCAGCATTGGTAAGATTTCCAATATCAGGATAAATCTGCAGATAGCTGGAATTCACCAGTGTTACATACTTCATGGCTTTTTCCACTGTATTCATAAATTCTGTTTCCATTGTCTCAAATCCAAGAGATACTCCGGCACAGCCTGCAAGATGGACTGCTTTCTTCAAGTTTTCCCAAAAAAACCTTTTTGTTTCCACATTGGATTCTTCATAGTAAACATCATACCCTGCCAGTTGAATGATACGGACGCCCAAATCTTCTGCAAGACGAATTGCTTTGTCCATGATTTCCATCCCTTTTTCACGTATAACCGGATTGCTGCTTCCCAGAGGATATTTCCGGTGACCGCTTAAGCACATGGTTCGTATGGAAATTCCTGTTTTTCTCATAGTCAAAATCAACTGCTGCCGGTCCTTTTCTGACATATCCAGCCGATTTAGCTTTTCTTCCGTCTCATCAATGCTGATTTCCACAAAATCATAGCCCGCTTCCTTTGCCGCCAAAAGCTTTTCTTCCCATGACAGTTCCGGCGGCATGGCCTTTTCATACAGTCCCAACGAATACTTTTTTCCCATAGACTTTTTCCTCCGGTATCTACAGACAGGAGCGAAAAGGAATATTCTGCGCCGCTTCAAAGCAGTCCTCAAATCCTCTTCTGTGATGATATTCCCTTTTATCCTTCTCGGCAGGATAGACATACTTTCCTCCCACCTCCCAGAAAAAGGGGTGGAATCCATACCCAAGCCTGTCTTTTTTCATTTCATAAAGTACACGAATCTCATTTACATCTGCCATAAAATTTGTCCACACGTCATAGTGAATGGGAATTACCACCTTACACCCTAACGCTTCCGCCATTCGCAGAATATCGCAGGAAGTCATTTTATCTGTGATGCCCACCGGATTTTCTCCATAAGAGCCAAATGCCACATCAACGTCATAGTCTTTCCCGTGTTTGGCAAAATAAATGGAATAATGAGAGTCTCCACTATGATAAATATTTCCTCCCGGCGTCTTTATCAGGTAATTAACTGCCTTTTCGTCCATATCTACAGGACAGATTCCTGTCAGATCTTCTCTGTCCTCTCCCTGAGAATCGGTTGTAACAAGGCAGGTCCGGTCAAAGGAATCCAGTACAACAATCTCCAAATCCTTAATTTTAATGGAATCTCCTGGTTTTACAATTTTGCAGCGTTCCTCCGGCACTCCCCACTTTTTCCACAACTCCACAGACTTCTTTGGCCCGATAAAGGGAACCGGAATTTTCCTGCCGGATTCATCTGTAGTGGTCATGCCGCTTTGAATCACATGAGCTGCATATTCCACACTCATATGGTCCTGATGATAATGCGTGGCAATCACCGCATCCACCTGCTTTACCGCAAAAGGATCCAGCACAAAAGGAACCGCCCGCAGATTCGGCTGCATTTTTCTTCCTCCGCACATATTGGCCATTTGATGCCCGGGCTTCATTTTTCCATCTCCATGTGTCCTTTTCCCATTTCCGTTCCAAAAATCAATGGTAATATTACACTCTTCCGGCGTTTTAATCCATAATCCCGTACACCCAAGCCACCACATTGCAACATTGCCTGCCGGTACCTTTTCCTGCTCAATCTCTTCATTCAGCCACGTCCCCCATTCGGGAAACGTATTCAAAATCCATTCCTCTCTCGTAATTTCATCCACTCTCGCCATAACTGCTCCTTTCCTATTCTGAAATTTTCAAAAATTCTTTTACCTGCTCATAAATTCCCTTTCCGTCCAGCATATATTTTTCCAGCAGCGCCTGTGCGGAACCTGATTCTCCAAACACATCCTGCATTCCTATCTTTTTTACCGGTACCGGATATGCCTCGCCAAGCACATCTTCTACCCCGCTTCCCAGTCCGCCAATCACAGAATGTTCTTCCACTGTCACAACCTTTCCTGTTTTACGTGCCGAGCTTAAAATCATGTCCTTATCCAAAGGTTTAATCGTACAAATATTGATCACCTCTGCACCAATATCATCCTTCTTAAGTTCTTCTGCTGCCTCAAGTGCATTTGCCACGCAGATGCCGGTGGCTATAATAGTCACATCGCTTCCTTCTCTAATCAGGCTGCCTTTTCCCATTTCAAATTTATAATCCAGCCGGTCATTAATCACAGGACACGGGCCACGTCCAAATCTTAAATAAACAGGACCTTCATATTCTGCCGCCGCTTTAACTGCCGCTTTTGCCTCAATATCATCTGACGGGCACATCACCACCATTTGGGGAATTGTCCTCATCAGTGCAATGTCCTCATTACACTGGTGAGTGGCTCCATCCTCTCCCACAGTAATGCCCCCGTGGGTGGCTCCAATTTTCACATTCAAATGAGGATATCCCACCGAATTTCTAATCTGTTCAAATGCCCTTCCTGCTGCAAACATGGCAAAGCTGCTGGCAAAAGGTATCTTTCCTGCTGCGGCAAGCCCTGCCGCCACGCCTATCATATTGCTCTCTGCAATGCCGCAGTCTATATGTCTGTCGGGAAACTTTTTCTTAAAAATTTCTGTCTTTGTAGCCGATGCCAAGTCAGCATCCAGTACCACAATATCCTTATTTTCTGCTCCAAGCTGAGCAAGGGCATTTCCGTAGCTTTCTCTGGTGGCAATCTTTTTCACTGTATTTTCTCCCATCCGGATTCCTCCTTTAAAAGTATTTTATCTATATTTTCAAGCTCAGCCATCGCCGCCTCATACTGCCCGTCATCAGGCGCCTTTCCGTGCCATCCGGCATCTCCCTCCATAAAAGAGATTCCTTTTCCTTTGACGCTGTGTGCAATCACTGCTGTAGGCATTCCTTCGGTATTTTCCGCTTCCTTAAATGCCGCCCGTAAAGAATCAAAATCATGGGCGTCTGCATGAACTACATGAAACTGAAACGCCTCAAATTTTTTATCAATGGGATAAGGAGAGCAGACATTTTCAATATTCCCGTCAATTTGAAGTCCATTGTTGTCCACGATTACCACCAGATGATCCAGCCTATGGTGGCCGGCAAACATGGCCGCCTCCCACACCTGTCCCTCCTGAAGCTCCCCGTCTCCCAAAAGGGTGTAAACTTTATACGCCTTATGATCCATCTTTGCTGCCAGAGCCATGCCTGCCGCCGCGGAAATCCCCTGTCCCAAAGAACCGCTTGACATGTCAACGCCGGGAATATGGTTCATACAGGGATGTCCCTGTAAATAAGAACCCAGCCTGCGCAGCGAAAGCAAATCCTCCACCGGGAAAAAACCTCTGTAAGCCAAAGCAGCATACAATCCCGGCGCAGTGTGTCCCTTGGAAAGCACAAACCGGTCCCTGTCTTCCATCCTGGGGTTTTCAGGATCGATATTCATTTTTTCAAAATAAAGATAGGTAAAAATATCCGCCGCTGATAAGGAGCCCCCCGGATGTCCTGCTTTTGCACTGTGAACAGCACTCACAATGCCCTTGCGTATCTGATTTGCTGTTTTCTTTAGTTCAAGATTATTCATAGTAGACTTATCCTCCATCTATATTCAGCGCCCGCAGTCCGGATTTAAGCGCCCCAAAAGCAGTGGCTTCTGCCTCATCCGCCCTGCAGATGTTTCTGCCCAGCGTATCTTCTAAAATCCCCATTAAAAATTCAGATTTTGAAAGCCCTCCTGATACCTTTATCTGATTCTTTTTTTCAGGAATCATTGCTTCCACACTTTTTACACATCCTGCCACATCCCGGATAATTCCCTCTAATCCGGCGCGGGCAAAATCCTCTCTGGTGTGTTGAATCAAAATATTGGTAAAGCTTCCCTTTTGCAGGGGATTCCACTCCGGCGTTCCAGTTCCTGTAAGCGCATTGACAAAGCACATTCCATGCGCCCCTTTGGGCGATCTTTCCGCTTCCTTAAGCAGCATTTTAAGCGCTTCTTCTTTATCCAGATGACTGTAAAAGGTATTGCACAGCCAATCCAGGGTTGTTCCTGCATTTGGCACCATTCCCTCCAGAATCCATGTGTCCTTTGCAGCTCCTGCGTTACAGTTCACCCGCATTTCCAGATCAAGCACCGGCCTGTCTGTCTGTGCAATTACATAGGCGCCGGTTCCCATATTGCAGATCAGGCAGTCCTCTGTTCCATTCTGCATTCCAAGGGCTGCACACTGCTGATCCCCTCCGGCAGACACTACTGGAATACTCTGTGCCATTCCCAGAAGATGAGTAACACAAACTCTTGTCCTGCCAATCACACTTCCCACCGGAGCAAGAGTACACAGTTTATCTATATCAATCTGAAACAAATTAAGAAGTTCCTCTGACCACTTCTCCATATGCAGATCATATAGGCAAGTCCGGCTGGCAATTGAGGTGTCCGTAACATATTCACCGGTCAGATAATGCAGCACATATTCCTGAAATCCAATCATCTTTACCGCCTGCTCGTAAATTTCTGGCATATGTATTTTTACATATTGCATTTTAGGTGCGGAAAAGACCGGGGAAGGACGCATCCCGCAAATTCCATAGATTGTTTTTATCTTTGCCCCCAATTCCTCTATCAGGCTGACACATCTTTTATCCTGCCACATAAGTGCATGGCAGAGAGCACGCCCATCCTTTCCCATTGGAATTACGGAAGAGCGCTGGGCAGTCACGGAAATTCCATCTATCTTTACTTTCTCCGCCCTGCAAAAACTGCCTGTTTCTTTAAGGCTCCTTTCAAGGGCTTCATCCAACTGCCCCATTTCCATAAGAACGCCTCCGTCAGATGTATAAGTAAGCCCGTATTTACTTTGACAACTTTTTAAAATATGTCCGCGGCAGTCCATCAGCATGGCTCTCATGCTTGAAGTACCAATATCCAAAATCAGCAGCATACTCTCTCCTTTACAATCCTTTTCCAGTGAAATACCTATAAGTATCTGCTACAGTCCAAGCTCATAAACAACAAATTCTTTCACCATCCCCTGTCCGGTACACTCTGAAATGCTGATGCCACCAAATACATTCTCCGGAAATACTCTGGCCGAAATGGTATACCGCTCATTAATAAACACTTCCACAGCTGAGTGATCCAATATCAGATCTACATGGTACTCACAATGTCCGCCGGAAATCGGAACTTCTATCTGCTCCGTCCCCACATTTGCATCTTTCGTAGACCTGGAACGATCTAAAATGATTTGATGCAAAACATGGTCAATTTTTAACTCTGTGTATTCCGTTCCTTCCTGTGAGGCAAACACCCTGACTGCAAAGCTGCCATTCTCCGGCAGTTTTATCTTAAAACAGATTTCTCCCTGCCGGCATGCTGCAAGCACTTTTCCCTGTTCCAGCTTGGTAAATGGCCTGTTTTCCAAAGAACAAAGTCTTTTTTTCCGAAGCATTCTACACTCTTTTGCCAGCCGGATATGAAGACCATCGTCCTTCAAAAACACTTCCCGGGGAAGAGACTGCATTCCCGCCCAGCCTCTGTGATAAGTACAGGACATACGATCCCATTCAAACAGGCATCCAATAGTAAGATATCTTCCTTTTGGATCTGTCAGATAAGTATTCGGCGCGTAAAAGCCCTTTTTCCCAACACTGTAGTCAAAAACTCCTTCCCAATGTACCGTAAATTCCCAGGTGGTTTTATTTAATTCTCCAATACAATATCTGGTTCCTTCCAAAGGGGCATATAAAAGAACATATTGTTCCCCAAATCTTAACATATTGGGGCATTCCAGCAGTCCAAATTCCGAAGAAGTATACAGGACAGAGCAAAAAGACCATTTTTCAAGATCAGGCGACCGGTAAAGTCCCACACAGCCATTCCCATCCTGCGAACCGGAAAGCAGCATAAAATATTCCTCTTCCTTCCATATAAATGGATCTCTCCACATACTGATGCCACATCTCAGTTCATTGGGAACAGCCGGTTTTCCCACCTTTTCCCAATGTTCTAAATTGGAATCTCCCACTGCGCACCATTGCTGGGCGCCATGCTCTGGACCTCTTTCCTGATCTCCTACACTGGTATAAAAAAGATAAACCTGTCCTTCTTTTCCCACCGCACAGCCGGAGTAGCAGTGCAGCTCTCCTTCTTCATAAGAGGGCGCAAGAGCAATGTCACATTCTTCCCAATGAATCAAATCCTGAGATTTTGCATGTCCCCAATGAATATCTCCCCATACATCTCCTCCAGGATTGTACTGATAAAACATGTGATACCAGCCATCTTTATAAATCAGTCCATTGGGATCATTTATCCAGTTTTTCGGGGGCCTGTAATGAAACCCGGGATAGAATTTATCCTTCATTTCTAATCTCCGTTCTGAAAGTTTAAATGTTCTGCACCCGTTCAGCACTTTCAAATTTATAAAATCTAATTTGTGACATGGAAGTCATCTGCCATAAAGGTGCCTTCGCAAATTAAAAATCCGCAGCCTCCCCTTTGATACCTTTCATCCTTCGCTGATAAAAGTACTTCCCCGTTAATGGCAGCACTGATTCTGTTTTCTTCCGCCTGCAGGGTAAGTTCATAAGTTTCCAGCTCTTTATAGGGAAAAGGATGCTCTGCCAGCACCGCTCTTTCCTCTCCGTCCTGCCGGACGAGCCGGGCAGTGTTATGTTCCTTTAGTAAAAGTGCATAATATTTTCCATGTCCTCTGGTGCGGATCACCAGTCCAAATTCCCTGTGCAGATAAGGCACTGCCCTGCAGCTTACCTGATAATTACCCCAGTCTCTGGTGCCTATGGTTGCAAGCCCCGTTCCTTCATGATGAGAAACCGTAAAGCTATGCCTGGCGTCAAAGGAAAATTCCCTGGCCGATGAGGTAAAGGCCTGTAACTGCATATTGGCGCGCCCCAGGTCATAATTACGCAGAGAACCGGTGATGAGAAAATCAGAAGGCGCACCTTTAAAATCAACAGATCGAATCAGCACCTGTCCGCCGGCTTCTCCTATTACTTCTGTCCCAAAGCGGTCAATACATCTTCCTCCCAATTTCGGAATATGCCATACATACTCTTTCAGCTCAGAAGTTCCTTCATATATGGGACTTTCCATTACCTGCTTTTCATCATCAAAATCATAGTAAATTACATAAAGACGAAATTTCACCTGATCCCCAGACGTCTTAAGGCTTACATGTACTTTTTGAGTTTCATATAAGACAGGGCTTCCCAAAAGACAATAACCGCCATAAATATCCTCTCTCTGCCACATGACCGGAACAGACGCAAAGCCTTTTTCTTCCTGCAAAGTTACTGTAAGCCCCTGTCCCTGTCCATTTTTAAGCTTTACCTTTCCGCCCCTTACAGGACATGGTTCAAATCCCTGCACTGCCCCTTGACAGGCAAAAGAAAATCTGTGCGGCTGCACCTGATATCCGGTTCCATAAATCTGATTGTGAAGTTTTAAAATTCTTTGTGTCTGCCAGACCGCATCCGTCACACATTCTCCTCCATTTGAGGAAATGTTGTAAAAACGGTCTGCTATGGGCGTCCTGAAATCAAACTCTTTAGTAATTGCATCCAGTCCAAGGCGGATTCCATTCAGACACCCTATATTTGCCCCATTACAGTCCGTATCCCAGCCTGCCGATACACACATCTGCATGGCATCCCGAAAACTGTCTTTTCCTAAAAGAAGCACTGTAAGCATCAACGCTGTATTGGGAATCACATGACAGTTTCCCGGAAACTTATCGTATCCCCACCTTTTTTCCAGATATGCTCTTGCAGTCCGAAAATCCGGTTTTTCCTTGCAAAAAGCTATGATTTCCAGAAAAATATCCTTTAACTGCTTTATATTTATATAGGAAAGATTTTCTTCCAGTAATGCGTCAAGGCTTCTTTCCCGAAATGCTGCCGCTTCCATTCCTGCCCAAAAGCACGCTGACTCTACCGCCACACCGTCATGACTCACCTGTGCCTGCATTCTGGTATATTTCCTGGCATTTTCAACATCTCCGGCAAAAACAAGAGGAATTGCATCCATAAAGATCTGGGCGCCAATCTGCTCTGCAGCGGCTTTTCCATTTAGCTTTGCGCTTCCGCTTTCCGGCGCTTTGATGCCGCCCTTTAACCGCAGATATGCTGTATGTTCCGTGGACCTTCCAAGACCGCCCCACCAGAAAACAGTTTTTTCTTCTATTAAATAATTGAGCCATGTGTTTCCAAATTTATCAGAACTCAAGTCTGCCAAAGGATAATCCTCCAGCGTGTTTAAAAAGGTAAATGTTCCCGAAAGATCATCATCCGCCACATGAAGGGGAACTCCAACCTCTCCGGCCACAAAATGGTCTACCATATCAAACCGGTCTTTAATCTTTTCATAGGGCCATCCTTCTATGGGACGCCCATAAAATACACCGATTATTTTTCCAAGTATTCCAGCATATACTTTTTCTTCATACCGATCTATCATCCTAGTCTCCATTCCAGATCTGCAATCGTCTCCAATTTCAATCTGCAGCTTTTCGAAATTTTCCCCGGCTATCCCTTAATACCTGATGCGGCAACACCTTCCACAAAATACTTCTGGAAGCACAGATACAAAATCAGCAGCGGAAGTATGGTAACCACCGCCATTGCCATAATAGGCCCTATGTCCATTGTGGAACCTGTCTCTCCCTTAAAAGCGTTCAGTCCCAGCGCAATTGTAAATTTAGCCGGCCTGCCTAAATAAATTAATGGCGCCATATAGTCATTCCAGCAAAATACCAGTTGATTAATCACCACTACCAACAGGGCAGGTTTGCAGTTGGGCAGATAGATTCTGGCAAAAATGCCAAACCAACTGCATCCGTCAATTTTCGCCGCCTCCGCCAGGTCATTTGGCAGCCCTGCAAAAAACTGCCGCAGCAAAAATATGTTAAAGGTGCTGGTGCCAAAAAATGCCGGAAGTACAAGAGGATAAATAGTATTCAGCCAATGAAACTTACTGTACATAATGTACATGGGAATCAGAGTAACCGTCTGGGGAACCATCATCGTTGCAAGCAGTACAAGAAATAACATATTTTTCGCCTTAGACTGAAACTTTGCAAAACCAAATGCCACCAGAGAGCAGCTGCATACCGTTCCTATCACACACAGCCCGGCAATTTTCACCGTATTCCAGATGTAAACCAGAAATTTTCCGCCCTTCCATCCCTTTTCAAAAGCACGGAAGGAAATCGGCCAGGGAAAAAGCTGCTTATAATCTGCAATTCCCGCTTCTGTTTTGAGGGAAGTGCACAACATCCAGATAAAGGGAAACAAAAAGAGTGCCGCCATCCCGATCAGTAAGATCTGTGTCAAAATATTACCTGCACTTTTTTTCATATGTCTTTTCTCTTTTGCCATTCTAATTCACATCCTCTCTATAAAATACCCAGAACTTTGATGTTCCAAGAATTACAAGCGTCAACAGAATCATAATAATAAACAGTACCCAGGCAAGTGCGGAAGCATATCCGAATTTACCATAGGAAAATGCTGTATTATAAAGATAAAGCCCATACACATAAGTAGACTGAGCCGGCCCGCCGCCTGTCATTACATAAGGCTGGGTAAAAATCTGCAGTCCCTTAATGATCGCCATAAGTACATTGAAAAACACTACCGGGCTGATCAGCGGAAATGTAATATGCCAGAATCTCTGTACTCCATTTGCACCGTCTAAATCCGCTGCCTCATAATAATCTCTCGGTACATCCTGAAGCCCTGCCAGCACAATGGTCATTGCGGTTCCAATGCAGAACATATCCATAAAGATAATGGACAGCATTGCTGTATTTCTGTTTCCAAGGAAATTAATACTCTCCATCCCCAGTGCATTTAATATCACATTGATAAATCCATTGGTTCCGTTAAAAAGGTAAGTCCATGCAATGTAGGTTGCAACTCCCGTACAGATCGTGGGCAGATAAAAAATTCCCCGAAATACATTCGTTCCTGTCAGCCGCTTATTTAAAAGTGTGGCCAGAAAGATAGAAACCGCTGTATTTAATGGAACTGAAACCCCAATATAGAAAAATGTATTTCTAAGGGACAATCCAAATGTTTTATCCTTTGTCAAGATCTGAATGAAATTTGATATCCCGATAAAATCCCTGTTTGTCAGTCCATTCCAGTTTGTAAAGGACATAACAAAGGAATATATCATAGGAAAACAGGTAAATGCACAAAACCCAATCAGCCAGGGGGATATAAAAATCCAGAACAGCCTCGAGGTATCATTTAATTTCTTTTTCTTTTTTCCGTTTTGCTTTGCCATCCTACTTCTCCCTATCTTTACACTAACCCGAAATCCTCAACGTTCCTTCGGATCAATGGCATATGTGTGGAAGGAATCTTGCCGCCTCCCACAACTATGCCGAATTTTTATTTTTTTACTTGTAAGAATCAAAAATTGTAGTTCCCTGCGCCTGAACATCCGCAATCATTTCATCCACTGTCATATCACCCGCAAGCACCTTCTGGTAATCTGCCTTTGTCAGATCATTTACCTCTGCAAAAGAACCCAGATTATAAAAAGGAGTGGAAGAAGAAATCATATTGATGAATACGGTTTTGTTATAAGGTGTCCCCTCTCCAAAATCATTTAAATATTCTTCACTGGTAACAAATGGCTGAAAATCAGGAATCCCAATGCTCTGTGCTGCCTTTGCAGCTTCCTGGGTAGTGGTCATGTATTTAATGAAATCCCAGCACACATCTTTATATTCAGACTTGGAACTCATGCACCATCCATTTCCTCTAAAGGAGGTCAGCCATCTGGTGTTAAATTCCTCATTGATTGGAAGTTCCACTACATCCCATTCAAAAGAATCGCCAATTGCACTTTCATAAGTAGACATATCCCATGTAGCGGAAAGGGCCATACCAAATTTACCGGTTTCAAATCCGCCGGTGGAAATCACACCATCCGTTTCATCAGGAGCAAGTCCTCTTTGAATGGAATCCACAAACATGGTAATAGTCGCCTTAAATTCTTCATTACCTTCCACGTTCATCTTTGTATTTTCAACATCATAGAACATGTTTCCGTAAAGATTACGGTAAAATTCCGGTACGCGTACGCCCCAGCGGATTCCATAAATATCGTCGCCAAGTGCGGATATTTTTTCTGCAGCTTCCAGCATTTCCTTTTCCGTCCAGTCGCTTGTCGGGTAGGAAAGTCCGGCCTGATCAAACAAAGCCTTGTTATATGCGATTGCAAAAGTCTTGGATACAAAAGGCGCCGCAACAATTCTTCCGTCGTCGGTCTTCCAGTTTGCTTCTACGGAAGCCATATCCCAATACTCACTGCATCCGTCCTTTTCAATGTAAGGCTTCAAATCCTCAAACAGGAGACTGTCTTTGTATGGAAACAACTGGTCGCTTGCCAGTGCAAACACATCAGGCGTTTCTTCTGAGGAAAACCATGTCTGCAGCTTGGTTAAATAGTCCGCTCCTGTACAATATTCAAATTCAATCTTCACATTGGGATGGGCCTCCATATATGCATTTGCCAGCCCCATTTTCATTTCAGCTTCCGGATCATCTCCAAAAAATCCAAAGGTTAAGGATACTTCCTCATCAGTGGAAACTGTCTCTTCCGATTCAACATTCGTGCTCTCCTGTGTGTTGCCGGCAGTGCTGGTACTACCTGTGTTGTCTGCATTACTGCCTGTATCTTCCTGTTTGCTTCCGCATCCTACCAGCATGGAAAGAGTTACAGCAGCAGTTAATAAGGAGACTAAAATTTTCTTTTTCAACATATCACATCCTCCATTTCTTGAGCCTTCCGCTCTTATGCAACTTTTTACGAACGTTTTATGAATATTTTACGTTCGTTTTGTGATTATTATTTTAATTTAACACACATATAATGTCAATATTTTTTTCATTTTCAGCAAAATATGCAATTATTTTTCATATTATTTGTCTATTTATTACAATTGTTAATTATTTTTGTTGATTTTCGTTCATATAAATGATATTATATGAATGGATGAACTAAATTGTATGGAAACCGGAGGTAATCATATGAAGCACAGCGTACATGTAATAGAACAAAGGCGCAACAAAATCATTGAGCTTCTTCAGCAAAATGGTAAGCAGCAGGTAAACGCATTGAGCGAATATTTCCATGTATCTCCTTTGACAATCCGAAGAGATTTAAACGAATTGGAAGAAGCCGGCCTGGTAAAAAGAATTCATGGCGGCGTCAGCCTGCACAAGGAGCCCGAACCGCTCTCTCCTTTTGTTAATAAACAAAGCACACACAATTTTGAAAAGCAGCAGATCGCCCGTTATGCAGCAGAATACGTGCAGGAAGGAAGTACTATATTTATGAATTCCGGCACCACTATCCTGCATTTATTAAAGCTTCTTAATCACCGTTTCCTTACTATTGTTACCAATAATCTCCTTGCATATGAATGCTGCCCGCAGTTAAAGGGAAATTTGATCTACACCGGCGGCGTATATAACGACACCAGCAAGGCATGTCTGGGCGATCTTGCAGTTACTGTGCTGAATCAAATTTATGCGAATTTATGTATTCTTGGCGTAAACGGAATCAGCGCCGACAGCGGTGCAACCACTTCACTCCTTCAGGAAACCGTTTTAAACAGTAAAATGATCGAACGATGCAGCGGAAAAGTGATTGTGGTGGCGGACAGCAGTAAAATTGGAAAAACCTACAGCTTTACCAGTGCAAAGCTCCAGAATATTGATATTCTTATTACCGGTTCTCAAGCGGATAAGACAGAGCTTGACAGAATTCGAGAGCAGGGAGTGGAGGTGCATCAGGTGGATTCGGAGGAAAAATTGTAGAATATCTATGAAAAATTATACGATGGCGGGAAGATTTAGGAAAACGCTTTAATCAACGCTTCCTTAGGTAATATTTCTGTGAAAAGACTTATGCGCCATGTACTCAAGACAATAGAAAACAGGAGGAACAGGTTTATGAAAAAAATTTTGGTGGTGGGTAGTTTGAATATGGATTTTGTGCTGGAAACGCCTCATATTCCACAGGCGGGAGAAACCGTTTCTGGAAGAAAGGTTTCTTTTATTCCCGGTGGAAAGGGCGCAAATCAGGCTTATACTATTGGCAGGCTTGGAGGAAATGTAAAAATGCTGGGAGCAGTTGGCAGGGATGATTTTGGGCGGGCGCTTAAAGATAACCTGGCAGGCGTCGGTGTGGATGTGTCGGATGTCTGTGTCTTGGAAAAGGAAGCAACAGGGCAGGCCTATATTGCTATTGATGATGCAGGGGAAAATTCTATTATTTTAATTGCCGGGGCAAACGGAGCTTTGACTCCGGAGCTGATCAGACAAAATGAAGCGTGTCTGAAAGAAATAATTGAAAGCAGTGATATTGTAGTGATGCAGCTTGAGATTCCACTGGAAACAGTATTATATGTAAAAGAACTGGCTGCTTCTTTACATAAGCTTATTATTGTAGATCCTGCCCCAGCGCTTTCAACAATTCCGGATGGTTTTTGGAAAGAAATTGACTACATAAAACCAAATGAAACTGAACTGTCCATTTTAACCGGAAAGCAGATGAAAACACAAGAAGAAATCATAGCAGGTGCAAAACGAATGCTTGAAAAGGGTGTCCGGAATGTGATTGTGACAATGGGCGGCAAGGGCTGTCTGCTTGTAAACCATGACCTGGAACAGTTTTTTGAGGCGCGCAGCGTAAAGGCGGTGGATACAACTGCTGCCGGCGACTGCTTTACCGCTTCATTTGCATTAGCCCTTGCCGAAGGAAAATCCTGCTTCGAGGCAATTGTTTTTGGCCAGGCAGCTTCTTCAATTGCAGTTACCAGAAAAGGGGCTCAGACGTCTATTCCAACCAGAGAAGAAGTAATGTCAGTCTACACACAATGCATTAAATAACATATGTGATGTTTTATTCCCCTGTTTTATCGTCATTTCATACGTTGGCGCAAACTTCATGCTTCCTGGAATATGCTTATAATAAAAAATACTCTGACATGTTCTCACGTCAGAGTATTTTTAAATCGTGGTTTAATTTTGCGAAATAAATTGGTTCTTTTCTTTATCATAAAAATAACCAACGCTATTTAATTTTTCTTCTGTTTCCCGAAGACTTATATCCAGATCATCACATAATGCCTTAAAATCAGAATAGAAATCACGAAGTTTCAAGTTTATATAGCTCAGCAGCATGTTTGGCTCTTTTGGTATCATTTGATTATTCCTCCTCAACTGTATTAAATAACCTTTATATAAAACCAGCTTCTACATACAATTGTTCTCTATAGCCCTGGTCTGAAACTGCTTTTTGTAAATCTTCACTCCTTCCGCAATCCAAAAGCATTTTCACCAGCCTTGCAAAACGATTTTCTCCCTCAAATCTGCCTGTCGCAAATCCTTCGGCTCTACCTATTGCAATGCCCTCGGCTTTTCCCGCTGTAATGCCTTCGGCCCTGCCTATGGAAATTCCTTCTTTTCTCCCCTGCCTTACATACTGATCAAATAGTTCGCACACTGTTAAGTCATCCTCCTCTCTGATACCCTGTTCTTCCATCCACCTTTCAATATCTTCCGTATCCATCTCTCCTGAAAGCACCTTAATCATTTTAATCAGTGCTGCCTTATGTCGGATTTTTCTGTCAGAACGGTACCTTTCTCCTTCCGCAAAATAATCCACCACAATCCTCATATCGCTTTGAAACAACTTTCTTGTTTCTTCCGGCAGATGCTTCATTTCAAACACATGAAGTTTTAGTTCATCAATATATTTCCATGTTTTCTCTGGAATCTGTCTCTTTCTAAATAGCCTCCCAAGCTCTCTGCTTCCTTTCCACCTGGGACTGCCCCAGTACAGGATAAATTCTATCACTGGAAAAGAATCCTGCATCTTTCCCTCATACTGCTCCCGGTACACACCGCCCACATAACCGGCTTTACGGAGCAGCATTTTCCCATCCGTTCTGCTTTGATTGGCTATCAGATACATAATCTTTACTTTCCCGCCTGATAATTCATATTTACACAGGTCTTCATACTGGCTCCGCAGTTTTTTGCTCCCCTGATAAATGCTTTCCGTAGGTGCTGGATGCAGACTGGCTTCCTGCGTAATCTCTTCTCCCTCATACAGCAGCACATTAATTACATCTGCCGCAATATCCGTAAAAGATACAAATTCCTTTTCCACCGTGTCCTTTTTCTCTTTGGTTTTACCCATTCTTCCTCCTTCCACTGGCAGGAAGAAAGATTTATCTTCCTATGGCATTGCTTTCCATACATCCCTCATTTATCCCTGCCTTATTTGATTTAATTTGGTAATAAAGCAAAGATTCTAAAATAGATGACTACATTTCAAGTTAAAATGCCATTAGAAAATTAGATTCGAGAACGAATTGACCTTAGAATATTTATGCTTTAATTTATCATATCAAACAAAAAAGTAATTTGTCAATAAATCATTTGTTAAAAATTGATAAACAACATACCTTCGTTGTTACGACTAGTGAGACCGCCTGTGAGACCTCTCCGGCTAAGGGCAAACAAAACCGCCGCAGGCTGCTTATCATCACGCCTGCGGCGGTTATTTATTTTTTGAATTTATTTATTATGCTGCGTGACCTGACTGCTACTATAGGCAAATCTTTATTTTCCACTTTCCAATGGTAAATTAACCTATTTTCCTGACCGCGCCAAGTTCTCCATCCTTCACGTCAATCCAGATCTTATCGCCCTGTTCCACCTGATCTGTTAAAATCAGCTTTGCAGAAAGAGTTTCCACATATTTTTGAATATAACGCTTTAAGGGCCTTGCACCATATACCGGATCATAAGCATTTTCAACAATAAACTTCTCCGCCTCAGGCGATAATTCCACCATAAGCTCTCTGTCTGACAAACGCTTATTTAAATCTGCAATAATCAGTTTAATGATACCACTGATATTTTCCCTGGACAATGGTTTAAACAGGATGGTTTCATCCAGACGGTTCAAAAATTCCGGCCTGAAATGAGCACGCAGGTCATTCATTACCATTTTCTCTGCTTCTTCATTTATTTTACCATTCTGGTCAATCCCCTCTAACAGATAGGATGCTCCTATGTTGGAAGTCATAATCAGTATGGTATTTTTAAAATCTACCGTCCGTCCCTGAGAGTCTGTAATCCGCCCGTCATCCAAAACCTGCAGAAGTACATTAAACACGTCCGGATGGGCTTTTTCAATCTCATCAAACAGTACCACGGAGTATGGTTTTCTTCTGACTGCTTCGGTTAGTTGTCCGCCTTCTTCATATCCCACATATCCGGGAGGCGCTCCAATCAGTCTGGATACCGAATATTTCTCCATGTATTCACTCATATCGATACGAACCATGTTGTTTTCATCATCAAATAAAGATGCGGCAAGGGCCTTGGCCAGCTCTGTTTTCCCTACTCCGGTAGGGCCTAAAAACAGGAAAGAACCTATTGGCTTAGTGGGATCTTTGATGCCTGCCTTGGAACGGATAATTGCTTCCGTCACCTTGGTTACCCCTTCGTCCTGCCCCACTACACGTTTGTGAAGTTCCTCATCCAGATGCAGCGTTTTGTTCCGCTCACTTTCCGTCAACCTGGAAACAGGGATTCCCGTCCATCTGGAAATAATCTTTGCAATTTCTTCATCCGATACGCTTTCATGTACCAGTGACAGATCCTTGTTTTTCACTTGTTCTTCTTCTATCTCCAACTGCTTTTTCAGTGCCGGAAGCTTACTGTAGCTTAATTCGGCAGCCTTTTCATAATCCCCTTCTCTCTGAGCAATTTCAATTTGACTTCCCACTGCGTCAATTTCTTCCCTGATTTTTGAAAGCTTTTCAACAGAAGATTTTTCATTTTCCCACTGGGCAATACGATTGTTTAATTCTTCCTTTAGCTCGGCCAATTCTTTCTGCAGGCTTTCCAGACGCTCCATACTTAACCGGTCGTCTTCCTTTTTCAGTGCAGTTTCCTCAATTTCCATCTGCATTACTTTTCGCTGCAGCTCATCCAGCTCGGTGGGCATGGAATCCAACTCAGTTTTAATCAGGGCACAGGCTTCGTCTACCAGATCAATTGCCTTATCCGGCAAAAACCGGTCAGAAATATAACGGTTGGAAAGCACCGCCGCACTTACCAGTGCATTATCCATAATCTTAACACCGTGGTATACTTCATAGCGCTCTTTCAATCCCCTTAAAATAGAAATCGTATCTTCTACCGTAGGTTCCTCCACCATAACCGGCTGAAATCTTCTCTCTAACGCCGCATCTTTTTCGATATACTGCCTGTACTCATCTAATGTAGTGGCTCCGATACAATGCAGTTCGCCCCTTGCCAGCATTGGCTTTAACATGTTGCCGGCATCTAAAGCTCCGTCTGTTTTTCCGGCTCCCACAATGGTGTGCAGCTCATCGATGAAAAGAATAATCTGCCCGTCGCTTTTTTTCACATCCTCCAAAACTGCTTTTAACCGCTCTTCAAATTCACCTCTGTATTTGGCTCCGGCCACCAGCGCCCCCATATCCAGCGCAAAAATCTTTTTATCCTTTAGTCCCTGTGGAACGTCTCCCCGCACAATCCTCTGGGCAAGCCCCTCCACCACTGCTGTCTTTCCCACGCCGGGCTCTCCGATTAAAACCGGATTATTTTTTGTTTTTCTGGATAAAATTCTGATTACATTTCTGATTTCACTGTCCCTGCCGATTACCGGATCAAGCTTTTGCTCTCTGGCTTTCTCCACCAGCTCCTGCCCGTATTTGGCAAGGGTGTCATAGGTAGCCTCCGGATTGTCAGAAGTAACTCTCTGATTCCCTCTCACAGAGGAGAGTACCTGCAAAAATCTTTCTCTTGCAATGCCAAACTCCTTAAACAGTTCTTTCACTGCCTTGTTGGGATGCCTGATCATGGCAAGGAATAAATGTTCCACTGACACATATTCATCCGAAAGAGCCTTCGCCTCATCTTCTGCTGAAATTAAAACCTTGTTTAAATCCTGACCGACATAAATCTGACCACCCTGAACCTTCACTCTTTTTGAAAGGGCTTCTTCTACCTTATTTATAAAATACTGAGTATTAATTTCCATCTTTTCCACTAATTTCAGAATCAGACTGTCATCAATGGTGAGCAGGCTGTATAACAAATGCTCCTGCTCAATCTCCTGATTTCCATACTCATAGGCAAGTTTTTCGCAGCCTTCCACTGCCTGCATGGACTTTTGTGTAAATTTGTTTATATTCATAAGCACTCCTCTCCGCCTTATCCTGCAAAAAAGTTCTCTTTACAGTATAACCGGCAATTCCATCCACTATCATTATGAATTCCCCTTGTTCTAGTTAGACTATAACACTATCGTTAGCACTCGTCAATAGCGAGTGCTAACAAATTTATAAACAAATTCTAAATTTTTCCATGATAAATTATCAATTCACAGATATGTGACACTAAAAAGACAGGCAAAGCGATCCTCCACCTGTCTTTACATTTCCAGTTATAATATAATACACCCTTTATCCGCCTAAGCAGAAGTACTGCCTGTCCCCTCTTCCGTCGGATATTCCACGATATAATATTCATAGGCATTGACTATGGTTGTTTTTCCATAGGTGTCTATCCGCTTAAATTTTCTGCTATAGTTGGCATGTACATGTCCGTGAAAGAAAAATTTAGGTTCATATTTTTCCATCAGATTTCGAAACACTTCAAAACCACGATGGGGCAGATCCTCCAGATCATTAATCTCACGTGCCGGAGCATGTGTCACAAGTATGTCAAATCCTTTTTTTCTCCACAGCTTATATTTCAGCTTCCATACCCTTCTGCGCATCTTTAGCTCCGAGTATTGATTGCTTGCTTTTGGTATATATTCCATTGAACCGCCCAGTCCCAAAATGCGGACTCCTTCATGCACAAAAATATCATCTTCAATACAGATACATCCTTCCGGAGGTGTCTGTTCATATCTGGCATCATGGTTCCCCCTCACATAAAGCAGCGGCACATTGCAAAGCGTAACAAAAAAAGATAAGTAGGTTGGTGATAAATCCCCGCATGAAATGATAAGATCAATATCCTTCAATTTATCCGGCTCATAAAAGTCATACAAATATTTAGATTTCTGATCGGCAAGCACTAGTATTTTCATTCGACCTCTCCGCTCCCGCCTGCCTCACTCACCTGCGCACTGCTGTTTTTTTCCGTGCCGGATTCATCCACCCTGATCCCCTGAAATTCTACCAGTGCCTGGGCTTCCTCTGTCAGCTCATCTAATTCCGGAATCTTTCCAATCACATTCTCTGCCAGCCAATCCATTGTGATAATCTCATCCGGTCCAAGACTCTTTTCCTTCTCACATTGCAAAACACCGCCCTGTGCATAAAGCGGACCGCAAAAAATCTGGAAAGTCCCGGTTCGAATCGAACTTTTCAAAAACTCAATCAGCCTGCCAATGCCATAGGGCATGGATTTTGAGCAAATTACATCTATTACATCTGCCGACAAGCCCCACCAGTAGTTAACTGCTTTTTTCCCTTTCTGCGCATCCGCCTCCGTACTGCCGCCACTGAAAATTTTATTGACAATCTGCTCATAAAATTTTCCCCAGTGCCATATGGGCGTTGCCAGATTTTCAAGAGTTCCGTCTTCTCTCTTTGCATACAGTCCATATTCTCTGGAAGCGCTTTCCGGTTTGATCACATCATTGTCAGAGATAAAAACAATCCCATCCTGCTTAAACCGCTCCCGCACATTGGCACCTTTGACTTTCGTCCATTCGAGATGTACCTGCACATAAGGATTGATCATTTTGGCTCCAAGTGCAAATGCGTTAATATTGGCCAATGTCCCGTAAATAGGATAATCGGCGGCATATCCAAGTCTGTCTGTTCTGGACAGCGCCGCCGCAATTGCACCCATAAGGAATTTAGCCTCATACATTCTTGTATAATAGGTGCAGATAGAAGAATATGACATTTTGATGGAACAATTGTATATCTTTACCTTTGGATGAAGGACTGCTGAACGCACACTCTGATTTACCATCTGTGTGGCCGTTGTAAAAATCAATTCACAGCCTGCCACAACCGCCAGCTCAATCGCCTCTTCCACATCTGCATCCGTATCAGCCTTATCAAAAACCATCGTCTCTATCCTGCCTGCAAATACCTGTTCCAGATATAATCTGCCCAGTTCATGGGAATATGCCCAGCTGGAAGTGTCTGTGGTTTTCATATAAATAAACGCTATTTTCAAAATATCCGGAGTTCCTGTGGGAAGCAGCTTGTTTAAAATAGAAGATTTTACCTGCTCAGGATGCTGCACAAGCTCTACCTGATTTCCACCATCTGCAAGTGTGATCTCTGTCCACATCTTCTGAAGCAGACGGTCCATTTCCTGATTGCTCTGATCTTTGACCTTATCATATCCATAAATCTCTACATAAATCAGAAATGCATCGGAGACGTTAATATCCAGCTTTGCACCATGCGCCTTGTTGAATGCAAGCTCAAAGTTATAACAGGCAGCGTTCAGATTCATTCTGTCATCATCGCTCCAAAGTTCATCTTCCCTTTTTCCCATGCATTTTAAAAGTTTTTTATAGCTTCCTTCTTTAGAAAAGCAGACCGCATAGCTGTGGGATACTTCGTAAAAATCCAAAAACTCATAGTACAGCCGGTTTTCCTTATCATCTGACTTCTTGGGAACCCATCGGGTAACGGTTGCAGGAATACTGTATGTTTTTAAATACTTCATAACGCTGACGCGTTTATTGCCTTCCTGCACATAAAACTGATTCATAAATTCATAGACTACGATAGGATCAGTAATGCCATCTGTAATCTGATGTTTGTATAATGCCGACCATTTTGTTCCAAATTCCGAATTTTCAGGAAGAAGCGGCATAAAATTATTCGCAAACGCGTTAGACCGCCCCTCCGTCTTTGTCCCTACGATCTTGGACAGTGGAATATCCATAATTCCAAGATTCTCAACTGACGCAACTTCGGTATAGGAAATTATTTCATCCAATACCGGTAAATAAGGATATGTTCCCCTGGTAATTGCAGTTCGATAGCTGCGCCGCCCCTGTTTTAATGCTGCTGCATATTCAATTGATGCCATGTTAACCTCCCTATATCAATCCTTTTTCCAGACAATAATTATAAATCCCATCATCAGCGGCATGCCCGCACACATCATCCGCCACAGCTTTTAACTGCTCCGAACCATTTCCCATTGCCACGCCTGTGCCAACGCTTTGCAGCATTTCAATATCATTATTGCCATCACCAAATGCAATCGCCTCTGATTTATCCATGTGATAATATTCAAGCACCTTTTCTATGGCTTTTCCTTTTCCGCCATCAGCCGGAATGATATCCACCGCCCTGTCCCACCAGGCAGTAATTTTCGCCTGCCTGATTCCTTTCATCATAGATATGTACTCTGACTCGCAGCACCCCATCATCACCTGATAAACTTCCTCCTGAAGCAGCTGTTCAAAATCATCTGCAATTTCCACTTTAAGGCCTGCATATCCATAATAATCCACCAAATCCTGATCAGCTCCATTTGCTGCTATCCGGTCTTTCGTTGCAATTGATACCGGTCTGCCGATTTGGGCTGCATTTTTAATAAGCTGCTTCACATCCTGTACCGGAATGGGATTACTGAAAATCACCTTTTCTGAGTTGAAGCAATAAGAACCATTAAAAGTCAAAAATACATCAAAGTCAGTTTTCGGAAACCGGGGCAGAGTAAGCGGTGCTCTGCCGGTTGCAAGACAGATCAGTATCCCTTTCTGCTTTAAACGCGCCAGAGTTTCCAATATCCTTTCAGAAATTACCTTCTTATTTATGTCTATCAAAGTGCCGTCAATATCAAAAAATGCTATTTTAATATCTTTCATTTTTATACCCATCTGCGCGTTGCTGCGCGCGTACAAATCAATAGGTTGAATACGCATTTTTGTTCAACCTTTCCTCCATGTCGTAACCGGAATCAGGCAATTATCCGTAATTCATTATAGTAATAACATTTTATGAAGTCAATTCATTCCTGATATTAATCAGGCTTTATTGGCTCAGCCATATAGAATTGTCACTGCATTTTCTCAAATTCCTCAAAAGAATCATATTTCTTTACTGCTCCGCCGCCATCTACAATAAATTGTACAAAGTCATTTTCAATAACCTTTGTGTTACTTTCCAGTCTTTCCAAATCATTATAATGAAATGACCGGAGTAAATCATATTGTCCGGCTCCCAACTGACCATGTGCATAGTCCAGCTCCTCCTGCAGGCATACTGCTGACAGATAGGCTAAAACATAGTCGCCATTTTCACAGCAGACATATATTTTATTAAAGGTTGAGCAGATTTCTTCATATAATGCCGCTAAAGCTGTATAATCTGCCTGTGAAGCGCATACTTCCTCCGTCTTAATCTGCTTCCTTGGCTTTTCCGGAACCGGAATATTCATATGCCGGCATACTGCATAAATCATCTGGTTACAATGCTGCAAAATACTTTCTATTGATTCCGCCTGAATCACATTTAAATATTCGTCATATATTTGCCTCGGAATATCAGGCAGCTTTTTTAAATCTGTAAACTGTCTTTTCAGCCCAAAATGATAATAGGTATGATGATAAAGAGCAGCCGCATCAGCCAATGTCATAATAGTAAATCCGGCTTTTTTACGAACCTCAGTCATACTTTCGCTATTTAATGCACTCTCATATACCCCACAGGCCTGGTTCACCCTTTCAAGCGCAGCAGCGCCGGATATCTGTTCACTTTCAAGATTGCTCTTTAATTTAGACTTAAGCTGTAAAAATTTACACTTATCTTCTTCCGAATGACGATAAATTACTTTCCCATCTCCAATCAAAGGCAGCAGCGTTTCTTTTAAATCTGCTATCGCCTCAGCCCGCTCCCATGAAATTGGAAAAATGTCATATCCGATGCCACAGATGATAAAATCATTTGCAAACTGATATGCCCTTTGGGTTTTTGGTATAAAATAACAGTCAACGTCAGATTTTGCATGTGCAGTTCCATTTACGTAAGAGCCATAAATCACCACTGCGCTAATGTCCTCCGGATATTCTTTTTTAACCTTTTCTGCAATCCAGCCAACTAACTTTTCATTGATTGATTTGTCCATAGTGAAACCTCCGTCATAAGGTGTAGTAAGCCTGCCATTAAAATTCCAGACTGTTGGTATTTAACAGAAAATATTTCATTCCCATAATTACAAACCCTTCCTCATTCCTCCAGGGCTTTAATGTTCCGTTTGTAATAACAATTTTTTTGAAAGAATCAGAAATACTTCTAAAAGACTTATATTCCTGTTCCTGTTTCTCTCTGGCCGCCATATCGTAAGCCACCTGAATATAATATCTTTGGCTTCCCTGATTTACTACAAAATCTACCTCTAACTGTTTATGAACCTGTCTGCCTTCCTGATTTTTATCATATACATTAACAATCCCTACATCCACATTGTAGCCCCGCAGGAGTAATTCATTATAAACAACATTTTCCATAAGGTGCGTAGGTTCCTGTTGCCTAAAATTCAGTCTTGCATTTCTAATACCTATATCTGTAAAATAATATTTTAAGTTTGCGCCAATATATTTCCTGCCTTTTATGTCATACCGATTTGCTTTGGAAATCAAAAAGGCTTCTGTTAAGCAGTCAATATGATTTGATATTGTCTTATTGCTATAGTTACTTCCCTGTTCACTGGTAAAATTGTTGGCTATTTTAGTAGGATTTGTCAAAGCTCCAATGGATGATGCAAGAACATCCAGCAGGGCATCCAGTTCATCAACATTTTGAATATGGTTCCGCTCAATTACATCTTTAAGATAAACACTAGTCAACATATTTTTTAAATACTCCATCTTTTGCCTTTCAGACGAAAATTGAACTGCCTGTGGGAGACCGCCATATAGCAAATATTCCCCCCACGCATCATCATAATCACCTTCATAACATGAAAAGAACTCTGCAAAAGATAAGGGATATACTCTGACCTCATCTCCTCTGCCCCGAAATTCCGTTACCACATCACTTGATAAAAATTTTGAATTACTGCCTGTAACATATATATCAATGTTTCCTATTCGAAGCAGACTGTTAAGCATCTCTTCAAAACGCGGCATAAATTGCACTTCATCTAAGAGCAGATAAAACTTCTGTTCATCTTGTATGAAACCTTTTATATACTGATAACATATTTTGGGATCCCGAAGTTCTTCATTTTCAATGCCATCCAACGCAATCTCTATAATATGGCCAATTCTACCATATCCAAATAAAGCTTTCAATATACGTTTTTCTGTACTGCTGTCAACTTAGATGATGCAACTTTGATACAAAAATGATGGAAATATGATGCTACTTTGATGAAATTATGATGCACCGACATTGTAAATTATAAATATGGCAAACGACGTAACAAATGAAAATGGAGGCAAAAATCAAATGAATAAGAAAAAAATAAGCCTGTTTTTTTTAACTGTGCTTCTTCTATTGACTACTCCGGTTCTACCCGTACGTGCTGAAGAAGATAGTGAAGATGAAGATGTAACTATGGCGCCTTACTTTCTGGTGGTAAGCGAAGACACTACTGTTGACTGCTTTCCCCTGAAGGAAACAAATGTTACCACCAACATTACCGGCACCATTGCAGAAACCTATGTCACCCAAACCTACAAAAATGAAGGAGATTCTCCTATCAGTGCAAGTTATCTTTTCCCTGCATCCACTAAGGTTTCCGTACATGGCATGACCATGCAGGTGGGAAGCAATATTGTTACCGCACAGATTAAGGAAAAGGAAGAGGCAAAGCAGGAATTTGAAGAAGCAAAAAGTGAAGGAAAAAGCGCTTCTTTGCTGGAACAGAAAAGAGCCAACGTATTTAATATGGATGTGGCAAATATTATGCCCGGTGATACTGTGATTATTAAGCTCCATTATACAGAACTGATAAGTCCCGAAGAGGGCACCTATCAGTTTGTATTTCCCACTGTTGTCGGTCCCCGTTATTCCGATCCTAAAGATCAAACCGATAAAGACGCCAACGGATGGGTGGAAACCCCTTATATGGAAAGCGGCAGCACCATCACCGGCAAATACAGCATTACAGTCAATCTTTCCACCGGCGTGCCAATTACCAACTTAAGCAGTAAATCTCATGACATTGACATTGCATGGAATAACAATGCCTCTGCAAAGATCACCCTGTCCAATCCTGCTGATTACGCCGGAAATCGGGACTTTATTCTGGACTATAAGCTGACTGGAAATCAGGTGGAAAGCGGCCTGGTACTTTCAGAAGGAGAAAACGAAAACTTCTTTATGCTGACCATACAGCCGCCGGAACGTTTCACCCCCGAAGACATTCCTCCCAGAGAATATATTTTTGTACTGGATGTATCCGGCTCCATGAATGGTTATCCTATGGACACCGCCAAAGTACTGATTAAAGATCTGGTATCCAGTTTAAAGGAAACAGACAAGTTTAATTTAATTCTGTTCTCCGGCTCCTCGAAGCAGCTTTCACCAAAATCTTTAACTGCCACCAGAGAAAATATCAAAGAAGCCATTGACCTGATTGATGAGCAGGAAGGGTATGGAGGTACCTCTCTTTCTCCAGCCCTGGAAAGCGCCATAAATATTCCTGCCGATAAAAATACTGCCCGTAGTATTGTTGTAATCACAGACGGTTACATTTCCGGAGAGCAGAACGTATTTGACCTGATAAGTCAAAATCTTGGCACCACCAGCTTTTTCTCCTTCGGAATCGGCTCCTCCGTAAACCGCTATCTGGTAGATGGCATTGCATATGCAGGCGCCGGAGAATCCTTTGTAGTAACTGATGCAGAGGATGCCTCTGAAACTGCGGAACGCTTCCGTACTTACATACAATCGCCCATTTTAACAGATATTAATGTGACCTACGAAGGGTTTGATGTTTACGACGTAGAACCTGCTGCCCTTCCTACATTGTTTGCTCAAAAACCCATTGTCCTGTTTGGTAAATATAAAGGTGACGCAGAAGGCACAATTACAGTTTCCGGCAAGACAGGAAATAAGGATTATTCCCAGAAAATTGCAGTTTCCGATATAAAATCTCTCACTGACAATGATGCCGTAAGCTACCTGTGGGCGCGCACAAGAGTAGAACGTCTTATGGATTACGGATACAGTAAGGATAATCCTGAAGTAAAAGATGAAGTAACGCAGCTTGGCCTTGACTACAGTATGATGACGCCTTACACCTCATTTATTGCAGTGATTGACACCGTCAGAAATCCGGAAGGGAAAAGCGCCGACGTTGACCAGCCCAATCCCCTTCCTCTGGGCGTATCCAACCTTGCAGTGGGAGGCGGTTACCGGGCCTACTCAGAGCCGGCAGATATCATACTGCTTCTTTCCATGATATGCATTCTATTGACCAGTATGATCTATCATCATAGAAAGAAACAGATAAAGAAGTGTGTCTCATAATAAAAAATACATTTCTGTCAATGAAAAACAATAGTGTCACATAAAGAATAAGAACCTTATACAGGAGAAAAATCAAATGCCACAGACATCCTTACAAACAAACCGCCAAAAACTACACACCTTCATAAAAAACAACTGGTTTTTCTACCTTACAGGTTTTCTCCTTCTTTTGGGAATGAAGTATTTTTACAGCAGGACAAATGTTAACCATCTTACCTGGCTTCTTGCACCCACCGCACGGTGGGTGCAGGCCTTAAGCGGCATTCCTTTTCATTTTGTTCCCTATGAGGGATACGTCAATCACACTTACCAGTTTGTGATCGCCCGCTCCTGCTGCGGTATGCAGTTTATGATTATAACCATTGCCACCCTGCTTTTCCCTTTCATCCCGCAAATGGATACAACTCAGAAAAAAATCCGGTGGATGATTTCTATCCTTCCGGCTTCCTATGTGTTGACCATATTAGTTAATATTATCAGAATTCTTCTTTCCATTTATCTTCCGGTCATTATGCAAAAAAGCCTTTCAGGAAGTTTTTTAACTCCCGCAAGGCTTCATACGCTGATTGGAACATTTGTATACTTTACTTCTTTATTTCTTATTTACCACCTGGCAGGACTTCTCAGCCGACGTTCCTTCCCAAAAATTCTGCCACCGGTATTTTTTTATCTTGCCCTAGTACTTGGAGTCCCCTTTTTAAGCAGGAGCTGGCAAAATGGAGAAAAACAGTTTGCAGAATATGCTTTACTGGTAGTCTGCGTATGTCTGATCGTGATTATCTTATACCGAATCTGGAATCTGTTGTCTAAAACTGCTTCTGGATTTTTCAGATAAATTACAATTGAATCAAAACTTAATCAGTCATTAATTTATCCAACAACATCTGATAATGTTTTTGACTAATATGTCTTCCAGCTCTTTGCAAACCTTCAACACACTCTCTCACTTCATTTGCTGTCAACTCATCTTCTTCATAGGCTGCCATAAGTATTCCTATTGTTCCCATTATCTTAAAACCCATTTGAAAAGACACTGCTCTTCCTTTTGCCTCATCCATCAGCAATACATCAGCATTTTGTTCATCAGTCAGGATAATGGCTTCACTCTCCCCCTGATCAAGTCCGGTTGCCCTTTTAAGTATACTGGCAGATTCTGGATTCTTTATAGCCTTGACTTTAATAAACTGTTTTCGTTTAATCTGATCCACCTCAAGTTTAAAACGTTCATCTGCTGTCAACTCATCAAATACTGCCTGCGGTATCAGAACCTGCCCAAATAGTTTTTCAAGTAAACCTATTCGGTCTATTTTGAGAAGCGATATCAATGGTGTTGTATCTGACACAACTATCATTCTGTAGCCTCCCCCTTTTTCAACTGTCTGAAAGTCTCCAATTCCAAATCAAGTTCATCCATTGTCATATCCAAATACGAGTATCCCAATTTATCGTAAATATCAATCAACTCGGATTTTCTGATTCCCAAAATCTCTGCCGCACCGCCATGTGAGATAGTCTGATTTAATATATACGGATACAGCAAAAGTGCATTTCTGATAAGTTCCGTTTCTGAGTTCACAGCCTTCAGATATTTTGCCATTCCTGACGGCACTCTTATTGTTACAGATTCAGTTGTTACCATAGCATCGCATCCTCTCCTTTATTATTCCCATGAAAGTCAATATACTGGCAAATCTTCTTTTAAATTATTATATCCCAAAAAGGTCTTTTCCTCAATCAATTTTCTGCAACATGATAGTGTAAGTTTATTGTAGGAATAGGACAGACAGAATAGCCCCTTGATCCGGTCAGACTCATTGGCCATCTTTAC
>VSNT01000290.1 GCA_009774465.1 Lachnospiraceae bacterium
GTGGTGGGGTCTTCCAAGTTCAGCTTCTCCTACTATATCACAGGCTTCCTCATTCTGCTGGGCGTGCTGCTGGGGCGCTTTATCTGCGGCTTTCTATGCCCCTTCGGCTGGTTTCAGGAGCTGCTGCACAAAATCCCCACTAAGAAGCTTTCCACAAAGAGGCTGAAGCCGCTGACATACCTGAAATACGCTGTCCTGCTGGTGATGGTTTTCCTGCTACCGGCGTTCCTTGTGAACGATGTTGGCATGGGAGACCCGTTCTTCTGCAAATACCTCTGCCCCCAAGGCGTGCTGGAGGGAGCCATCCCGCTGTCCCTTGCCAATTCCGGCATCCGGGCGGCGCTGGGCAAGCTGTTTACATGGAAATTCAGCATCCTGCTGTCGGTGATTGCGCTGAGCGTACTGTTCTACCGACCGTTCTGCAAGTGGCTCTGCCCGCTTGGCGCGTTCTACGCGCTGTTCAACCGGGTGTCCCTCTTCCAGATGAAGGTGGATAAGAATAAGTGCGTCTCCTGCGGGAAATGCGCCAGAGCCTGCAAGATGGATGTGGATGTGACGAAAACGCCCAACCATACCGAGTGCATCCGCTGCGGAATGTGCATCCGCGCCTGTCCGACGAAAGCCGTGTGCTTCCGCTACGGCTTCGGAGACGGTAAAGATAAGGCAAAAGCAGCGGAAACGCTACAGACAAACAACAATAACAGGGAGGAATAAAACGAATGAAGGTAAATAGGACGAATACTGCCGGCAGAATTCTGGCGCTGCTGCTTACTGCACTGATGGTGCTCTCTCTGGCAGCCTGCGGCACAAAGGGCGGAGACAAAATGGACGGAATGAGCAGCGAACCGAAGAATGCCGAGGAAGCGGTTGCCATGCACAAGGAGCTGATGGCGCAGGAAAATGCCATTCTCTCGGAGGACACAGCGCTTTGGGAAAAGGTTTTCATGGCGGCCGACAAGGGCATGACCATGCAGGAGGACGGCAAAAACTATGGTGAGTTCTTGTTGGACACCATCGAAGGTTCCAAAGATCAGTTTACGGAGGATGAGCTGAAGCTGCTCAAGGAGGCGGCGGAGAAGATCCGCGAGATTGAAAACAAGCTGACCATGATAGAGAAAAAGTACCCCGAGGCGGCACAGCAATCTACGGATGGCGCTATGAGCGTGCCCGCGGGCAGCGACATGACCACGCCGCCTGATGACGGCAGCATGCAGAAATTCCCCGCCTTTGAGGGCAAGGACCTGGATGGCAACACGGTGAAGAGCGACGAGCTGTTCTCCGCCAACGCCGTCACCGTGGTGAATTTCTGGTTCACCACCTGCAATCCCTGCGTGGGCGAGCTTTCCGAGCTGGACGCACTGAACAAGGAGCTTGCGAAGAAGGGCGGCGCACTCATCGGTGTCAACACCTTCACATTGGATGGCGATGAAGCGGCAATTTCCGAAGCAAAAGATGTACTGGCCAAGAAGGGCGTGACCTACCAGAATGTGTATTTCGCTTCCGACGGCGAGGCGGGAAAGTTCACTACAAACATTTTTGCCTACCCCACCACCTATGTGGTTGACCGCAACGGCAATATCGTGGGTGACCCCATCGTAGGCGCCATCACGGAAAAGAAGCAGGCGGAGACGCTGCAAAAGCTCATCGACCAGGCTCTTGCCGCCGATATGGGCTGACAAACGAATTTATCTTCTCAGAAAGGAGGGATACACCATGTATGTCGGTTTGTTCAAACAGGACGTTCAGCTTGCTGTTCAGAATCAGATCGGCATAAGCAAGCGGGTCGTTGTAGATCAGATAATCCAGCTCTGACCGCTGGAAGCGGTTATCGGCAACTTCGTTTTCAACGGCGGTGAAGTCAATGGAAATCTGGCTTCTATCGTCAAAAACCAATTCTACGCAGGCTGTGTCGATGTTGAATTGATAGGATATAAGTTTGCTCATGGTCATACCTCCAAGATGTTTTTTGAGGTGAATCAGGCGGTCAATTCCGGGTGATTATTGGCAGGAATCATACCGAAACCCGCTGCAAATCATTCAAAATAAGTCGTTGCGAACGGTTAGTACGTATAAAATAGCTGGCTACAAAACGGCTACAAAATTCGTAAGAAACCTATGTACAGCCCGAAATACGTGGATTATTTGGACAAAACGCGTATCGAGAGTGCATTTTATAACCCTAAATCAAAGCCCAAGACTTGAGTGGGAGTGAGTTTTTGAAACTCCGAACCCGTTGCGATGCAACGATTTCCTGGCTTTTCAACCCTCTTTTGATAACGATTTGATAACGCTCCCCATAGGCCGTATCATTCTGTATCCCCGGTGGATTGCAGGTGAAAAGTGTTCCTTTGCGGCTTGTGGGTGACAAAAACCATATTAGAAAGCCCTTACCGATGGCAACGTCGGTAAGGGCTTTTTGCTGTCCATTCCTCTGTCTCTGCCGCCTTGCGCTTTGCCCGGAGTGCGTCAAGTTCATCCCTTGTGCGCTGGGCCTCTACTGCGGGATATGTGTAGCGCCAGTGGCCGTACTCCTCCCTGGTAATTTTACCAGACTCCAGTTTCTTGGACTCATTTGCCCACCTGCCTGTCTTTACCGGAGGAAGAAGAACGGCCTATTGGCCTGTGGGGTCAGCGGCACTTGCGGTACATCAGGGCGTACCGCAAGGCCCTTTGCACCAGCTTGCAGTTGAGCGGCAAGCTGAACAGCTGCTTGGCAGATATTGACCAGCAGGCCCGGGAGCGGTTGGATACCATCATCCGGCAGCTGGCGGAGGCCCAAGGTATCACCGAGGCGTTGAAAGCCGCTGATCCGATGGCCTGGGCGGGACAGATGAACAATATCCAGGTGTGTGCGAGAGAGATTGTAAACACAGAACTGATTTACGCATAATAGAACGAGCACCGCCCGATAGACCTTGGGCGGCGCTCATCTTATCAGCCGTTCTTCTCTATATCCTGCCAATTGGTATTGTGCAGTATTTCGGCATCTTCCCCCAGGAACACCTTCCCGGCCTCCTGGCCGTCTTGAAGGTGGTAGAGCATCCAAGCGGTCATGTACCCGTCCGTCCGTGCTTGCATTTGCTCATGTTCGGCACCAGTGACACGGGCACGAATTTTCAACACATCGTCTGCTATGCTGTTATAGATTTCTACCAAGGAGGCCAGAGGGGCCACACCGCCGAACTCCTTGTTGATATCCGTTACGCCCATGTCGTCGGAGGTGCCAGTGGCCGCTGTCATAAAATAAGGGATGGAAATCTTGGAGCTGTCATACTCCCATCCCATGCTGATAGCCAGTAACGGATACGCTGCGCTGCCAGTGAAGATTGCTTTGTAGAGGTGGCTGTTTTCATATTTGGTAGCTGCGCCCAGCGCCCCCGCACCGCCCTGCGAATATCCGGTAATGCCGATATTGTCCCGGTCAATCTGACCGGCAATTTCGCTCTCATCCAGCAGAAAGTCTAAGGCGATGGAAGTTGTCTCGCCAGTGCCAGCCTGGGGGTCATCCGTACCTACGGCGACAAACCCCCAGGAGGCTAGCCGCTGGAAGAAGGGCAGATAAATTTTAGCGGGTGTGTTGCTTCCGTTCACCACCATCACCACAGGGTACTGCTTGCCGCTGGTTTTCAACTCAGCGGGGTAGTATACATGGATGGTGCCGATGGATTTGTTGTCCGATTTGTACTCCAGATGATCCACCTCATAGCTACCCTGGCCTGCATAGTATTCCTCCAGCTTACCGCCTGCGGGAAATGCCTCAGCAAACGACTTGTAGTAGTCATCCGGCAGAATGGGGGTGTTCAGCGTTTTCCAATTCTTATACTGGGCATAAGCAAAAAATGCTGCCAATACTACCACCAGCGCCAACACCACGATTCCTAAAATCTTCAACACTTTTTTCATCACGTCCATCTCCCAGGGAAATCAATTTTGCGCCCTACAAATGCAGCGTTATTACTTTTGCAGCTAAAGATAGGAAAGCATAGGACTGCGGAAAAAATTGGATACAAATTGGGGCTGATGTTGCAATTTCCGCATGAATGACTGAATTTTAAGAGAGATTTCTTCCACTGTATAGGGCAGTTGACCAGAATGAACGAAAATCTTCAGAGCATGATTCAAGTATTCGTCTGGATTGTATTCCGGAGCGTAGGGCGGCAGGAAAAACACCTCAATTTTATCCTTGTGCTTCTCCAGCCAGGCCGCAGCAAGCTTGCCATGATGTACCTTCAGGTTG
>VSNT01000291.1 GCA_009774465.1 Lachnospiraceae bacterium
GTTTACCACCGTGGAGCTGTACGAGGCCTTTGCCGACTTCAACGATATGATGGACCTGTTCGAGGACCTGCTCAGCGGCGCGGCCAAGGATATCTGCGGCGGCTATCAGGTCCGGTGGCAGGGGGAGGACATCGACCTGACTCCCGGCTGGCCCCGGCTGGCCATGGCCGAGGCGGTGAAGCAGCATCTGGGCGTGGACTTTATGGCGATCACTGATGACGCGGAGGCCGTAGCCGCCGCCAAGGGCGTGGGCGTGGATATGGACGGCGTAGAGCCTACCTGGGGCCACGCGCTGTATGAATGCTTCGATCAGAAGGTGGAGGGGAAGCTGGTCCAGCCCACCTTTATCACCATGCACCCGGTGGACGTGTCCCCTCTCGCCAAGCGCTCCCCTAAGGACCCCAGGATCACGGAGCGCTTCGAGCTGTTCATCTGCCGCAGTGAGATGGGCAACGCATTCTCCGAGCTGAACGACCCCATCGACCAGCGCCGGCGCTTCGAGGCCGAGGTGGCGGACCGCCTCAAGGGCAACGACGAGGCGGGCATGATGGACGAGGATTTCCTCACCGCCCTGGAATACGGTATGCCTCCCACGGGCGGCCTGGGGATCGGTATCGACCGGTGCGTGATGCTGCTTACGGGGAGCGATTCTATCCGGGATGTGATTTTGTTCCCGACCATGAAGCCGCTGGATTGAGAAAAGCCCGTGTTTTCAAGGCTTTCCAGCCTTGAAAGTCGGAAGAAAAAGCAGATTTACACCTGTTTTACACCTAATCAAAAAGAATCCGATACAGTAATAGCGCCTCTACCGTAGTTGGTAGGGGCGTTTTTTTATGTTGTGTGGGATTGTCACGCCTGACGCTACCCCCTGTCGCACATTTTCTGCTATTCTATGATTAGTTGCGTAGGAGGTGGCGCAACATGATACTCATTGGTGAAAAATTAAAACAACTGAGACAGGAAAACGGATTGAGGCAGGAACAGGTTGCCCGGCTGGTAGGAGCAGACAGATCAAGCATATCCGCTTGGGAGAATGATACTCGTCAACCGTCTTATCAGGCGCTTGTTCGTCTTGCAGAGGTTTATAATGTATCGACTGACTTTCTGCTTGGTCGTACAGGTGGTAGGCCGCTGGATTTGTCCGGGTTGACAACCGCCGAAGCCACAATGATAAGTGAACTTGTAGCCTCAATGACCGCTAAAAATAAAAAACTGGAGGAATTTGCACGATGAGAAAAACAATCTTGATTGTACTTATGGCGTTAGTGCTGGTAATCCCCGCTTATGCAGCGGGGGTTGATGCCGCCACAGATCAGCCTATCCAGCAGGAGCAAGAGCCTGTTGTGGTTGCTACGCTGGATGAACTGCAAGCCGCTATTGATGCTGCTGAGGATGGGGACACTATTGCAATAAGCAGCAAAATTGAGATCAGAGAAAATTGTTCTGTTGGCGTGGAGGATAAAGTTATTACAGTTGTTCCCGATAGTTCTCTGACAGATAATGCCCTTTTCTATGTTGTCCCTTATGACATTGAAAATGTTGTATTTGAAAACATAGTAATGGATGGAAATGAAATTGACAACTTATCAGCAATAGACTTCGGTATTTATAAACCATCTGTTGAAAATGGAACTATTACAATCTCAAATGTTACTTTTCAGCACTTTAACTGTAACTATAGTGTTCTCACCTTGCACTGGCTAAATGCTATCATTCAGGATTGCGTTTTTACTTACAACACTACAGGACGTTCTTGCATGGAGATCAGTATAAACGCCAGTGCTACAGTCACAAATACCACATTTATAGATAACTATGCAAGTTCAAATGGCAGTGGTATAGGAATTAGGTGCAACGGAAATGCCATAATTGACGGCTGTACTATTAAAGATAATAAGACATTAGAAAACTCCTTTGGAAGATCAGGTGGTGGAATTTATATTGACAGCGGTAAGACTGTTGAAATCCGAAACACAATTATTACAGGTAATTCCGCAGATGTTGGTGGTGGGATTCTTAATGACGGTAAACTAAAAATGATAGATACCATCATATATGGAAATCAGGCTTCGGGTTGTGCAGATGATATTAGGAGTTTTCAAAATTCCTCATTATCTGTCCAATACTCTGTAGGTATGAAGGAAACATATTCAATTATTGATTTGGATGATGAACCAGTTGGATTCTATTCTGATTATGATTATAACCGCTTTGATAAAGAAACCCACATTGAATTTTTAGGTGAAACTCTTGAACTTGAGAATATACTTCCAAACAATTCTTTGTTTGGGGCAAAGTTCATTTTTGCAAGTGAATTACCCGAACCGCCCACAGAGCCGCCGCAGCCGCCGCAGGAGGGAGATCAGACCGGGGATGATGATAATGCCACAGGTGGAGAGCAGCCTTCGCAGGAACCTACACAGCCCCCACAGGGCGGCAGCGGGGACAATCCAGCAGATACCCCGTCACAGCCCCCAGAGCAACCCACAGCACCGCCGAAGGATGATACCCCAGATAATCCCGTAGACACTACACCAGCCACGCCACAGCCGCCGCAACAGCCCTCTGGCGGCGGTAATAGCGGAGA
>VSNT01000292.1 GCA_009774465.1 Lachnospiraceae bacterium
GCGCCGGGGTTGTCGTTGCCGTAGCCTTCCAGCAGGTTAATGACGCCCCACACGCCCAGGCCAGCGCCGAGGGCAATCACGAGGACCTTCAAAGTGTTGATAGCCGAAGTGAAAAATTCCATTAGATTACCTCCATATTTGTTGTCAGATTGATTGAGTGGTTGAGCATGAAGAACCGCCCCCGGACAAGTCAGGAGGCGGCACGGGTGTCGGGGGGCGCTCTCACCATACGGGTTTTGTCCAACATGGGCATCACTCCTTTGTGTTGAGAATAAAAAAACCGCTCCCTGAACAGGTCAGGAGGCGGTATCATCAGGATCAGGCGGCGCGTCTAACTCGCAGCACTCGTAGGAATCGTTGGGCTGGACAGTAAGATAGCGGCTCAGGTATTTCTTTACATCAAAAGCGTTTTTCTTACTGAAATCCAGAAGATTTTTATATTGCGGATGCCTGGTAATATCAAACTTGTCGCTGAAAAAGGGCCTCACGCCCTGCACTTGCAGGATGCACTTGCCGTTGTCCATGACAGCCAGCTCATCCTGGCTCATCAATTCTTTCCCCAGCTTTTGATAGTTGATCCCCATGCTCCGCTGACTGCCTCTGGTGTCGCTGGTGTTGAAAAGATCAATGGTTTCCTTGCCTAAAGTTTCGGAAATTTCCTTTAATGTGCTTCTCTCCTTACCTCCGAGGAACAAAACACAGGAGCAGTTGCCGATGATGGTTTCAGCGTGGTCCTTATAGACCGCTTTAAGTTGGCTCTGCGTCTGTACCACGATATGGGCGGAAATCTCACGGCTTCGGATCACGCTGATAAGGTGCTGAAAATTGGGTATCTTCTGGTTGGCGAACTCATCCAGCAGACAGGTGACGTGCTGTTTCAGCGCACCTCCATTCTGTAAGGCCCTGTCGCAAAGAACATTGAACATATGCATGAGGTAGGAGACACCGCGCCTTGCCGGATTTCTCCGGTAGGTTTCGGTGCTCCCCCTCCCGAACCGGACGGACACCTCTCGGCGTATCCGGCTCTCCGTCTACAAAACTTAGGTTTGGATGCTGCTATAACAGCATGGGCATAGGGCAAGGGATTTTCGGCGGATGCGCAGCATGACGCGCTCCCACTCGGTTTCACCCTTTAGGTCTTTCAACTTTCGGACGTGGTGCATTACAATTTCTTTTGTCTCCGCACCACAAAGCTCACAAATGCCATTTTTCAGCCGGTGGAGCAGACTGCGCTCCTTGGTGTACTTTCGGAAGTTTGGCATAATGTCTGAAAAATCCGGGGCAGCTTTTACGTTTTGCTGAAATCCATCGTGGTAAAATTGGAGTTCCTTGTCACCACCCTTGGTGCTGTATTTCACAGAGAAGATACCGTCACGTACATATTTGGCCTTGATGTGCTTGTAGGTGGTACGGTATTTGCAGCCAAAGGTTTTGAACAGGCTTCCCCGCATAATTCTGTAAAAGTTGTTCAGAACAGACACATTTGCCGCCAGCCTGTAGTAATTGTACAGTCCGCGAATTTCCGAATTGAATTTGCTTACGATTTGTGCGTCCGGCATATTGATGAGCTTTCCTCGGTAGGTTGGCTTCCATATCTCTTTTCCGTCAGGGCACTTTTTGATATACATCGCTCTGAATTCCAGCAGCTTATTGAACCACTTTTCATGGGGGAGATACAGCTTGACCTGTCCGTTCCAGTGACGTTTGAGATTTCCGTTTTTATCACGGGAGTAATCCTGGCTTCTTGATACCGTCAGGTCATAGCCGAGGAAGCGTACCAGCTCCGCAGAGTGGGTGATTTTTGTTTTTTCCTCCGATAATGTCAAATTCAGCTTGTCATGGAGAAATGCACGTAATTTCCCTTTGATTTCCTCCGCGTCAGCTTTTGGCCCTATAACCCCAATGATAAAGTCATCCGCGTATCTTACGTACTGGATTTTCTTAAACGTGGGGTCGATGGCTGGGAAACACGGGATGGAGCGCAGTTTTGCATAGAGTTCATCCACGCGGCCTTTTGCTCGCTGGGCTTCGGCCTCGTCTCCTTGCTCCACTGCCGCTTTGCGCTTTTTCTCCCAATAGTGCGCTAACGCCAGAGTCTGCGAGTATTCTTTCTGCGGTTTGCGGTAGCTGTCCTGCCTGTCATATTCCGATTTGAGCTTTTCTACGAATGCGTCCAGTTCGCTGAGATAGATATTTGCAAGGATTGGGCTGACCCCGGAGCCTTGGGGAGTGCCGCTGTAAGTCGTGTTATATTCCCAATTTTCCAGGTAGCCTGCCCGGAGAAATTTCCAGAGCAGTTCGATGAAGTTCTCGTCGGTAATACGCCGTCTGACGATGCTGATGAGGATATGGTGGTCGATGTTGTCAAAGCAGCCCTTGATGTCGCCCTCTATGAACCATTTCACGCCTGTGAACGTCCGCTTTACTTCGGTCAGACACGTATGACAACTCCGATTAGGCCGGAACCCGTGAGAATGGACAGAAAATCCAGGTTCATAGATGGCCTCCAGCATGACCCTGACTACCTCCTGCACCAGTTTGTCATCTGTAGATGGAATACCCAGTGGCCGTTTTTTGTCGCTGTTTTTCTTTGCGATATACTTCCGCTTGGCTGGCTGTGGCTGATAGCTGTGGTCTTTCAGCGATGTGATGATTCGATTGACCCTTGCCATACTCATGCCATCCAGCGTATTCCCGTCTGTTCCCGCTGTCATGCTCCCCTCTGAGGATGCGATCTTCTGATAAGCCAGCAGGTACATCTCGGGATTGTAGAGATTACGGTATAGCCGTTTGAATTGGTAGCTTTTGTCCTTTGCTTTGTCACCTAAGTTTTTCAATATAACTTCTGGACTTCTCATAGTGTCTCTCACACCTTTCCGCAGATTATATTGAGCAGTAGACTGTCTCACTTCGCCATGTGGACGGCTTTCCCGCCCTCGGACTACTATTGAGACTGTGTTACCTTGGCGGATATTCAGGGCCGCTTTTCTCATAGCGCCCATAGCCATTGCTGGCTTTCCGCTTTAGGCAATCCCCATTTAGTTTCAATGGAACATGAGTTGCCGTATTGTCGGATGGGATTTTTCGCCACTTTACGCCGTTTCTCCCACGGCTGCCTGCTCCGAGTATCTCACAACGCCCCTACACTCAAGTTTGTTGCCGGAGCACCGGCGGCTGAAACTCCTTTACGCCGGAGACGATGGTATATCTTGCTGGTGACTATCCTTTAGGCAGTTTAGCTTTCATCCTCATATACAGCTTTTCATCCTATTGTGCCTTGCTCACCGCATGGAGTTTGCGGCAGCGCACTCTCCGACATGCTACACTCCCTGTCAGGTTTCCCATTCCAGATAAGTCGGGGGATGATAGGTTGCTTTCAGCCTGTTTATGGGCCTCCTTTTCCCTTGAATTTGCTGATTGCTTTGATACTTTTACCTACTGTTTTCTCAAAACAGCATTCCAAAGAAACCGCGCCCGGATTTATTGTTCAACGCGCCCGGGCTTATGGGCGCACGTGTAGACCATGGCTGATATGAAATTGAACGTCATGTCTGTGTCAGATACGATACAGAACAGGGCCGTTTTCCTGTCCCCCAATCAGCTCCAATTCCAGATCATCCCCCTCCATCACTGTCTCGGAGACACCTCTCCGAGCCGACGAGACGGCCTCCTCTCTCGTAG
>VSNT01000293.1 GCA_009774465.1 Lachnospiraceae bacterium
GGGCCGCAATCAGATTGAGATACAGCGGGGCTTGACTACTTCAAGCACCGCTATTTTTGTACCCTTCACCACCCAGGTGCGCCCGTAAGAGCACCCCATCTGGTGCTTGTGGGCTATACGAATACTGCCTTTAGCAAGCAGCAGATAAAAGTATTATGCGGTAAATAGTGCCGCAATCTGTCATCTCCCGCCTTATCCGAAAAGGGAAACCTGACGGGGAGTGTAGCATGGCGGAGCGTGCGGAAGGTCTGAGCTTCACAGGCTTTCGCGCAGAAGAGATGAAACATGGTGTATGAGGATGAAAACTACACTGTCTAAATGGCAGCCGGAGGTTGGGTATAGTGAAGCCCTCTGCGTATGGGAGCTAAACTCGCAGGTGCGGTGGCACAGTTATTTCTTGAGTGTAGCTGTGCGGAATACTCACCGCAAACCAAGCCGCAGGAAAGCGGAAAACGGCGAAAACCACATCCGACAACACCATATGCTTATTTGTATAGCGCTAAACGGGGATTACTCTAAAGCGGAGCGCCGCCCATTTGCGGCTATGAGTGCTATGAGAAAAGTGACTCTGAAAATCCGCCAAGGTAACAGAGTTTCCGTAGTAGTCAGAGGATGGGAAAGCCATCCACACGGCGAAGGGAAACAGTTTGTCTCTCAATACAAAATGAAGAAAGGTGCGTGAGGCACTATGAGAAATCCGATTGATGTATTGAAAAGTCTGGAATCCAAAGCAACACAAGAAAACTACAAGTTTCAGCGGCTGTACCGAAACCTGTACAACCCGGAGTTTTATCTGCTGGCCTACCAGAACATCGCAAAATCAACCGGCAGTATGACCTCTGGGGCAGACGGTATGACGCTGGACGGCATGAGCATGACTCGCATCAACCGCATTATTGCATCGCTGAAAGACCACTCCTACCAGCCGAATCCGGCGCGGCGGCACTACATTGCCAAAAAGAGTAACCCGTCTAAAAAGCGCCCGCTGGGTATTCCCTCTACAGACGATAAGCTGGTCCAGGAAGTTGTCCGTATGCTGCTGGAAGCAATCTATGAACCCACCTTTTCGGAACACTCCCATGGATTCAGGCCAGGGCGCTCCTGCCACACGGCATTAAAAGAAGTTCAGGCTAACTTTACGGGCGTCAACTGGGTGATTGAGGGCGACATTACCGCCTGCTTTGATTGCTTCGACCACCACGTTCTGATTGAAATCCTCCGCAGACGTATCCAAGACGAACATTTTATCTCCCTGATGTGGAAATTTCTGAAAGCGGGATATATGGAGCAGTGGGAATACCACCGCACATTCTCCGGAACACCGCAAGGCTCCGGGGTCAGTCCTATCCTGGCCAACATCTATCTGACAGAACTGGACCGCTTCATGGAAACGTTCACGACGAGATTCAACAGGGACTCCGGTAAGGGCTACAGAGTGCCCAGCCCGGAATACAACCGTGTCCATCATCAGTACAACAAAGCAAAGAAAAATCTTTCAGTGGCCGAGGACCATCGAGCCGCAGTCAGAGAATTCAAACAAGCGCAACATCGCCAGTTGGACACGCCCAGTTTCCCGCAGTTCGACCCACAATATAAACGGCTGCAATATAACCGGTACGCCGACGACTTTGTAGTTGGCGTCATTGGCTCCAGAGAGGACGCGGAAAGGATAAAATCGGAAATTGGTCAGTTCCTGTCCACACAGCTAAAACTCACCCTGTCAACGGAAAAGACGAAAGTGACACATTCCAGCAAACTGATCCGCTACCTGGGATACGATTTCACAGTCAGACGCTGTAAAGCTTCTAAACGCGGAAAAGACGGTATCCTGCGCCGCCACCTGAACTATAAGGTTGCACTATATGTTCCCCACGATAAGTGGGAGGGCAAACTGTGGGAATACCGCGCTATGAAAATCGCAAGAGGCGCGGATGGACAGGAGCGATGGAAACCCATACACCGCGGGTTCCTTATGCACAGAACGGACGTGGAAATTATCAGCAAGTACAACTCAGAAATACGCGGTTTATACAACTTCTACTGCCTTGCGGAAAACGTGACTGTGCTCAATAAATTCTGCTATATCATGGAAGGCAGTATGCTCAAGACCTTTGCTGCAAAGTTCAATGCCACCGTCAACAAAATCAGGAAGAAGTACAAGAAAGATGGCGTTTTTGGCGCGTATTATGATACGAAAGCCGGAAGAAAACGGTGTGAATTCTATCACGATGGTTTTGAGCGAAAAAAGTCCTCAGACGCTGGGTCAGCCATTCTCGATATTCTACCGCAGTTTCGTAAATACGAACGGAAAAACGGGCTGGCCCATAGGCTGAAGGCTGGAAAATGTGAGTTGTGTTCAGCGAAAACCGAAGAAATTCGAATGCACCATGTTAAGCGGCTCAAAGACTTGACGGGCGACACAGAAGTTGAAAGGCTGATGTTGAAAATGCGCAGGAAATCTATCGCGCTCTGCCCCGAATGTTTTGATAAGCTGCAACATCAAATTATGGATTCCTGATGATAGACAAAGGGCGAGCCGGATACATCGAGAGGTGTACGTCCGGTTCTTGGAGGGGGTTCGACCGAGACCGTCCGCGCAAGCGGATATGGCGCGGTCGTGCCTACCTTATGAACTTTTCATGCAGGGTGAAGCCCTCTATTACGGCCTGAACGCTCTTTCCAATAACCTGATTCTGGCCGACCGCAAGCAGCTTAAAAACCCCAACGGTCTAATCCTTGGCACCCCCGGCAGCGGCAAGTCCTTCTCCGCCAAGCGGGAGATCACCAACGCTTTCCTGATTACCCAGGATGATATTGCCATTATAGACCCGGAGGA
>VSNT01000294.1 GCA_009774465.1 Lachnospiraceae bacterium
GGCACATACAACAAAGTCAATAGATGTATGTGGTGCAGAAGTACAGAAAGGAAATGCACCTACAGAGCGCAAAATACAGCGTCTGTTCCGGCGTGAAGAAGCAAGCCTTATAATAAAGAAATGTAATGATTTTGGCGCGGGCGGCGTGTCTGTTGCTATTGGTGAGCTTGCGGACGGTTTAAGGGTAAGTCTTGACAAAGTGCCTAAAAAATATGCGGGCCTGGATGGTACAGAACTTGCTATTTCTGAGTCACAGGAACGTATGGCAGTAGTAGTTTCTAAAGAAAATGTTGATAAAATGCTTAAACTTGCCGAAGAAGAAAATCTTGAAGCAGTAGTAGTAGCAGAAGTTACAGAAGAACCACGGCTTGTACTTTTATGGAGGGACAAGGTTATTGTAAATATATCAAGGGCATTTCTTGATACAAACGGTGCACACCAGGAAACAGATGTTACTGTGGAAATTCCTGGCAATGAAGACAATTACTTTGAACAGAAGAAAGATGTTTCTGATATAAAGAGTGCATGGCTTGGTACATTAAGTGACCTGAATGTATGCTCACAGAAGGGACTTGTGGAAATGTTTGACAGCTCAATCGGTGCTGCAAGTGTTTATATGCCATATGGAGGCAAGACACAGCTGTCCCCTGTACAGACAATGGTTGCAAAGCTTCCTGTGCTTTCAGGCAAATGTGATACAGTTACAATGATGAGTTATGGCATAGACCCATATCTTGCAAGCTGGAGCCCGTTCCATGGTTCTGTATATGCAGTAGTATCTTCAGTTGCCAAAATAGTTGCAGCAGGTGGTGATTATAGTAAGATACGTTTTACATTCCAGGAATATTTCAGGCGTCTTGGTGAAGACCCAGAACGCTGGGGTGAGCCTATGGCAGCACTTCTTGGTGCTTATGATGCACAGGTTAAACTTGGGCTTCCGTCAATAGGCGGCAAAGACAGTATGTCAGGCACATTTAATAATATTGATGTACCTCCTACATTATGTTCATTTGCAGTAGATATTGCCAAGGTACAGGATATTATTTCACCTGAACTTAAAGAAGCAGGCAATGTGCTTGTTAAATTTGATATAGAGAAAGACAAATATTCACTTCCAGTATACAGCCAGCTTATGTCACTGTATGCAAACATTAAAGAAATGTCTGCTGCAGGAATAATTAAGTCAGCATATGCCATAGGTTTTGGTGGTATATGTGAAGCAATAAGCAAAATGTCATTTGGCAATGGCCTTGGTGTAAAAATAGACAGTAGTGTAAGCAAAGAAGAACTATTTTCAAAGGATTATGGTTCAATTATTGCAGAAATTGCTGCAGAAGATGTTAGCAAAATTACAGCTACTTATAAGAAGATTGCAGATATTACAGATAGTGCAGAATTTGTATATGGTGATACAAATATTTCAATAAAAGAAGCTCTTGATGCGTGGACATCAAGGCTTGAAAGCGTGTTCCCTACAAGGTCAGGGGTTGCACAGACAGAACTGGAAGACACTTTATTTGATGAAAAGAATATATATATATCTTCACAGAAGGCAGCAAAGCCAGAAGTATTTATTCCAGTATTTCCAGGAACTAACTGTGAATATGATACAGCAAAGGCATTTGAAGCTGCTGGGGCAAATGTAAATACAGCAGTATTTAAAAATATGACAGAAAGCCAGATTACAGAATCTGCCAGTGCATTTGAAGCTGCCGTAAGGAAAGCTAATATACTGATGTTCTCAGGTGGTTTTAGTGCTGGTGATGAACCAGACGGTTCAGCTAAGTTTATTGCATCAGTATTCAGGAATCCAGGCATAATGGATGCAGTACATGAACTTCTGGAAAAACGTGATGGGCTTATACTTGGTATATGTAATGGGTTCCAGGCACTTATAAAGCTTGGTCTTGTGCCTTATGGCGAAATAAAACCACAGGCAGAAGATGCACCTACTCTTACTACAAACAGTATAGGACGCCATATATCAAAGACAGTGTACACT
>VSNT01000295.1 GCA_009774465.1 Lachnospiraceae bacterium
GCGGGGTGGCAGGTTTTCTCCGGCCACCTGGCGGAAATTCTCCGTGCAGCTGGCAAGTTTGATCCGGTATATGCAGTTGTAACGGCCCCCCATGATAGCAACATCAAATCTATCCGCCATAAGCCGGAGATTGTGGGTTTACTGAAGAGCTTTCGTCCATAATCCTTACCATTTGTATATAAGCTGGTTTTAGGAAATCGAATTAAAAAATCGAATTAAAACAGAGGGTTGCTCAGGAAGACAAAACTGAGTAAACCTCTGTTTTTTGATAGGTGTGTCTCTCCTGGCCTGGGTGCCTGAAATATATATATAAGAGGTGTTTAGTATGAACGCAATCGTCATTGCATACACCGGACCAGCAGCTCCATCTGCACGGAATTTTAGCCCCACCCTGCCGGAAGGGAGCCCCACTCCACGAAAGTAAAGAAAGGGACCTGTATAATTGGCGTAGCACAGGAAACTGTGACTATATCAATTGGAGGTCCCACCATGCCAAACTATCTGGAGATCTTGAGACTGGATAGCCTCAACCACAGCCAACGAACAATCGAATCAACGGTACATTGTTCGCGGCACACCGTCCGCAGCGTTCTGCAAGCAGCAAAGGAGAAGCAAATCGCGTGGCCGCTGGATGATGACATCACCAACGCAGAGCTGGAGGAGATTCTGTTCCCTGGTAAGTATAAGAGCGGGTGCCGGTATGTGGAGCCGGACTATCCGTACATTCACCGGGAGCTGGCGAAGCCTGGGGTGACCATGGCGCTTTTGTGGGAGGAATACTGCCGGAAGTGCCATGAGGCTGGGGAAACGCCGTACATGAGCACGCAGTTTGGGGACAAGTACCGGAGGTGGGCGCGGGTGACGAAGGCCACCATGCGCATCCAGCACAAGCCGGGAGACGCCATGCAGGTGGACTGGGCGGGCGATACCCTTCCGGTATATGATCTGGTAACCGGTAAACAGAGCCCGGCGTACTTGTTCATGGCCGTGCTGCCGTGCAGCTGCTACACCTATGCGGAGGTCTGTGAGGACATGAAGACAGAGAACTGGCTGTCCTGCCACGTCCATGCCTTCCAGTATTTTGGCGGCGTGACACGGCTGCTGATTCCGGACAACTGCAAGACAGCCACTACGGCTAACACCCGATACGAGACTGTGCTCAACCGCAGCTACCAGGAGCTGGCCGAATACTACGGCACGGCAATCGTTCCGGCTCGCGTCCGCAAGCCCCAGGACAAGAGCGCAGCGGAAGCATCTGTGCGTTTTGCCCAGACATGGATCATTGCGGCGCTGCGTGAGCGGAAGTTCTTCTCCATCCGCGAGATGAACGAGGCCATAGCGGAAAAGCTGGAGGAACTGAACAACCGCCCGTTCCAGCGGATGGCGGGCACACGCCGCAGCGCCTGGCTGGAGGAAGAGAAACCGTACATGCTGCCATTGCCTGCTGTGCCCTTTGAAGCGGCTGTCTGGTCCGTTGCCAAGGTCCCCAACGATTATCTGGTATCTGACGGCAGGAACAAGTACTCTGTGCCGTACAACCTGATTGGCGAAAAAGTGGATATTCGTGTGACAAAGACTGCGGTGGAGGTATTCTACCATGGCAGTCGTGTCGCCAGCCACCGCCGCTTGCAGACGCTCCAGCGCGAGCCGCTGGTAAAGCTGGAGCATATGCCGCTGGCGCACCAGAAGTATCTGACGTACAATGCCGAGGATTTCAGCCGTTGGGCCATGTCTATTGGCCCCATGACAGAGAAGGTGGTGCAGCACTTCCTGACCTCCGGGGTGGCCCCGGAGCAGGGCTACAAAGCCTGCGCCAGCCTGAAAAAGCTGGGAGAGCGCTACGGCAGGGAGCGCCTGGAAAACGCCTGTGGGCGGATCCTGGCATACAGTACAACGCCTTCCGTCCGCAACATTAGCAGCCTCTTGAAAAACGGGCAGGACCGGCCCGCGAAAGTGGCTGAACAGGACAAGCCCGCTGATTCCAACCGCTTCGGCATTACACGCGGAGCCTCCTATTTCCAGAAGGGAGGCGAGGGCTGATGGTACTCCAGGCAACCATTGACATGCTGGTTGGAATGAAAATGACCGCTATGGCGGCAGAGCTGTCCAGCCAGTTGCAAGATTCCTCTTTCAATGAACTGGGTTTTGAGGACCGGCTGGGGCTGCTGGTGACTGCTGAGTGGAACCGCCGCCAGACCAACACGGTGAAGCGGCTCATTCACAACGCCCACTTTGCCGCCCCATTCGCTGCGGTGGAAGAGATTTCCTATTACGAGGACAGAAAGCTGGACAAGGCTCAGATGCTGCGCTTCTCCACCTGCAAATTTGTGGACGAGGGCCACCATATCATCCTCAAAGGTGCTTCCGGCAACGGCAAGACCTACATCGCCTGTGCCTTGGGCAACGCCGCCTGCCGCCGGTTCAAGAAGGTCCGCTATGTCCGTATGCCGGAACTTCTGGACGAGCTGAGCATTGCCCGCAGCGGCGGCGAATTGAAGAAATGTCTGACCTCCTACAAGAAGGTGGACCTGCTGATCCTGGACGAGTGGCTCATCCGGCCACTCTCGCCCCAGGAGTCCTACGACCTGCTGGAAATCGCAGAAGCCCGCTGCCAGCGTTCCATGATCTTCTGCACCCAGTACCAGTCCGAGGGCTGGTATACCCGCATTGACCCCAATCCCGATTCCGGCAGCCCCGTTTCCGAGGCAATCATGGACCGCATCATCCACAATGCTTATGAGGTCCTGGTTGAGGGCCGCGTCTCCATGCGGGAGCGCAACGGCCTGAAGTCATCCCGCGCCGAAGGCGGTGAAGAGGATGCTTGATTGCCCATTCAATCCCTCCGATTCCCCCTGTGACCTTGAATTGGATTTGATGATCCTGCGTGAAGCGGAACGGGAATCCTTGGAAATCTTCTATGCCATGCGGGAGGAATTACACTTTTACCTGAATCGCACTCAATTACTGGAGACTGTTTTGACTGCCAACGGCATCCCCATCCCCGACTGCGATGACTGATCCCTGGCTCTGCCCGCCGCCTCGGCTGGCAGGGCCTTTCCTCTAAAACTGCTCGTGGAATAGTGGGGCTCCTTTCCGGCAGGGTGGGGCTAATACTCCGTGCAGACGGGGCTCTCGGTCCGGTATATGCAGTCATTAAACTGAAAAAGAGAAAAACAGACTTAGGATTAACAAATCGCGAACTAGCAACGATGTCCGGCGTACCCTATGGAACCGTCTGCCGGCTTCTTTCGAAGGAGAATTATACGCCCAATTTACAGACTTTGAAGGATTTAGCAAAGGCTTTGGATGTATCGATTGATGATATCGTTGGATTAAGTGAACCTCCTAAAGAGACAGATCTGCCGGCAGGAGAAAAATCGCAACCCTCAGAGACTGATTCTTCAGACCCGATAGAGCCGGCCAAGACAGAGGAAAGGATTGAAGCGGTTGTTTCTTCTGCGGTACGCGCCTACGAAATGCTCTTGGATGAGCGTCAGCGGGAGTTAGAAAATAAAGATCAGTGGATCAAAAGACTGTTTGTGGCCTGCTGCATATTGATGGGGATTATCGTTGGAATCTTGATACTTGATATACTCAACCCATCTATTGGGTTTTTCCAGCGTTAAGACGGCATAACTGACTTCAATTTTAGAAAAAACTGGATTCTGCCCAATCACTTATGATAAATATTTGCGTAGAAGTGAATATTCTTTATTTGCTCATGAAAATATACAGAAGTTATCATGAATAAGTGTATTTTAGCAATATTTCATACAGGATTTGTTGTTTATGGATAGCAATTCTCGCTTATGATTTACTGGTGAATTTCCCTGTATATCACCATTATTATCTTAAATGCACAAATTTATCGCATGAATCTGATGAAAATTATCATTTACAAACAAGCGATTTGCGTGAATGAGTAGGAGACATTCACTTCTGCGTATTGACTTTCGCACTCCTGCCGTCGTATAGTGGCGCCAGACAAAGCAACACCGGCAAGCAAGACCCAGCAGACACATCCCAAAGCCGTGTAGAAGAGCTGGTCAAGTACCACAGGCGGCGCGGAATCCCCTTATTAGCCAGAAGACCTCATAAGGTGGCCTGCACCGAAAATTGAATAGCAGTTACGAGAGAGGATACAAGTTCCGGGGAAGCGACGCCAAGAAATGAGCGCGCCAAGGACTTGAAAACGCGGTCTACGTCATGACAGGCGAGAGCGTAGGAAACGGTAACGTGGCTGTAGGGATTTTTGCAAGATTCCTTATTCAACCCCTAGTGCAAGATTAACTCAATCTAGGCGGCGGTTTCGTCTTCTCCTCTGTGCTTCTCTGTATAAGAGTGGCAGAGAGGGGAGGATGGGGCCCTGTCCTTTCCCAGTATTTGAGCGACATCCGGAGTTGCAAATCCGGGATGCCATACAACCTGAATTTGGCTTATTAAGAAAGAAGGTGTTTCCCTTGGATCACTTGTTTTCCGGCGGGAGCCGCCGGAGTCACTACGGAAGCAAGTAGTCATTTTGTTTATAGCAATCTTCAAAAAAACTGACAATAAGCAGAAGCGGCAAACCAATGCCGACAATCCAGCTGCGAAACAGCATCTGCTCATTTAAAAAACTAAAGCACCTTATAGAACAAATACAACAGAATTGAAAGGTTGGGTATAATTATGGCAAGCAATGTAGGAATAACTTTGGCTCAGATTCGAAATGGATCGGCCGTCTATCAGCTTGACGCAACAAACCCCGTGGATGGCGTTAAAGCTGTTCAGAAAGCACTGAAGCTATTAGGTTATTATGCAGTGAATACCGATACGTATGACGGTAAGATGGGTGAAACCACGGTTGCAGCTGTTAAAGGCTTTCAGACGGAAAACAACTTAACCCTTACCGGGACAGTGAACAAGCAAACGTTAGCCTTGATAGATTCAAAGCTGCTTCCCATTTATAGCGATGGACATATTCTTAAACCCAGTGTAAATGCGATACGGTATGGGTTCGATTATGCAGGCAGAGGATGCAGCGGTGACGGTGTAAATAAAATCCGTTCCCTGCTAATCAATAAAGGATATTCCGTTTCTTCGTCAGGAAGTTTTAATGATGATCTGTACGAAAAAGTACAAGCATTTCAAAGAGCAAACCATTTAGCCGATGATGGTTCGGTAGGACAACGAACTTTTCTTGCGCTGGAAAACAGCACTTCCAGCACAGGATGGATTTCTTCTACTGGCAAGGTTTCGCTCACAGCGGGATTACTGGCACAATGCGGTTTTTGGGGAGTTTTGCTCAACTTCTATGTTCCACAATTAAATACCGCAATCAACAACTTGAGTACTACATATGCACCGGACCTTGCTGCTAAGAAAGCATTGGCAAAGCACTTCTTAGCACAATGTATGGGAGAAACTTCCAACGGCCGCCTACTTGTTGAGGCCACTTATAAAGCTGGAATAGGAGGCCCCGCAAGGTATTCTCCTTTTTACGGTGCAGGCCTTCTTCATCTCACTTTTCTTGAAAATTATGAGAAATTCAAAAAAGAGAAGTATCCGTCTGATGATAAAATTACAAATCCGCCAACGTATGCTACACAACACGTTGCAATTAAGTACCCCGGTCCGAGTGGATCATGGTTCTGGAACAAATTTGTTTCTCCAAAGGTAACTAACTGGAAAGGTGATTCAGCGTCAATCTGTAGAACTGTCACCTATGAAATTACAGGAAGCTATAATGATGCAACTACGCGCCATGGCCACTATACATCCCTTGGAGAAGTCCTAAAATAATTACAGGAAGCACCCATCATCTTAGAGCCTGTTTAATATCTATTCGCGCACGTTGAAATATTGAACAGGCTCTAAAGTAAAACAACTAAAATGCCCAGGCGGTACAATCACACCGACCTGGGCATTTTGTGTATTGGCTGTCTCAGCCTTTATCCTGCGTCTAAAAGTTTAATGAAATCTTTACGCAAAATCTTCTCTTTTCCGACCTATCATAGTATTCGCATTAAAAATCATGGTAAGCATAAAGACTGATACATTAAAATCTCACTCTCCCAGTCACTCCAATTAAACATTTCTTCTGTTACATGATCAGCTGTAGTCTGCAATTCTCCATTTACTACTCGCTCCTCAGTATAACAAATCTCATCACCATTTATTGAGGAATACACAATCAATCTTGCAAGTAATTGTAAATCGCATCCATCTACTTTATATTTATCATAACATGCATCTACAAAATATTTATCATTAAAATTTTCCTTTATAGAAAAATTTTGCGTTAAAATAATTTGCTGCATAGGCAAAAATTGAGGTGAATACAAGTTATCAAATTCATCTAAAGGTACATACTGATTTTGGGTTGGATCAAAAACAAAACAGATGAATGGTTCTTTCTTCCCCAAAATACCAAGAGCAAGTATAAAATCTGGATTGGAATCACAGTTCACATCTGCAATCTGCAAACCTTGACCGATTGAAATCGCGTCAAAATTGCTATCAAGTTCATGCCAAAAATGTTGCAAAATAGTGTCATTAAAATCTTTGATCGAAAACTCAATCGCATTGATATCAGTCTCAAATACTTTAATATCATAATTTACAAGGCCAAATGAATCATAAAGGGCAACTGAACCATAATAACGGGCAATAGGTTCATCATCAATTATATCTGGTCCGGCTTCTGCACCTTTTTTGACTACAATATTTCCCTGTTGTCCATAATCCCTTGGGGCTTCTTCCAACACCCGATTACATCCACATAGGCTGATTAACAAAAGAACAACCAAAGTGGACCTAATAGTTGCCGCCAGTCTAGCAAAGAATTTATATTTCATAAGTATAATCGACCTTTCTGCGAATGGCATTAACTGAGATAAACCTTTGGTGATTATGTCTGGTATTGATGTCTGCAAAGGCCTGTTGTGCCTTTTCCCAGTGATGCCCTATCACTTAATTAGTTTTGTACTTGCTATCTAGCAAAAGAGATTTAGGTAGATAGGAATAAATTACTCTGTTGCTTATGTTGATAAGTATAACACAAAATTCCTCTGTTTACAACCGTTTTCTTAGAATTTGATTACAAATGCAGCATTGACTGCTTGTATAGTTCGTACCCGTTTTAAGCAGGTTAACGAGGCGACTTTACTATGCCTGCATTGTGGGCGCTGGTTGCGCTATGTTTAGCGTTTAATCGTGGTGTGCTTAATTGGTTGGAATTTGGTGATCCCATGTCAGAACAGCCCATGGGCGTGGGCGGTCCCCTATCTCTTTCTTCAACCAACATGGATCATACGCAACATCCATATCTGGTTTTCGGGTGGCAGTGGAATTGCCGTTACATGTTGGTTTGAGACTGTTACGGCAGGGATACACTTATTTTTTATGGCAGTGGTTTCCGGCATATCATTGCGACGATTTGAACGGAAGGATGTGTAATAATGAGTCTCTTCTATGAGGAATTAAAAAAGATATGGCAGCCTGTTTGGGTCATCCTTCTGCTCCTGATAGGAGTAATATATTATATTGGAGTCGTTGGGGGAACGGGTATGGAA
>VSNT01000296.1 GCA_009774465.1 Lachnospiraceae bacterium
TGCTGGCGCACAAGGGGTTTGGGGAAGGTACTTCCCCATCGCGTCCGCAAGGACGCAACAGCCCCCGGCAGGGCGCACAGCACCGGAACGGTGTATAAGTGCGCCGTTAAGAACGGACTTTAGTTTGTGGGGGCGATTTTTTGCGCCTTTTCCGCCGTTTCCTCTGCTCCCGGCAGACGGGAAAGGTCAATCAGAAACGCCTTGAGCGATTCGCCGTCCATGCTGGCGGTGAAGGGAAACACGCCCTCCATGATCGCGCCATGCACAATCAGGCGGTGGTTCCGAGCGTGGCGTTCTGCATCCCTCTGCTTGTTCAGCAAAATCTTTACCTGGTTCTCGTATTGGGCGGCTTCCTTTTTTGCTTCGTCACGTTGCTTCAACAGGGATTCTTTTTTATCCATTGACATTGCTCCATTTCTGTAAAATTGATTTGAGAGAAAAAGTGGAAAACAGGATTTAATCAGGCAACAGTGACTTTCATGTCGAACAAAAAATGACCGCTATCCCGTTTCTTGGGATAGCGGTCATTCGCTGCTTGTTCAAAATTGGAGGCGGTGTCCTCATGTGAATACTCCTTTCCTGTATGATGGAAGTATTCTACAATACAAGCCCTACAGAACTCCTACAAAAGTCCTACAGAACTACTACAATCATCGCAAGTTTCGTCACGATACGCAGTAAAGCGGTAACCAATACGGGGAATCGTTTCGATGTAACAAGGATTCGATATGTCTGGTTCAATGCCCTTTCGTAAAAGAGCAATCGGGCCAGAAACACCCCGGTTATAGCTGCCCTCCATTTCCCATGCGTGTTCACATATCTGCTCTGCGGTCAGCACGATTTTGGGGTTTTGCATAAAGTATAGCAACAAAGAAAATTCGCGGGGACGGAGATCTACAGATCGTCCTTGAACCATTACAATGCGTCGTGCTGGGTCTATGAAAATATCACCTACTTGGAAGGGAGATATTTCAGCTCCACCGGGATCTCTGTAATGATTATATTCTGTGTAACGCCGCAGCTGAGCGTAAGCTAAATCTGCTATCATGGAGTAGGGCCATTTTCCAGAAACACACATATCCGCTCCAAGTTCTATCATTCCCTTCATATCTTTTTCTGGTGTGTCCGAGATGATAATGACTGGCACAAAACTGATACGCCGTATTCCTATCAACCAGTCCGTTTGCTGGATGCTTCGTAGATATTCCAGGTTAACCATCAGCAAATGAAAAGGCTGGTGACTTAACATCTGGCCTGCCGCATGAACTGTGGGGGACATAATAAAGCGCAGACGGTATTGGACTATCAGCTTTTTCAAATTAGAAAATAACTCATCGGGTATTCCGATAGTCAATACACTGTACTCCATTCAAATCTCCTTTAGGATAGCTACAGAAAAGCGACGGATAAACTTTTGTGCTTCTCGCTTATATTTAAGTTGCGGTTTTCTGCGTTCAAGACGGTACCCCCTTAGTATTGATACCGCTTCCGATATTTCACGAGCATTAACACCGATAATACCATCGCCATCGTCTCTGCTACTGGTGTAGCCAGCCAGATGCCAGTTACACCCAAAACTGCGGGAAGAATCAGCATGGTAATCAGCATGAATACAAAGGAGCGAGAGAAGGCGAGGATTGCGGAGACAATACCGTTGGACAATGCGGTAAACATCCCGCTGGCAAAGATATTAAAACCGATAAAGAACAACGCCAGGGTACAGATTCGATTTCCAGTGATAGCCAGATCGTAGACTGGATTATCCGGTCGGGCAAAAATAGATACCAGGGGCTTTGTTGCGGCAAAGGACGCTGCCACTGTCACAAGAGAAATGACAGCAATCACTTTCAGACTGGTGGAAACCAGCTTTTTTAGCTTCCCGTAGTTCTCCTCACCATAGTAGTAACTGAGCATAGGAGCGATGCCATAGGAATACCCCGTGTAAAGGGAACTTGCGAATACCAGTATATATGTGATGATGGTCACGGCGGCAACTCCATCTTCACCAACATAATAGAGCATGGCCCCATTGATCATCATTGTAATGATTCCCATGACCAAAGTGGTCGCCATTTCTGAGCATCCGTTTGTAGCTGCACTTGCAAGAACCCTTAATCGGAAAGCGGGCCTTGTAAAGTGAAGGAGGCTTTGTTTGTTTCCGGACACAACCAGACCTACAACGGCAGTCACAGAGTAGCCCAGGCCCGTGGCGATGGCCGCACCGCCGATTCCCATGTCCAAAAGGCCGATAAATACATAGTCAAGCACGATGTTCAGTACGCCACCTGTCACGGAACAAATCAGGGACAGGGTTGCTTTTTCAGAGGCGATCATATACAGAGCAAAATTGTTCATCAGCAGGATTGGGATTGTAAAGAGAAGATAGCGGCTGAGATACGAGGTACAATAGCCTGCGACCTCCGGGGACAGCCCCATGCTCCCAAAAATAGTTTCCATCAGAGAGTACCCAAGCACCGTCATGACCAGGCCAACAACCACATTCACTAAAATCAAGAACGTGAAATCTTCCCTTGCCTCTTTTTGCTTTTGCTCCCCCATCTTTTTCATGATGACCGCACTTCCGCCAGTTGCCAGCATAGTGGAAATTGCTGTAATCACTTGAATCACAGGGGCTGTCAGATTGATTGCAGACAGTGCGGTTGTACCGATCAGATTTGATACAAACAGGCCGTCAACCATAGTGTAAAAAGACATAAAGACAGCCATTGCAATGGTGGGGACTGCGAATTTGAGGATGTTCCCCAACGTAACCGGCTTGTTATAGGCGTTTTCATTTTCCATTATTTTTCTCCTTTTTTCTTGTGTTTCTCCGGCATATGCGATATAATAACCCGTACAGTAACTGTACAGTCAAGAGGTATTTTGAAAAATGGAGAAAAATAAAAAATTGCTCACAATCGGTCAATTTGCGTCCCTGCATAGCATAAACAAAAAAACTCTGATGTGGTATGATGAAATTGGCCTTTTCCATCCAGCGTTTATCCATCCCCAAAATGGATACAGGTATTATAGCTACGAGCAAAGTCCTGTTTTGGAAACAATTCTGCTGCTACGGGAGCTGAATTTGCCAATTAGCGAAATTCAGGATTTTATGAAAAACCGTTGCGCCTCCAGCATGGAGCAGCTTATGCAAGAGAAAATTGAAGATATAGACCGCAATATAGCCCATCTAAAGGCACTGCGGAAAACGTTGTCCTACCATTGCCAGAATATGCAGACATTATTGACAATGGATTTATCGAAAATCGGTATTGTGCAGAAAAAGGCGCGCAGTTTAGTTACCGTGGACATCAATCGAAACACTACGTTCGATAAACAAGTGGAGATAATTTCAGCCGAAAGGAAAAAGTACCAATTATGCAACTTGCATGATTTTTCTTATGGGACAATGATTACGGTAGATAGCCTGAAAAATGGAAGATTCGAGGATTATTCTAAACTTTTTGTTGAAATTCCGTCTCCCACAAAAAGCGATGAATTACACATCCAACCAGCCGGGAATTATGTGCGGGCGTTTTATAGAGACGCGGCGGAAAGCCCTGAGCTGTGTTACCAAAGGATATTTGATTATGTTAAAGAACATGGTCTTGTTTTATCAGGATTCTCTTATGAAGCCGTTATCAATATAAACGTAATCGACCAGATTGAGGACTCTCTCGTGCAGATTGAAATACCTGTGAAATCAAAATGACTCATTTAGCGCAGACAATAAGAGGTCGCTACTCAAAATAAGCAACGACCTTTTATTGTTAAAATTGTAAATTCAGAGGATTTCAAATATATATCAGTTCTGTGAAAATAATTTCTTCGGCCCTGGCCCTGCAATTATTTACCAACCCTAACCACGCCATCTGGTCGCGGGCTTTCAGTTCCTCAGTTGCACCAGCGACCTCCATCATCTGCGGTAGCATCTTGTCCATCCTAATTTCCGCCAGCCGCTCGATTGTGGTCAGGTGATCGTCTAGTCTGCCGCTGTTCACCAGGGATGCCCACAGCGCGGTCCGATGCTCCCGGATGTACTCTCGGCGCAGATCGCCGTACTTGCCATAGAATTTCTCTGCTTCTGGTTCGGGGTCAAGTAGCAGATTGGGGATGTAGTAGTCTCCAACTCTCGTATAAGTCAATTCAGCCATTTCCCTCATTCCTTTCACCAGTCATATCATTCTGCCGCAAATGAGCTGACTGTACGTTGTATTTGATGCATTTGAAATACATCGCTTACAGCATACATCGTC
>VSNT01000297.1 GCA_009774465.1 Lachnospiraceae bacterium
GATTTACCTAATGTCAGGTCGTTTCACCCCCTTGTGGATATTCAGGTGTTTCTACAGTTAAAGCACGATTGATCTTGATCGCAAAAATGAAGGTAACTGCGGTTGTCAGCAAGTCGGCTGCTGGTTGCACCCAAATGACCCCGGACAACTGGAACAGCCGAGGCAGTATGTAGATCAGCGGCAGGAAGAAAATTCCCTGTCGGCTCAAACTCAACAGTCCACCCACCAGACTTTTTCCGATGGAGAGATAAAGACTTGCATATACCATTTGAAAACCAAAGGTGACAAACAGTATTGCGTTCAGCCGGAGAGCCTTGCTTGCCAGATTTACCATTTCTGCATCGGTTCCAAAAATGGATACAATTGGTTCTGCAAAGGCAAAGAGTATGATAGCCGCGATCATGCCGAATGTTGTGGACCAAATCAGGCAAAGGCGGATGGCCTTTTTCAGCCGGTCAAATTGCTTGGCACCGTAGTTATATCCGGCAAACGGCTGGAAGCCTTTCAAGAAGCCAAAGACGATGTAAGTCCCAACGGTCATAATACGGATCACAGCCCCCATCGCCGCCACAGCATAGTCTCCATAAGGCTTTGCCGCGCTGTTGGTAAGTCCCATAGACGCGCTGGCAAGAAGTTGGAACAGAAGCACAGGAATACCGATTTTCAAAATCTCGCCCAAAAGCTGGGGTGAAAGACGAATATTCCGCAGCGACAGCCGTAGAACACCTTGCTTTGTTGCTATGTACCCAATATAAAGGGCCATGTTGACGCCCAGCGAGATCACCGTGGCGATAGCCGCGCCCTCAATGCCCCAATCCAGGGCGTAAATCATAATCGGGTCTAAAATGATGTTGATGATACTACCGGTGAGCATGGAGATCATGGTAAACCGGGTAGCGCCCTGCGCCGTCAGAAGGTTGTTCATTGTGACGGTAAACACATTGATGATGGAGCCAGTCACATAGATTTGGGCGTAGGCTCTCGCATAGGGCAAAATCGTGTCGGTCGCTCCCAGCGACATCAGCACAGGGTTGAGGAATACCATAATTCCTGCGATAATGACCGCTCCTACAAAAATGCTGGCAAAAAGTGCAGTGGATGCGGTTCGATTGGCTTCTGCATTGTCCCCCTTTCCAAGTGACCGGGAGATGTAGGACGATGCTCCAGCCCCAAACATCATCCCCAGTCCAATGACGATCTGTACGATGGGAAATACAACAGACACCGCCCCCATCTGGCTCATGCCCAGGCCGCTGACAAAATAGGCGTCGATGGCGTTGTAGAGTGCGGAGATCAGCATACCGATCATGGTCGGTATGCCTAACTTCATCAACGAGGCCGCTACCGGCTCGTTCCGCATGATGCTGATTCGGTTGTTGCTTTGCTGATTCATTTGTTGTCCTCCTGATTTTTGGATTTATTTCGACGGTGGGAACCATATCGCTCCCGCCGAAGAATACTTTTGATGATTGTACGGTATTGAGGATTTTCGCTCTCTAATTCCATTTCAATCTCCCGACAAATGACTTCCTCGCTTTTTTGCAGTTCAGCAGGATAGAGAAGATCAAGTGAAATTGTGGTATAGTCGCCGCTTTCAATCAGCCGGAAATGGTCTATGCTTACCTTGCCGCTGTACCTTTGCAGAACAAATTCGACTTTATCCCGCAAATATGCCGTCAACCCATCGTCATCTATGAGATAGTCCACTTGGATGAAACAGTCACAATGAAACTGCTGGTATAAGGCGCAGGATATTTCGTGAATTGCGTTGTAAAGCTGTTCGCTGTCTTTTCTGTACCCCTCAATTCGCAGGGAGATCACAAAATAGCCGAACCCATAATCATGCACCATCAGATTCCGTACCGCCGCGATTTCCGGGTATGCTTTGACAGTCCGCAGAACGTCGTCAATAATACTCTGGTCGGTTGCCTGGCCCATGACCCGCCCCAGCACTTCCCAAAGGCTTTTTGTCCCCGCAATCACAATAAAGGCAGATACCAATACGCCACAGTAGCCGTCAATCTGCCAGCCTGTCACATGGCTGATTACTGTTGAGAGCAAAACCGCTCCTGTAGCGGCGGCATCGCTGATACAGTCCGTGGCAGTTGCTTTCAGCGTTTCAGAATTTGTAACCTTTGCAAACTGATGGTTGTAAAAATACATATAGCCTTTTACCAAGATGGACAGCGCCAGGATGATTACGGTTGCTACGCTGAATAACGGCGTTTGAGGGTGGAGGATGGATTGGAGAGAAGTATGGATTAGCTGGCCTCCCATCAGCACCACGGCAAGGGATGCAAAAATCCCCATGATCCACTCAAAGCGTCCATGACCGAACGGGTGGGTACTTCCCCTGCCATACCTCGCGATCTGAAACCCTAAAAGCGTCATAAGTGAAATTCCTGCGTCTGACAGGTTGTTAAATCCGTCCGCAGATATGGCAACCGACCGACTGAAAAACCCGGTCATGATTTTTGCCGTACACAAGAGCAGATTCAGGATAATGCCTGCGATGCTGGACAGTGAGGCATACGCTTTTTTTACTGCGGTGTTGGATGTGTTCGGCTTTCCTTTGAAATACAGCTTGATTAGTTGAGCCATCATAGGCTGTTCCTCCTTTAATTTTGAACGATAGTTCATTATTGTTCAATAAAAAAAGGAACCGGTCTAAAGACCGATCCCCGACAAATACATTTTGGATAATTTGTGTAAAATCATAATCGCCCATTCCTTTCCCTTGTAGTGATACATGATCTGCATGAGGCCATCCACAAAATTGTTTGCAATAATGTGGATGAAAACTGCGTCTGCGGTGGTATCGTCCCGATGCTCCAGCAAGTGAGCTTCTATGTCTTTGACAAAACGCTCTTTCTCACATTCATACTTTGTGCCGCCGCTCTTGTCAATCAGGATGATAAATTCTTTTCGATGGTCAAATAAGTTTAGCAGACATTCCGTTTCAGCCTTGCTCAACCCATAGATTTCTGTGCCTAAGTGTCTGCTTTCGTTTTTCTCACCGGCAGTCAACACCCGCTCCCAATC
>VSNT01000298.1 GCA_009774465.1 Lachnospiraceae bacterium
GCGTGGGGGAGATGCGGGGGGCAATGGCAACAAAAAAGGACCCGTAGCGATTTGCTACGAGCCCTTTTACGGGTCATTATTTGGGAGACATCATGCGCGTCTTAAAAAAGACGTTATCATAGTATCTCGCAAAAAATCGCTACATCTGCACTATAGCATACTCCAGGCAGGATCGTCAAGGGGAATCTACAAAATTCGCCTAAAATCTTATTTTGACTGGGCAAACTATCAATGTCCGTAGGGACATACGGAAAATCGGATACTTTAGCGGTTATTTCTCGATTTTGACAGAGCCTTCGAGGCAGCAAAAGCAGATACATATCTTTCTGTTTGACGGAAGATAGTATCTGCTTTTTTCACTGCGTTGCAATGAATTTGGAAAATCTCTGCGTGGCTGGTTCTTATAGGCCATGACCTTGGATTCTTTGGTGAGCAATGTTGTAGACATCATCATCTGCCCTTGCCCCAATCACAACGATAATCATATGATTGTCTTTTCGGACAAGTTGATATACCACGCGTAAACCAGCGCCACGGAGCTTGATTTTCAGAAATCCAGATAGCTTTGTGCCGCCTTTATTGCCTAGCCGCTTCCCATATCCTCCTTCTGTGTCAGGCAGAGGATTCGTCTGGACTTTTGCTATCGCTTTCTTTACCAGAATGCGTTGGCTTCCATCCAAGGCTCGAAGGTCATCCAATACTTCAGGCAGATATCTGACTTCCCAGCTCATTCGAATTCCACCTCAGATGTGTCTGCATAATCTTCGGGAGTTAAATCCAAGGCTTCATCGATCTGCTCGTCAGACAGCAGCGCATTGGGATCAAAATGCGTCATTCGTTCGGCTGCTTCAGCCAGTAAGCGGGCATCATTGACCTCATCTATGAGCTGTACATACTCCTGTGGAGACATCAGAACGCACTCCGCCGCATTATTTTTCATCACGACCTTAGCGCCATGCCGCTTGACTTCCGAAAAGATTCTGCCGGCAAGCCCCTTGTTGAATTGAGAGATTGAAACCGTATTTTCGATAGCGCCCCGAATTACATCCATCTTATCACGCCCCTTTCGCAGTATATTATATGGCATACTAATAAATAAGTCAATAAATTTATAGCTACAAATTTGGCTACAATCATATCATACTCTATTTGTGAAGCCAAACTCTGTTAGAGGGCCATTTCAGAAAACCATACCATAGTTGCAAAAAGCGTAGTATATTTGCAAGAGCTTCAGGAAATCAACCGAAATTTCTCCTAATTTTCACTTGATTTTAACAGAAACTGCTAAAATCACAAGCTATAAGTTCCGTGATTTTGACATGAATTTCCTAGTATATGGACAGTACGCATAAAGAACATTTCAGGAATATGGTAGGCAACCGCATGATGCAGAGGCGTTATGCGGTTGTCTGTCTGCTAACCCGGCTGTATTCCGGGGAAAAATCAATTTCGCCAATGAAATTGTAATGCACGTCAATCCGCTGGGTGCGATGGCCGCTGGACTTGTCCGGGGCGTGGACAACGATCTTTTCCACAAACTCGCGTAACAGGGCCGGGGTCAGCTCTGTCGGCGCGGTGTACTTCCGTACAATCTTCAGAAAGCTCTGCACATTGACGGCCTGGGTTTCAATCGCGCTTACAACGGTTTGCAATTCCTTTGCGGACTGCTTCAGTTCCTTCTGCTCTTTCTCGTAGCCCCCGGATAACTTTGCAAACCGCTCCGCGCTCAACGCCCCCGAAACACGATCTTCATAGAGCTGTTGAATGATACGGTCAAGCTCACTGATTCGCCGCTCCTGCTTTTCCAGCTTGCGCTTGGCCTGCTCCTGCTCTGCCCTCTGTACGGCGGTCTTGTTCTCCATCACGCGCCGCACAAACTCGTTCTCGTCCTCCTGGGCGTAGGCAACAACACGTTGGAGATTTTGGAGTACAAGCTGTTCTAAAACCACGGCCCGGATATAGTGGGCAGTACATTTCTTTCTTGACTGGTAGTTTGAGCAGATGTAACTCTCCTGCTCTTTCGTCAACGTGATACTGCGGTGGTGGTACAGCTTCGCGCCGCAGTCGGCACAATAGGCCAGCCCGGAGAACAACCCCATTTCTCCCATCTTGGTTGGACGGCGGCGGTGTTCCCGGCTTTTCTGCACAATCTCCCATGTCTCCTTGTCGATAATCGCTTCATGGGTGCCCTCAAATACCGCCCATTTATCCGGCGAATTGATGACCGTCTTTTTGCTCTTATAGGAGAGCTTGGTGGTTTTGAAATTGGTCGTCCGGCCTAAATAGGCGTCCTGTCCCAAAATACTCAGGACGGTGGCGGGGTTCCAGCGGCAGGGGTCGTCCGGAAAGTAGCGGCTTGTCTGGCCCGTGCGCTGAAACGTGATTGTCCCAGGCGTCGGGATTTCCCGCTCCTTCAGCATCCGGGCAATCTTGCCGGGGCCGTTGCCCTCAACACATAACTGGAAAATCAACTCCACCACAGGAGCCGTTTCCTCGTCCACCAACAGATGCCCGTCCTCGCCCTTTATATAGCCGTAGGGGGCGTTTACTGCCAACCGCTGGCCCGACATACCTTTATTGCGGAATACCGCCCGTATCTTCTTCGAGGTGTCCTTGGCGTACCACTCATT
>VSNT01000299.1 GCA_009774465.1 Lachnospiraceae bacterium
TATACCGAATCATGATACACCACCCTGGCTATGGTCCGAGCGGTAGCCAACCCGCCGCAGGCTGTAGGGGGTGCCGGAAAAGCCGCGGAGGTAAGTCCTGTGGAGCGGTCCAGCCAGCCGCCGCCCGTTGCTCATAGCTTTCTTATCAACGCTATCGGAGAGGAGAGTTATGAAAGCCGCCCTTTCGAGGTGGTTTCCATAGTACTATTAAGTAGTTATGAAAGTGATGAATCAAATTCCATTTTGGGAACGATATACGTTGAGTATTGAAGAGGCTGCACAATATTTCCGGATTGGTGAGCATAAGCTTCGACAAATCATTAACGAGAACAAAGATGCGGATTTTGTCCTTTGGAATGGAAATCGCGTACAAATTAAAAGGAAATTGTTTGAAAAATTTATTGATCAGAGCAGTTGTATCTGATTTCAAAAGTACCTGAATCCTTGTGGCTTGAAACTTGCAAAAGGGAATCTGATGTGGTAAAATAAAATGCTATGTCAGATTTCTTTTCTTTTCCAGAAAAGGAGTCACTATGTCAGAAAAACGCAGAGACAGTAAAGGTAGAGTTCTACGGAATGGGGAAAGCCAGCGTTCAGACGGGAAGTATATGTTCCGTTACACTGATGGCACAGGTGAACGGCATACCGTGTATAGCTGGAAGCTGGTGAGTACCGATAAGCTAAAGGAGGGACAGCGTGACTCGCAGGCATTGCGAGATATGGAAAAACGTATACTGAAGGACCTTGATGACAGTATTAAGACCAGGGACGCTGAGCATACAACGGTGGATGATCTCTTTGATCAATTTATGGATATCCGCAAGGATTTGAGGGAGAGTTCCCGCTGTTGCTACAATGATATATACAGGAAGCATATTAAGCCTGTAATTGGACATCGCCCAATCGGCAGAGTAAAGCCCACAGAAATCCAAAAACTGTATCAGATCATGGTAAGCGAATCTGGGGTTAATCCGACCACCGCTCAGAAAGCACATTCCATTATCTATCAGCTGTTTGAGAATGCTGTAATGGACAATATCATCCGTGTGAACCCTGCGTCAAATGCGTTCCGCAATTTCCGTAAGACCGCAGAATTGAACCCTGCGTGCAGGGAGCCATTGACGGTAGAGCAGCAAGAACTTTTTATTGATTACATTTACGCTTCTGAAAAATATAATAGGATGGCAAACCTGTTCACAGTGTTGCTTGGCACGGGAATGCGGATTGGAGAAGCCCTTGGCCTAAGATGGTGTGACTGCGATTTTGAGGAAGGTATTATCCATGTAACGCACGCCCTGCTTTATAAGCAAGGGGAAGATGGCAACTATCGTTATAGGATATCTGCGCCAAAAACAGAAGCGGGTTTCCGGGAAATACCGATGTTCGATGAAGTAAAGGCAGCTTTGCAGCGGGAGCGTGGGAAACGGAAATCGAAAAAGAAAAAATTTGTGGTGGATGGATACAGCGATTTTGTTTTCCTCAATAACAACGGACAAGTCTACACACAATCCTTTGTTTATGACACGATCCAAGGTATCACAACCTCCTACAACAAGGAAGAGTATGCAAAAGCGCTGGAAGAGAAACGTGAGCCGTGCTACCTTCCAAAGATTAGTGCTCATATTCTGCGGCATACGTTCTGTACACGCATGTGCGAACAGAATATCAACATTAAGGTTCTGCAAGATGTTATGGGACATCGGAACATACGCACTACAATGGAGACTTACGCAAAGGCGTTCCGAGATAAAAAGGTTGAAGCAGTGATGGCGCTCAATGGGACTTTTAAGATCTCCTAATACTTTAGCCGCATATCAGAGAACGGCATTACATGGCACAAGTTCTCAAAAGAGTGCCCGCCGCACTGCTTGAAACCTTGTATCCTTACAGCCGCAAGGGGTTCCGGGGTCTTGTGGTGTAAAACGAAGTGCCGAGTGGTTTTACACCAAAATTTACACCATTTGAGCGAGAAAATACGCCGTTTCTTGAGAAGTTATGAAACAGTCGAAAATCTTGAACCCATTGCGGCGCAATGATTTGAGAGCTTTTGAGAAGAAAGAGGTGGTTCTGTGTATCTGCGGGCGCTGGAGATGCAATGTAGAGCGGTTGAGGTCACAAAATTCCAGTGTTTCCAACGGTTTGCCGCCTCTCTTCCAAAAGGGAGATTCATGAGTTACACCACTTTTACACCATTTGGACAAGTGGATGTTTTTGCCGCCGAGATACTGCGCTGAGTTGTTAGCTTAACTTTAGGATCCGAACCATGAGAGTCGTGCCGATAGTGTCTGGCATCCGCCACTACCCGGCATAGGTTCTCAAAAGTTCGCAGACCGCCCGTTCAAAACCCCGCAGCCTTACAGCCCCAACGGTTTCCGGGTTTTTGTGGTGTAAAAAGAAACACCCACCGGTTTTACACCAATTTTTACACCAATTCATCGAGAAAATACGCCAGGATTTGAGAAAACATGAAAAATACGAAAACCGCGAAGCTGTTGCGCCGCAGCGCTTTGAGAAGATTTGAGAAGAAAGGGGTGGTCCTGTGTACCTA